>JBFWRL010000029.1:0-42174 GCA_050248915.1 Candidatus Sericytochromatia bacterium
CCTGGGACTCTTATTTTTGAAGGGCCAGCCCTTGGTGCAGTCGCCGATCAGTGGCGCACGCGGCACAGAGGCTTGGCAGGTGGAAGCCATTCTCGAAAAAGACTTTGGTTTTGACCCCGATCTCTCTGCTGGGGTGGTCTTAAGTGGCCCTGCTCAGGCCCGCACAGGTCACCAGGCTGAGGCTTTTGCCGCCGAGATGCAGGCGGCTTTTCCCGAGGTCATTGGACGAATTTTTCAAGTACCGGGCCGAGGAGAGCACAGGCAGACCCTGTTTTTTCTGCAATACCATCCCCATTTAAATTTGGTGAAGGCCCAACAAAATGTGCCCGACATGCGCAAGTTCTTGCAGCAATGGGCGCAAAAACACCAGTCTCAGGCTTGGTTGACGGGCCATGTGGGTTTTATCCACGATATGAACAAAGCTGTTTACAAAGAGTCCTCGGCCAATGAAAAAATTGCCATTGGGCTGGCTTTTCTGATCCTGGTCTTAAACTTTGGCGGGATCTTTGCGGCCCTTTTGCCCATTCTGATGGGGGCCGCCACCTTGGTTTTTCTCAATGCCCTCACCCCTTTGCTGGGCATGCAACTCAGCCCCATTTCCTTTGTCATGAACAGCATGGTCGGCTTGGCCCTGGCTTTGGACTATTCGCTGTTTATGGTCAGTCGCTTTCGCGAAGAAATTCGCAAGGGCCGGTCAGATACCGAGGCCCTGCAGCAGACCTTAAAACACTCTGGAGAGACCATCCTGTTCTCAGCGTTGATCATGCTGGTGAGTATTGGGGTCTTGCTGTTGCCCGATGTTTCAGCCAACCGCTTGGTGGTGCAGGGCCTGAGTTTGGTGATCTGTCTCTCGCTGCTCAATTCTCTGGTGTTTTTGCCGGTTTTATTGCTCACAGCCCGGCCTGTGCTGGAGTTTCCCCGTTTTTTGAGCCAGGCTGTGGCCCGCATTGATAGCTATCCCTTTTGGCGGCGTTTTTCGGGCCATGTGGTCAAATACCCCCTGCGCTATTTTTTGCTCTCGCTGGGCCTGATGGGCGCTTTGGCCACGCCAGCACTGCAAATTCGGCTTTGGGAGCCCTTGCAGGCTGTGGTGCCGACCCAGAGTGAGTCGGTGCAAGGGTATGAAGCCCTGCGCAAAGATGGCTGGGGGGGCGAACTCTTGCCCATTGATGTGGTGCTGAGTGCCCCTGATGGCAAAACCGTCTTTGACCCGGTCTTTCAGGCCGAGATGGAGCGGGCCCTAAAACAATTGGAGGCCCTACCAGGGGTGGCGTCGTTGGCGGCACTCACGCGTTGGAACCCCGATTATTCTCCGGCGGAGTACCAGTCCTTTTTTCAATCGCTGGATGCGTTGAATGGCTTGGGGATGCTGCCTGCGGAGCACCCAGTTTTTCGGCTTTTAAATCCGGCCCGCACGCGCACCTTGGTGCAGGTCTACCCCAGCAAAGATTTGGATATTCAACAGATCTACACGGTTTTGGCAGGGATTCGCGCACAGGCCGGCCATTATACCGGCTTAAAAATGCAGGCAGGTGGGGTGGTTGCCCGCTCCCAGGACTTCAGCCACGAACTCTACCGCCATGCTCCTCTGATGACTTTGGGGGTGGTCTTGGGGATTTTGCTGATTCTGGGTCTGTATATGAAAACACCGGTTTTGCCGCTCAAAGCCGCCCTGATGAATTTTATGCCGATTCTGGGGGCCTTTGGGGTTTTGGTTTTGGTCTTTCAACATGGCTGGTTTTCGGGGCTTTTACACACGCCCACCCCCGGTGCGGTCACCGCTCTGGTGCCGATCATTCTCTTTTGTATTACCTTTGGCCTGAGCATGGACTACGAGGTGCTGATTCTCAGTCGCATTTCCGAGGGCTACCATGCCCATGGGGATGTCTCAGAGGCCGTGGTCGAGGGGCTGGCCCGTTCGGGGGCGGTGATCACAGGGGCCGCTTTGATTCTGCTGGGGGTGTTTTTGCCTGGCATTTTTTCGGCCTCGCCGCTGGTACAAGAGCTTTCGATTGGCATCTCTGCAGCCCTGATTCTCGATGCCACAGTGCTGCGCCTGTTTTTGGTGCCGAGTTTTATGCTGCTTCTTGGGAAGTACAATTGGTGGAATCCCTGGGCAAGAGGGAAGTAGGTTTTAGCTGATCCGTTTTAGGTGTTAGGATAAAAGCATGAAACGCGTTCTGAAAATGGTGTCTTTGGCGCTTGGGCTGAACCTGCTCGCTTTCTGCGGCGGTGTTTTGTCCCCCCCCTCAGCTGTGGCCGCGCCTGCTAAGCCTGCAAAAGCCGTTCAGCCGCTGAGTCCGAATGAGCTATTGCGCCAAGGCATGTTGCAAGGCAAAGGCGCTTGGGTACGCGAGGCTTTGCTCAAAGGTGCAGATCCCAATTTTCAGCTCTATGATAAATTTGTTTTACATTGGGCGGTGGAGTTTAAACAAACGTCTCTGATTGCGCTTTTGCGCGAAAAAAAAGTCAATCTCAATCGGCCTGATTCGGATGGTTTAACGCCGTTGATGCGAATGGCTCAGTATCCCCATATTTCTGAGCCCGAACAGATCTCTTTGATTCGCCATTTGATGGACGCAGGTATGGACCCTTCGCTGACGACCTCTCAGGGAAAGAGCGCCATTTTTTGGGCCGCTGGGAGTGGAAATATCCATTTGGTGGCTCTTTTGTTGGAAAAAGGGGTCAGCCCCAATCTGGGAGAGCAGTCCGATGAATCACCTTTGATGATGGCTGCCCATCGCGGGCATTTGGCGGTTGCCCAACAATTGCTGAGCGCGGGTGCAGACCTGCGTTTTTCTCAGCGCGGTGAATCGGCTTTGACTTATGCCTTGCTGGGGCATCACCCTGCGATGGTCTCTTTTTTAATTCAGCAGGGCCTGCCCGTGACGGCGGCTGCCCATGGCGGCGTATCGCCGCTTTTTTCTGCGATTTTTGCCTTGCAGCCAGAAGGCCTGCGCTTGGTTCTGGCTGCGGGTGCCGAACCCGAAGCGTCTCAAGAGGGCGAAACCCCCTTGCTGCGTGCCGCATGGGCGGGCTTTGAAGAGGGGGTTGCCTTGCTGCTCAAGCAGGGAGCTGATGTCAACGCCCGCGACCCCGAAGGCAATACCGCTTTGCACAAAGCCCTGGCTTCGGGAGCCAGTGGCGCAACACTTGAGCGCCTGATACAGCACTTATTGGCCCACCATGCGGATCCCAATCTGGCCAATCAAGCGGGTGAAACACCGCTGGCTCTGGCCCAGGCCTACGGGTATAACGCGCTGGTGGAAATGCTCAAAGCGGCTGGCGCCATTGAGTCCACTCAGGAAAAGGAGGCACAATGAAGGTCTTAAGGACGCTTTTGCGGCCAATTTTTTTGCTAAGCCTTGTCTTGGCTCTGGGGCCCGTCAATGGTTTTGCCTGGGCGGCACCTGCCAAGCCAGCCAAGCCCGTAAAACCGGTTAAAACCCCCAGCCCCAACGAATTATTGCTGCAAGGCATGCAAAGCGGCAAAAGTGCCCTGGTGCGAGAGGCCCTGCTCAAAGGGGCGGATCCCAATTTTCATTTTCAGGGCAAATTTGTCTTACATTGGGCGGTGGAGTTTAAACAGACCGAGCTGATTGAGTTGCTGCTGAGACTCAAAGTGGACCTCGATGCACCCGGACTGGACGGCTTTACCCCGCTGATGCGCATGGCCCAACAAAAAAGCCTCTCTCAACCCGAGCATTTGGCCTTGATTCGCCGCTTGATCGACACGGGCCTGGATCCTTTACATGGCTTGCCCAATGGTGTCACTCCGCTCTATTTGGCTGCTTGGTTTGGCAATGCCCCTCTCTTGGCTTTGCTCTTGGAAAAAGGGGCTGATGCCAAGGCGGTGGTGGGACAAGAATCTGTTTTGATGATGGCGGCCCATGGGGGGCATCTGGAGGCCTTGCAACTTTTGTTGAAAGCGGGAGCGGAGTTGGCTTTTCACAGCCGCGATGGGGAGTCTGCTCTGACCTATGCCATCAAAGGGCAAAACCTGGAAATCGTGCGGTTTTTACTCAAACAGGGAGCGCCTCTCAAGGTGCAAGATACAGGGGGCTTTTCGCCGCTCTTTGCGGCCCTCGAAAGCGGTCAGCCTGAGTTTGTGCGTTTGCTGCTCGAAGCCGGTGCTGAAGCGGAAGTGCGAGACTCAGACCAAGAGACGCCCTTGCTTTGGGCTGCGCGAACCGGTTTTGCTGCGGGGGCCGCGCTTTTATTGGAAAAAGGCGCCAACGCCAATGCCCAGGACCGCGAAGGCAATACCCCACTTTTGTTGGGGGTCAAAGCACGCAATGAGCGGGTGGCAACCCAGTTGACCCGCTTGCTCTTGGACTTTAAAGCCAATCCCAATTTGGCCAATAAAGCCGGAGAGACGCCACTGGGGTTTGTGCTGGAGTATGACTACCCTGAGGTGGTGCAGATGTTGGAAGTCGCTGGCGCGACGCCTCCGCCGCGTGAGCAAGTTGAGTGAAAGTACTGTCAATCGCTGTGTGAAGAGTGGTTGGAACAGAGGGTGCCAGGTTCCTGTTGCCCTCTCTTTTCAGGCCCTTGCCAACGGGGAAATCACTCTATTGGACAAAAAACAAAGCCCTGCCGTTCCCTGAGACGTCTGTCGAGCGGAGTCGAGACAGGCGATGGGGAGGCAGGGCTTCTGAGCTGTAAATTATGCTCTAAGCCGTGGCTTTTTTGCGGCTGCTGGGATTGGCGATTTCGCGCCAAGTCACCATCAAGGGGCTGGCCACAAAGATGCTGGAATACGTCCCGATAATAATCCCCAAGAGCATGGCCAAGGAGAAATATTTGATCGTGGTACCGCCAAAGAAAGTCAGACAAAAGAGCGGGAACATGGTGGTGAGCGAGGTATTCATACTGCGAGCCAGGGTCTGGTTGATGGAGTCGTTGGCCACATCTGCAAAGCTCTTGCCCCGGCCCATATCACCTGCATTCTCGCGAATGCGGTCGAAGGTTACAATTGTGTCGTGAACCGAAAAACCTGCCACAGTCAAAATTGCCGTGACAAACAAACTGTCAATTTCGGTTCCCATAAAATGGCCCATGATTGCAAAAATACCCAAAACGGTCATCACATCGTGGAAGAGACAAATAATCGCGCAGATGGCGTAATCCAGGCTGAAGCGAAAGCTCAGGTAAAGTACAATCATGGCCATGACCACCAAGGTCGACATAATCGCCTTGGATTGCAATTCGTTTCCGACTGTGGGCCCCACAACCTCAACGCGAATCTGTTCAAATTCGCCAAATTTGCTTTTAAAGTCTTTGAAGATTTGGACCTGTTCTTTGTTGTCAACGGGTTTAGAGCGAATCGTGGTAATGGTTTTGCCACTGGCATCTTTGAGTTCGCTGACCTGAGCATCGCTGAAGGTCTCTTTGTCAATCTTTGCCAATTCTGTGCGCAATTCGCTGATCTTCGGGGGAGATTTAAACGCCAGTTCGAACATTGAACCGCCGGTGAAATCGATGCCCAGTTTGAGTCCACCCATAAACAGGAAGATCAAACCAGGTATCATGACCACGACAGAGATCATATACCAGAGCCTGCGTTTTGAGATGATATCGTAATGGGTTGTTTGTGGTATTCCAGCCAAGGGAGGCACTCTCCTTTTTTCGCTTACAAAGGGGCATTATACCACTTAAAGCAAAACTAATCCAGGCTTAATCTTGCCAAATCTGTTCGAGGGTTTGGTGAGCCACCGCCCGTTGCAAGCGCATGCTCTCCTGATGGGTCTGTTGAAATTTGCCCAGGGCAATCCAATACTTCATGCTCAGCAGTCGCAAATGCTCGGAGCGTGGCAATTGTTCGGGCTCTTTGAGTTCCAATTCGCGAAAGGGGGTGCCCAAGACCCCAGTCCGCGTGGGATAACCATAGCGTTTAAAGACGGGAACCAGGGTGAGCAGACAATTTTGAATGGCCTCCCAGACTTTGGTGTTTTGGCGCAAACTCTCTTTGGGACGGCGGCTGGGGGTCTCTTGCACCCAATAATCTTCGTCGGCCAATTGGCCGATCAGCTTGGCTGTGTTTTCTTTGGCACAGGCCTGTACATCGCGTTTGAACTGCAAGACACGGGTTTTGTCGAATTGTGAAGAGACCTCGGGAAAGGCCTTAAAAATCTTTTCGGCCCCCTGCTCGCAGTATTCGATCAGGCGGGGCTCCAATTCATCCAAAATCTGGCTGACCAACTCCAACAATTGATCTTCAAGATCTGTGCGGCGTTCGTTGAGCTGTGCCAGTTTTAGAGATTCCATAGATGGGTGTCTGGGCTCCGAAAAGAGATGAGAATATCCCCATTATAACAGCCCCATGTGAGATATCTGCGCATCTCTTTTAAAACTCCTGACTTTCCCCTGAGCCCGAGAAATACTTAGGAGTATAATGATCATGGTTTGGTGAGAAAGACCAGGAGAAATCAAGAGCAACCTGTACCCAGAGGGCATCAAAACCCGTCATACGCGCAGGTTATCTTGGGTCCTCTGGATCACAAGAGAGATTAATTCTTCAGGAGTTTTTGTATGAGTACGCATTCTGGAGCCACACCTGCCCCCGCCGGAAAAGGCGCTGCCACCACAGGTTTAAAGCTGGGCGATCTAATGGTCCGCGAAGGTCTCTTGACCATGGATGGTTTGCAAAAAGCCCTGACGATCCAAAAACAAGCTTCAGAGTACAAACCGCTGGGCCGGGTCTGCGTCGATCTCAAGTTGATCAGCAAACAGGAATTGCAGCGCTTTTTGAGCAAATACCAAAAGCATATCCAGATCGGCGAGCTGCTGGTCAATATGGGGCTGATTACCGAAGGCCAGGTCCAAAAAATTCTGGAGCAGCAGCGCATTTCTTCGAAGCGTTTTGGCGCCCTGTTGATTCAGGGAGGTTTTATCTCCGAGTCTCAGCTGACCAATGCCTTGAGTTTACAATTGGATATTCCCCGGATTGTGCCCTCGCTGGAACTGATGGATTTGAGCCTGATGGAAGGGCTCGACGAAGAAAATCTGCGTTATAACGAATTTTTGCCCGTCAGCCGCAGTGGCAACCAACTGACGGTCTTGATGTCAGACCCGCTCAATGCCACCCTTCTGCAGCAATTGGTGGACCGTTTTAAATGTAAAGTTGTGCCTGCGATTGCCACCCCTTCCGAGATTCTTTCGACCATTGCCGAGTTTTATGGCCCCCGGCGCAAACCTCCGGCAGAGACCGCTCTCGACAATGATCTGATGCTCAAAGCCGAAGAAGACAAGACCAAAGAAGAGGTCTCTTCAATGGCCCGTTACCTTGTGCGCAGTGCGGTTGAAGAAGGGGCTTCGGGGTTGCATGTTGAGTGCCAGGAAAACTATGTGCGCGTCCGTTTGCGCAAAGATGGCATTATGCAACACAAGACCGACTTGCCTGCCCGGGTGGGCCCCTCCCTGATCGATATGCTCAAAACGGCATTTCGGCTCAAAGGCGGCAAATACTGGGAAGAGACCATCACCACCACCGTGGCCAATCGCAAGGTCGATCTCTCGATCTCCTCGTTTAACGGCCTCTGGGGGGAAAATTTGGTGGTGCATATTCTCTATGCCCCCTCGCGTATGCTCCTGTTTGATAACCTCGGTTTTTCTGCGTTGAATCTGGGGCGTTTGATGCATTCCTTGGAGCGTTCAGGGGGTATTTTGATTTCGGGCAGTCCGATTCGCTCAGGCAAATCCACCCTGATGTACTCCTCGCTCTTGCATCTCAATCAACTGCACCGCTCGGTGCTCTCACTCGAAAATTTTGTTCATCACATTATGCCTGGGGTGATTCAAAACCGTTTTCAAAGTGAGGGGGCAGAGAGCTTTTCCGCGTTGGTGGAACATATGGCTGAGTATGACTCAGATATTTTAATGGTGGAAGAAGTTTACAACCCCGCAGTGGCCGATTCCATCAACCGGGCCGCTTTGATGGGCAAAAAGGTGGTGACCTCTTTGCATGCGGCAGACACCACCTCTTTGATCTATACCCTGATGCAAAGTGGCAAAGACTGTCTTCTGACCACACCTGTGCCCGTCACGATCGTGACTCAACGCCTGATACGCAAACTCTGTGAAAAATGCCGGGTGCCTTATTCTCCGAGTGAAGCAGAATTGGTGGGCATGAAGGTTTTGGCAGGTGATCGCGGTGCTTACCAGTTTTATGCCCCCAAAGGCTGCCCTGACTGTCGCAATCAAGGGTACAACGGCTTAACAGGTCTACATGAAACCCTGGAGATCAACGATGAAGTGCGCAATGCCGTCATGCAAAAACGCACGGCCACAGCCATTCGCGATATTGCCCGGCGTGAAGCGAATATGCTCTCGATGATCGAAGACGGGGTTTTTAAAGCCTCGGCAGGTATCACCAGTCTCGAAGAGGTCCGCCGTGTGGCGCTGATCCACGATATCGACAGCAAGACCGCTCACTCGATCAAACAGATTCACACTTTCTGTTCGGGTGGCGGCAAATAGGCTTAGAGTCTGATACTCACTTGTGTGGTTGAGGCCTCTTGGTTCCACCAACTGGGTTTGCTTTCAAACTCATCGGGGCGAACCTTCGACAGGGCCTCTTCCAGCGTGGTCAGACCCTGGCGGACTTTGTCCATGGCGTCCCAATAGAGGGTGCTCATGCCGTGGCTGACCGCCATTTTCTTTAGATCATCGGCGTTCATGCCGGGGGTATTGAGGGCCGTGCGAATATCGTCGGTGGGAATCATCAATTCGTGGATGCCTGTGCGCCCCCGATAGCCGTGTCCCTGGCATTTTTCACAGCCACCTGGGCGGTAAAGGGTTTGGGCTTGGTTGTGGGGCAGACCCAATTGCTGTAATTCAAGTGGAGAGGCCTGATAGGGTTCTTTGCAATGGCTGCAAAGGGTGCGCAGCAGGCGCTGGGCGCAGATCATCACAATTGAAGAGCTGATCATAAAGGGTTCCATGCCCATTTCGATAAAGCGGGTCAGGGTTGATGCGGCATCGTTGGTGTGCAGGGTGGACAAGAGCAAATGTCCTGTCAGAGCCGCTTCAACTGCGATATGCGCTGTCTCTTTGTCGCGGATTTCACCCACCAGAATCACGTCTGGGTCCTGGCGCAAATACGAGCGCAGAGCCCGTGCAAAGGTCAGCCCAATTTCGGGGTGAACCTGCAATTGGTTGATGCGCGGCAAAGTATATTCAATGGGGTCTTCAGCGGTTTGGATATTGATCTCGGGGCGGTTGATTTCTCCCAGGGCCGAATAAAGTGTCATGGACTTGCCCGAACCCGTGGGGCCCACGTGCAAAATCATGCCGTAGGGGCTGCCAATCAGCGTGCGGTAAAGATCCAAATTGCGCTTGGAAAAACCCAATTGATCCAGCGGCAGCGTGCTTTTTTGCTTGTCGATAATGCGCATGACAATTTTTTCGCCAAAGTTCATCGGGGCGGTGGCCACACGCAGGTCAAAGTCCTGGCGGTTGCGGCTGTGTTCTTTGAATACAATGCGGCCATCTTGGGGCAGACGGCGTTCGGCGAGGTTCATACTGGCCATGACCTTGATGCGCGCGGCAATGGGCAGGGCCAGCGAAAGGGGTTTGAGCCTGTGTACATCCCGCAAATCACCGTCCACGCGGTAACGTACCATCACAAACTCTTCCCAGGGTTCAATATGGATATCCGAAGCCCGCATTTCGTAGGCATCTTCGATCAAGCGATTGACCAATCGCACCAAGGGGGCATCGTTGGCGGCATTGGGTAAATAAATTTCATCCGCTTCATCTTCCTCGGGATCCAGGGGCGAATGCTGTTTGTTGTAGCGGGTTTTGACCTCCTGCATCAGTTCACCCAGATCTGCATCATTGGCGGCAGGGGGGGCTTTTGCACTCTGATTGCCTTTAATACCACTTTCCAAGAGCCCGGCCAAGGTTTCGGGAGTGGCAATATACAAAGGGGCTGCCCGAAAACGCCGCAAAGCGTCAGAAACTTCAATTTCAAAGGGATGGGTCAGCAAAAATGAGAGTTGGTTTTTTTCATTTTGAAAGGCCACCAATTGAAATCTGCGACAAAAGGGCATGGGCAAAATACCCATTTTGAGCTGTTCGGGTAAAATCTCACGCAAATAAGAGAGCCCGGTATAATTGGCGATCAGCTGTGCCATTTGGCTGCTCTCCAGCCCTTTTTGCAGGCCTTGGGTATACAGGCCCTCGGGAGTCAGGGCCAAATCAGGGGCTTGGTTGAGGGTTTGCCAGAACAATTGGACAAAACCATTAAAGTCAGAGGCCGAGGCTTGGGGGTGGTTGATGGAATAGCTTAAGTCACCGGTTTTGGCTTTGCCCGCGGGGACAAGTGCCAAGGCCTGGCTGCTGCTGGGTGTTACGGGTGTTTGCTGCGAATGGACGTTGCCAGAATCAGGCTTGGGAGCTGTTCCTGGCCGCTCTGCCGGGCCGGCTGTAGAGGGGGGGGGAGGCAGTGCTGTTTTGGCATCGGGCACAAAGCTTTCTAGCCATTGATTGCCCACTTGGAGGGCTTTGCGCAATTGGGCCATGAGTTCGTCCTGGGGAACGGGTTTGCTCAAAAAACCCATTCCTCCGGCCTGAAATGCCATCAGACGGCTATCACTGCCCTCTTTGCCAGATAAAAAGATCACGGGCACCAATGACCAGCGCTCGTTTTCTTGAATACTTTCACAGACCTCATAGCCACTGATATCTGGCATATCAATATCCAATAAGATCGCGTCGGGCAATTGGGTATTTGATTGCATATAACGTAGAGCAGCTTGGCCCGTGGCCAGGTGCGTGACTTTATAACCCACTTGTTTGAGGGTGTATTGAATTAATTTGGCATAGTCCAGGTCGTCATCAACATAGAGAATATGTGGGACAAAGCTCATACAGGGAAAGCCTTTCTAAAAAAGTCCAAAACTTGGGTTTGGCGGTGTTGCCAGGTATAACTTGAGAGCATTTTGGCGCGGGCGTTTTGGCCCAAACGGATTCCCTCTTGCGGGTGTTTCAGCAGGTATTCCAAGGCGGCTGTCAGCGCCCCGTTCTCTTCTGGCGCGTAGAGCCAGCCAGTTTTTTGGTGGCTTAAAATTTCGCGCACAACAGGCAAATCCGGGGCAACAATTGCTTTGCCCGCCGCCATATATTCAAAAATTTTAATCGGATTGCAGCCCTGAATTTGATTGCGCTGATTATTGCTCAATGGCGCGACGGCAATTTGAGCCGGGGCCAAGACTTGCGGCATATAGCTGTGGGGCAGGGGATCCAGTATTTCAACCGAGGCTGTCAGACCCAATTGATAACTTTTGGCCAGGAGATTTTGTTGCCAACGGGCATTGCCTTTGCCGACCAGACGCAATTGAAAGGGGGAAAGCAGCTGTTGACAGGCCTCCAAGAGGTTTTCCAATCCCTGCCAGGGAGCCAGCGTGCCGAGATAGACAATCAGCGGTTTTTCCTGGTGAGAAGGGGCCAGGGTGGGGCAAAAGAGCTCGGGATCTGCGCCATTACCGACCACGCCAATTTTATCAGCGGGAATACCCTGCTGGATCAGATAGGCCTGATGGACCTGGCTGGGACAGAGCCAAAAATCAGCCAAAGGCAAAAGCAAAGCCTGCTGTTTGGCTATTTTTTCATGAATTTGGGCAGGCAAGTCAGGAAAATGATCTTCCAACTCTATTTCGGGCAAACCATGTAATTCATAGACCAATTGCCAAGCTTGAGGAAACTGCAAGCGGTATTGGCTCAGGACAAATCCGTCCCAGAGGGACCGAAATTGAATGACCTCAGGTTGCCAGTCCAGGGCCTCTTGCAAGACCCATTCCGCGAAGTGGATGGTCTTTTCCAAAAAGCTGCTTTCGGGGGCAATCAGTTTTTCGACTTTCACACTTCCCCAGGTCTCTTGGGCCGATTGGCCCGGCTCACCCAAGAGCAGGGCTTTGACTTCAAAACGCTCAGACAGGGCCGAAAGGATATTTTGGATTCGCAAACTGGCCCCTTTGGGGGCGGGCACAACGTCAAACGCGGTATAAAGCAGGCGGGGAAGTTGCGCCATGGCTTAGGTTTTGGGCCGTTGAGCGGGGGGCGTGGTTTTTCCTTTGGGGGAGGTGCTTTTTTTAGGGGGGGAGCCCGGTTGTTTGGCGGGGGGCGCGGGCGGCTTTTGCAGGGGTTTTTGCATTTTTTGTTTATCGCCTTGAAACCAATAATTCACAACGGCGGGGCCCACTGTGGTTTGCAGGCCTTTGATCAGGGGGTTGATCACTGGCAAACAGACAGATTTAGAGAGGGTCTCTTTGACGGGGGGCATATCGCGCAGCAGGGGAATGGCTTGCACTGCAGCCAAGGGCAGCAGAATCAAGATGCCCGAAATAAACAGGCCAAAGGCTGCGCCACCGGCCCGATCCACCACTTGTAATGGGGTTTTGTTGAGCATTTTGCCAATATAGGCACCCGTAAGACTGATCGCCAAATAAATGGCGGTCCAGGTCAGGCCCATGCCAATCGGCACAGCCAACATCTCTTCCAAGCCAAAGACATTCCCAATCAGGGCAATCATAACGGGCTTCAGAAAGGGGGTGAGCAAATACGCACCAATCAGTGCCGCCAGATTGACCAGGGAGCGCAGGAGGCCATTCATCAGGCCGCCAATCAGATTATAGGCGAGAATCGCCAGGATTAACCAATCAAGCCAAATCATGCAGGCATATTAGCATAAAACAGGTGGCTAAAACAGGGCATCAGCGGGATCAGTGGTGATTGGCGAGCAATTCTTCGTGATGAATCCCCGCTGTGTGCATCAGGGCTTGGTAAAAATGATTGAGGCCGCCCACAAGGCCCCCCAAAACAAGCAGGAACAGACCCGCTTGCAAACTTGTATTGCCCTGGGGAGCCACCAGGGGCAACCAACAGAGCGAGAGAATCAAAAGAGTCAGGGTCTGGTATCTGAGAAAACCCAATGATTGCAGGGGTTTTCGGCCAGCGCTATAGGCAAGGGCCAAAGCCAGGCTCAGACATCCACAGCCCAGAGCGGCTGTGCCTTGGGGCAGGCAGAGATAGAAAAAGAGCCCACCAAAGAGCAGAGGGTAGAGCCCCGAACCAACAAAAGCATTGTGGCTGTGACGCAATTGCAATTGGTGGTTGCGAAAGGCGGTCCAGGCCTGAAAACTGAAAAAGAAGGCAATTGCGGCAACCCCCTGAAAGGCAAAGAGCAAATTTTCTTCTGCGAGCCAGGGTCTGCCTGCCAGATAAGAAGATAAGACCATCAACACTGAGACCACCAGGCCCAAAGGCAGATGCACATACTGTCTAAAAACAGTGTTGAGCAGGCTCTTGTTGTTGAGCAGCGGTGCCAGAGGGGTGTCTTGGATCTGTTTGGTTTCGATCGCTGTGCGGAATTTTTTCATGGCTTCTGCTTTGATTGTTTCTTTTGGGCGGTCAATCTGAGGGTCAAGGGGTCTGTTGCGGCGGCATGCCCTGTTTGGGGCGCGCCGTCTCTGGGTATTGGGCCTGCATATTCAACAATTGCTCTTTGTGTACAACAAAGTCCTCGCGTTTGCTGGCAAAAATCGTATAGACGCCGGAGTCCATGCGAATGGCGTCACAGGGGCAGGCCTCGACGCAATAGCCACAGTAGACGCAGCGCAGCAGGTCGATATCAAAGACCTGCGGGAATTTTTCAATGGTGGGGTCTTCGTGTTCGGCTGCTTCGATATGAATACACAGGGCCGGGCAGACGGTGGCGCACATCATACAGGCCACACATTTAACGGTGCCATCGTCGCGCTGGGTTAAACGGTGTTTGCCCCGGTAGCCCGGTGGCATGGTCTTTTGCTCAAGGGGGTAATCCAACACAGGCATTTGCTCGGTATTGGAGATATTTTTGAGCAAATGTTTGAGGGTCAGCGACATGCCTTGAAAAATGGGCAGGAGATAGGTTTCTTCCCAAAAATTGAGCTTCTCACGGGGAATTTTTTTGACTTGGACTTCTTTCATTTTAGCCTCCAGACAGACCACCGGTCAGCGCCACGGCCAGCCCGGTCAGGAAAATATTTACCAACGCCAGGGGCAAGAGCGACTTCCAGCCCAAAAACATCAATTGGTCATAGCGGAAGCGTGGCAAGGTCCAGCGCACCCAGATAAACATCAGCAAGATTGCCATTAATTTGCCAATGAACATGCCCATTTGGGCAAAGGCGGCAAAAATCGGCCCGCCGAATTCTTGGGGAAAACCCATGACCAGAATCAGTGCGAGCAGGCCCAAAGCGCCGAGGGCACCGAGTACCAGCAGCCCTGTATAAATAATCGCCTCTTTGTCGCGAATATCGCCAAAGCGGTGGGTGTGTTTTTGGTGATAACGAAAGCAGAGGTAGGCAATGCCCAACATACCTAACGCCGCCCCCACCAGGGAAACCTGGGTCAGCATTGCGGCTTTTTCAATCAAAAAGGCGGTGGACATAAAGGGAATTTGCCAGCCCCCCAAAAACAGGGTGACGATCATCGAGCCTGCCACGACCATGGCGATGTACTCGGCCATAAAAAAGGTGCCAAACAACATGCCCGCGTATTCGGTATGGAACCCGCCCACCAATTCCGACTCGCCTTCAGCCAAGTCAAAAGGGGCGCGGTTGGTCTCGGCAAAGGCACAGACCACAAAGATGATTGCCGCCAAAGGCTGAAGCAAAATGCCCCATTTGGGAATAAAGCCAAAGAGCAGGTCGCCCTGCTGGCGCACAATCTCATTCAGGTGAACGGTGCCTGTGAGCATAATAATCCCCACCACCGAAAGGCCCAGGGGCAATTCATAGCTGATCAGCTGGGCGCTGGAACGCATGCCACCCAAGAGCGAAAATTTATTGTTTGAGGCCCAGCCCGCCAAGACCACACCATAGACCATGAGTGAGGTCATGGCAAAATACCAGAGCAATCCGGCGTCGATGGTGAGCACCTGCATCGGGATTTCGCGTCCCCCGATTTTAAGCACGTCAGCGAAGGGCACAATCGGCAAGATCACCAGGGCCACTGCGGCAATAATAATCGGAGCCAACATATAGTGGAAAAAATGCACATGGCGCGGTATCAGGGGCTCTTTGGAGAGCATTTTGAGTGAGTCGGCGATCAAGTGAATCAAACCACCGAGCCGGACAAAACCAATTGCGGCCCGGTTGGGGCCAATGCGGTCCTGCATCAGGGCCGAAACTTTGCGTTCCAGCCAGACCAGCAGGGGCACCATCGAGAGGCCAAAGAAAAGCACAAACAGGGCTTTGATGACAATCACCACAGCCATAATCGGATCAAACATGGGCCACCTCCTCTGTCACTTCTGCTTCTGCAGGCAGCAAAGAGAGACCTTCTTCGGGCAAGTCGTAGAAACTCAGGCCTTTGAGGGCGGGGATTTTTTCACGCAATTGGGCCCATACATCTTCGACATCGGAATAGCTGGGCACAGCCTTCAATTGGGGGGAAAGCAAGGCGCGAACGACTTGCCAGCCCGGTTGGGCCTCTCCCGAAGGCTGCACGGCCCTGTAGACTTTTTGCAGGCGCTGATCGCTGTTGACATAGCTGCCATATTGCTCTGAATGCGCGGTAATTGGCAGGGTATAGTCGGATTTTTGGGTCAGACGGTTTTGTTTGGAACCGAGATAAATCAGGGTCGGGCGGTGGGTCTGTAAAAGTTGGTCAAAAGCCACTTCTTCGCAATTGTTCTCCAAAATGATCAACAATTTGAGTTCGGGGTTGGCTAAGTGTGTTTTGGTGGTTTCGGGGTCGGTAGAAATACCCAAGAAAGCCAATCCCGTCCGGTTGGGGGTTTTGTCGGCTTGGCGCAGAAAATCATCGCTGCTGCCCACCTCTTGGTGGGCCGGGCCCCAAATCTGCTCTGGCCCAGTGACTTGGCTGAGCAGGTCTTGTAAAACAAAATTATCTTCGAGACTGGCGTGGGGGCTGGCCAGAGCGCCAATCGACGCCTTGCCGTGTTTTTCCAGGGTGTGGGCAATGGCCGCTTGGGCCCTTTCCAATACCGTTGAATAGGGGTGGGCCTCGCCATGAATCAGGGCCTCTTGTAGGCGGTTCTCGTTTAAGACTTTGTAACTCAGGCGGCCTTCGTCGCAGATCCAATAGTCGTTGACGGCGGCATTGTGGCGGGGGCGGTAGCGGTAGACCTGGCCTTTTTCGTGGTCGAGGAAAATATTGCAGCCCTTGGAGCAACCTGTGCAGACCGATTTGGCCGTCGAGAGAAACCAGACCCGTTTTTTAAAGCGGAAGTCTTTGCTGGTGAGGGCTCCCACGGGGCAAATATCCACCACATTGGCAGAGTAGGGGTTGTCGAGCTGTTTGCCCGGAAAGGTTTGAATTCGGCATTTTTCGCCCCGGCCTGCAATCACCAATTCATTGGTGTGGGTCACTTCATCGCAGAAGCGCACACAGCGCGAGCAGAGGATACAGCGCTCTTGGTCCAACATTACCAGGGGGCCGACATCGACCACCTTGTTCTTTTTGACCTTGGGCACAGTGGAGCGGTTGGTGTAAAGACCGTAGTCCATATAATAGTCTTGCAGACCACATTCTCCGGCTTGGTCGCAGATCGGGCAGTCGATCGGGTGGTTGAGCAGCAAAAACTCCATCACACCCTGGCGCATTTTTTTGACGGTATCGGTGTTGACCATGACTTCGAGTCCCTCGGTGGCGGGGGTGCTGCAGGCGATCTGGGCCATCACACCACGCGGACCTTTGACCTCGACCAAACACATGCGGCAATTGCCTGAGACACTCAAACCGGGATGGTAACAATAATGGGGAATGGTGATTCCCACCGAGGCAGCGGCCTGGATCAGGTTTTGTCCGGCTTCGACTTCGTATTCAACTGCGTCGATGATGATTTTGGGCATGGTTTACGCAGGGCCTCTTGATTGTGCAGATATCGTGTAAAGGGTATTTTTTAAGACTTACCCATTTTAGCACAGGGCTTAGGTGGGCAAGAGGGGTTCCGTTTTCAGCAAAAAACCCCCGCGTGAGCGGGGGCATCAGCATGGAGGCTGATTGTGTCGGGGGCTTTTATTTAGCGGAGGCAGCGGAAGCTGCTTTGGCTTTGCCTGCGCCATTGTCTTTGCTCAGTTCTTTGCTGAGCAAATCACGGCGGGATTTGAGTTCATCGATGTGGCGTTCAAGTTCGTCGATGCGATCATCGAGATTGTCTTTTTCGACTTTGGCGATACCCAAAGTGGTGCCAATTTGCTGAACGCTGTTGACGACCTGTTCCCAACGCTCAGTGAATTCTTTTTCACGGCCTTCGAGGGTGGAGCGCACTTCAGAAACGAATTTCTTGGCTTCGTTGTCGTGCAGGGTGCCTTTTTTGACAAACTCATCGGCAACTTCTTGTACTTTATCGGCTGAGAGGGAAATGAATTCAGCGGTGAGCAGAGAGGCTTTCTTTAAAATATCCATGGTTAAAACTCCTTTATGAAACGGACGAGTGGTTGTTAATCTAACTGACTGATCTTAGTTTATAACACGGCGCGTAAAAGATCAAGTCTTTTATTGCACACCGCGTAAAAAATTTTGTGAAACTGACTTTCAGAGACAATGCTTGCGCGGTTATTGGGCCAATTCCAGTCTTAAAATCAACCCTTCATTGTGGTAAATGCGCACCCATTTGCCTTCATGCAGGGGCCCGCCCCAGTATTTGGTCTGATCAAAACCGCAGCGCGGATAGTGCCCATTTCCAAACGGGTAAGTGAAGGTCTGGCCCTTTAAATCAAACGATTCCCATTTGTGGGATTGCGAAGGATCTTCTCTGAAATGGACAATCTTGCCTTCGCTGATTTGGTAAACACCTTTTTTGCGCCAGGAAAGGCATTCGTTTTCTTGGTGGGTCTCGCTCCACTGGGCTGAAATTTCAAGGCTGCAGATTCCAACAAGCAACACGATGAGCATGGTTTTTTGGTCTTTGTAAGTGGCATCTTCGCTGATCACTGTATAGGCATAGAGCAGGGCACCAAAAGCCAAAGCAAAGAGAAACACCAAGACTGTGCGCCAGGGAAAGCCTGGACCAGGCTGGTTGAGCAGATCGTAATAGACTGCCGTTTGCATATTTAACTCCCCATCTCTCTCCGGTGTTTCAATTATTCCCGAAAATTGCCAAGAAAAAACCCCCTCAAAGACTGAGAGGGTTGGGGTGAGCGGGTTTTAGCCCATCATTGCGGACATAATTCCATTGAATTGCTCTTCACTCACGCGCAATTCGCTCTCCCCGAGACCATAAATGGCGCTCTCTGGCAGGTTTAAGACCTGTTCAAAGGAAGGCTTGTCGGGGTTGTGGTAGATCAATCCGGTCAAGAGCAATTGCTCGCCCCGCGATTCCTGCACCAGACGCATGGCCTCGACCCGGTTGGTGGGGTCGTAGTTATTGTCGAGCTTTTTCAGGGAGAGGTGTGAGCCGTCGTGCAGCTTTACATCCACTCTGTTGCCCGCTTCGTAATCCACGTCGATTTCTTCGTAATAGGGAATAAAGTCGATCTCTTGCAGGGGCTTGTCGTGGTCTTTGACAAAGTCATAACTTTTGGTTGAGCCCTCGTGATCGTTGAAGGTCACACAGGGGCTGATCACGTCAATCACGGCGGTGCCTTTGTGTGAAAAGGCGGCTTGAATCAGGGGTACCAACTGTTTTTTGTCGCCCGAAAACGAGCGGGCCACAAAGCCGCAGCCGAGTTCGACGGCCAGACCGCAGAGGTCAATGGCTTCAAAGGGATTTTCAACCCCTTTTTTCAGCACAGAGCCGATGTCTGCGGTGGCTGAGAACTGGCCCTTGGTCAGACCATAGACGCCATTGTTTTCGATGATATACACCATATCCACGTTGCGGCGGATTAAATGTACAAACTGGCCCATGCCGATGCTGGCGGTGTCGCCGTCGCCGCTCACGGCCAGACCAACCAAATTGTGGTTGGCAATCAAAGCGCCGGTGGCAATGGAGGGCATGCGACCGTGGACCGTGTTAACGGCGTGGGCCTTGGAAATAAAATAAGCGGGGGTTTTGCTGGAGCAGCCAATGCCACTGAATTTACCCAGGGTAACGGGATCAATGCCCGCATCGTAGGCGGCCTGGATAATGTGGTTGGAAATGGCGTTGTGGCCGCAACCCGCACAGAGGGTTGTGGGGCCACCCTTGTAATCCTCGCGGGTCAGACCAATGCGGTTGGTCTTGGGAGCGGGTTTGGCAGGTTTTGCTTCGGTTGCTGTATCAGACATGGGCCAGTTCACTTCCTTTTTCCAGTTTCAGCACTGCAGAGACAATGGTGTTGGCATCTAAAAAGCTGCCGTTAAAATGGCAAATCGAACGCAGACGGGGCGCCAGATCCGGGAAGGTGGCAGCCAGAATGCTCCGCATCTGACCATCGCGGTTTTGCTCAACCACATAGCAGTGGGTGTGTTTGGTGATAAATTCTTCGACTTCCGCGTGGGCGGGCAATGAGCGAATGCGCAGAGAGTCGGGCTGAAGGCCCTGTTCTGCAAGCAGGTCCAGCGCTTCTTCCATCGGCCAACGGGTCGAGCCAAAGTGGATCAGACCAATCTCAGAGGGTTTCTCGGCCAGGGTCAAAACGGGAGCCGGCAGCCATTGTTGGGCTCCCTCAAACTTGCGTGCGATGCGCTCCATGCCCGCTTCCCAATCGCCAGGATCTTCACTGTATTTGGCCTGGGCGTTGTGGCCCGAGCCGCGGGTGAAATAAGGCGCTTTTTCATTGCGGGTGCCCGGCAGGGTGCGGTAGGGAATCCCGTCGCCATCGACATCGGCATAGCGGCCAAAGCTCTCGACTTTTTCCAGAGCTTCGGCGTTGAGTACCTTGCCACGGGCATAAGGCTGGTCGGGATATTTAAACGGTTTGCTCATCCAGGTATTCATGCCCAGATCCAGCTCGCTCATCACAAACACAGGGGTTTGCATTTGTTCTGCCAGATCAAAGGCCTGCTGACCCATTTCGTAACACTCGTCCATCGAGCTGGGGAAAAGCAGGGGGTGTTGGGTGTCGCCGTGGGAGAGGTAATAGGTCGAAAGCAGGTCACCCTGAGAGTTGCGGGTGGGCAAGCCGGTACTGGGGCCCATGCGCTGAACATTGACGATCACGGCGGGAATTTCGGTGAAATAACCGTAGCCGGTCAATTCAGCCATCAGCGAAATGCCAGGACCCGAGGTGGCGGTCATGGCGCGGGCACCGGCCCAACCGGCACCGATCACCATGCCCAAGGCGGCAATTTCGTCTTCGGCTTGAATGGCGGCATAGCGATTGTGGCCCGTCACCGGGTCGTGGCGGAATTTTTCAAAATAGCCGATCAGGCTCTCACAGACGCTGCTGGAGGGGGTGATCGGATACCAGGAGAGGAAGGTGCAACCACCCATCAGGGCACCCAGTGCGGAGGCGGTATTGCCTTCGATCAGGATCTTGTCAGCGGTGGCGTTCATGGTTTGCAATTGGAAAGGATCTTTTTTCTCCAGGTTTTCAGCGGCCCAGGCGCGGCCGACTTCAATGGCGTTGGCGTTGAGCTCGACCACTTTTTCTTTTTTGCCAAACTGTTTGCGCACAGCTTTGTCGATGGCTGCCGAGTCGAGATTGAGCAAATGGGCAAGCACGCCCACATAGATCATGTTCACGACTTTTTTCTTGAGTTTGACGTTATCGGTGGCTTTGTTAACCAGGGCCGTGAAGGGAATACCATAGTTGATATGGTCTTCGCGCAGGGCATGATCGAGTTTCATGCCCGTATCGTGGATCACCACAGCACCGGGGCGCAGGCCGCGGATATCGCTGTAGACGGTATCGGTGTTCATCAGCACCACGATATCGTTTTCTTTTTTGCTGGCTTGGTAGCCTTTGTGGTGCGCCCGAATGGTGTACCAAGTAGGCAGGCCAGCAATATTGGAGGGGAAAAGGTTTTTGGCTGCAACCGGGATGCCCATATTAAAAATGGAACGCATCAGAATCAGGTTGGCAGACTGACTGCCTGTGCCGTTGACGGTGGCAATCTGGATGTTTACGTCGTTGATTTGTGGATTCATGGAAACTCCAAAAGGGGGGAAGAATGTCTAATACACAGTTGACCACAGGCCTTATCCAGGCGTCCAGTTCTTAGATCTGGTTCGACATTAAATAATATTAAGCGCTTCTAGCTTCGCCTGCGGCGATGCGTAGAAGGCGCTTACGCGGAGCTAGCCAGGAAAGCCTTGTAGCGCAGGTCAGAATCGGTGAAGCCGCAGCTTAGAGAGTGCTTATGCAAAGCTCGCCGTTGGCTCTGCTAGAAGCTCTTAGTTGCCCTCATTGCTCCAGCCCAGGCTGGCCATTTCTTGCTCGCTTGTTTTTAAGAAGAATACAAAGAGCAGGCTTTGGATTCATTTTTAGTGTTCTTTGATTGGGCGGCTGCTTAAAGAACGCTCTGGCTGTGGGGGCTCCGGGCGGTTATTGAGCCAAAAAATTTGCGCGGTAAATGACAAAGAAAGTTTGATAGGGCTTGTATCCCTTTTCACCTTCCCTGTAGGCCCCATCTTCATCATATTGAGTCATGACACAATAGACAAAGTGTTTGCCCTGAAAAAACGTTTCCTGCGTTTCATATTCCCCCCCCTTTTCCTCTTTGACCAAAACGGCCTGCTTAAAATCGTCTGCCAATGTCTGCCCCAAAGCAGAAGCTAAAAACTGCTGAGCTTGTGTCGAATCTTGTTGCCAAATATTGGGCAGCAAAAAGCGTTGCTCTTTGAGAGGGTAATTGGGGTTGTTTTGGACAAGCCAGAGTTGAATAAAATCAGGGGTCTTAGCGGTTTTGTTTTGAAACGAGATCTGCAAATTGAGTGCTTGGCCCGTTGCAATCTCCTGGCTGCTAAAAATAGAGGGCTGCATGCGGGTTTCTACTTTTGGCGGGGCCTTAAAAAAGGGATGTTTTGCAAACCAGGCCTGGGCTTGTTCTAAATTCCAAGCCGTATACAAATCAGGGGTTGTGGGTGTCTTCACTTGAGCCAATTGAAAGCTTGTTCCAGGGACTGAAACCACTTGCTTGGCAGGCGTGGCTTGGGCGGGTGAGTCTGCAAAAAATAGACAGATAGCCAAGGCCAAGATGTGCCACTCACTTATTTTGTTTTTGGGGGTGGAAGTCATTTGTCAGGCTCCTTCAACAAAATTTCTGTTAGAGATAATATTTTAATCTATCTGCTCAAATTGTGTCAAAAAAACATAATTTTCGCATACATATTGATGAGTATGGGTATTTTGACGGCTGACTCTTTTTTCTGTCGATGGCGGGGGTAAAGTCACCGATTACACTAACCCCCCAAGCGCAGCTCAGCATCCAATGCGTTGGGTTGCTGGGGCAAATAGTGACGTTGGATCTGCTCAGCCAAGATGGCGCACTCTTTTTCAAAGCTCACAATTACCAAGTCTTGAAGTGGTGTTTGGCGTTGCAGCAAGGCGTTTTCGCCAGCCAGAATTTTTTTGACTTTGTATTCCAGGGCGGCATTGGCGCGGGTGTGAAAGATCTCGCCATAGGGGTGGGCCATGTGTTCGGCCCAGGCCTCGCCCAAAAAGACCATCGGAATGCCTGCGACCAGGCCGCGCAGGGCGTATTCAACATCTTCTTCGCCCCAATATTCAAAGGCCTCATCGAGGGGGCCGAGTTGCTCCCAGGTGGCGCGGTTAAGGGCAAAGTGGTGGCCCCCCGCCAGGGTATGGGGGGCGTGGGCCAGAGTGGGGTTGAGAAAGAGTTCTGTTGTGCTGCGGGGGAAGAAGCGAAAGTCGAGCCAATTGACCTGGATATCTGGAAACCAGAGTGAAGGGGCCTTGACGCTTTTGCGGCAGCCGACATAGCCCCAAAAGGTGGCTTTGGGGCGTGCGTTCAGGGCTGCGGCATAATGGGCCAGAGCGTGGGGATTCAGCAGCACATCACCATTGGCAAAGACCAAGCCCGCTGTTTGGCTCAAGGCCGCGCCCAGATTGCGGGAGCGCGAGAGATTGTAATCAGCCGTGCGCCAGTGGTATTCGAGTCGGGGCCAAAGGCCTTCAAATTCAGCCAAGACAGCTTGCATACCTTCAGAGCCGTCGTCGATCACCAGCACTTCTGCCGGGGAAAGGGTTTGGGCCCGCAAGGCCAAAAGGCAATGACGCAGGTGGTTTTGGCGACCTGCAGAGGTGGCAATGATCAGGCTGAGGGGTATCATGGCATTAGCTTATCAAAAATTTTCAGCCCGTGGGCTTTACATTCCAGCTGCTGGAAAGTTTATCCTGAAATGAGATGTATTTACAACAGGAGAATCTTGATACCCATGTTTAAAACCAACATCCTATCACTCACCTTGGCTGCCAGCTTCAGCACTGCAGCCCCAGTCTGGGCCCAAACCCACCAACATGCCCCTGCAGAAAATCCCCCCCAGACAGAAATGACCCACGCTGGCCATGACGCTCACGCCAATCCTGTCACCCATGCCCTGATGCAGCGCGCCCGCACCTTGGGTTCGGGCACCAGTTTAATTCCTCAGGAAAGTCCCATGCGTATGTGGAGTCTCGATAGCGGCAATTGGCTCTGGATGTTACACGGCGATCTGGTCGCTGGCTATAACCAACAGGGGGGGGCCCGTGGCGCACAGACCTGGGCGGCTGAGAACTGGGCCATGGCGATGGGATCTGGCCAGCTCGGCCCTGGCATTCTCGATTTGCGGGCCATGTTTAGCCTGGAGGCCCTGACCCTGCCGCCGGGCGGCACCCCCGAACTCTTTCAGACCGGAGAGACTTACCAGAATAAACCCCTGCGCGACAGACAGCACCCCCACGACCTGCTGATGGAGTTGGCGGCCCGTTACACCTATCAGCCCAGTGCTGATCTGAACTTCTTTGCCTATGCCGGTCTGGCCGGAGAGCCCGCTTTGGGGCCCTCGGCTTTTATGCACAGGCCTTCTAGCGCCGACAATCACTGGGCTCCACTCTCTCATCATTTGCAAGACGCTACACATATCAGCTACGGCGTGGGCACTTTGGGCGCGCGTTGGCAAATGTTTCAGCTTGAAGCCTCTCTATTTAACGGGCGGGAACCGGATGAAAATCGTTTTAATATTGACTTTGGCCCGCTCGATTCCTGGTCGACCCGCTTGAGTTGGATTCCCTCCGACAATTGGGTGGCCCAAGTCTCTTATGGCCAACTCAATGAGCCCGAAGCCTTGACGCCGGGAGATGTTCACCGCACAACGGCCTCCCTCACCCACGTCACCCCGCTGGGAGCGGGTCTGCTCTCAAGCACTGCAATTTGGGGCATGAATCAAGAGTTTCACGGGGAGAGCCGGATCTTAAACAGCTTTGGTCTGGAAAGCCAATACGATTGGGATCAGCAGCGCAACCACGTCTATGGCCGCCTCGAAGTGGTAGATAAATCCGGACTGGACTTGGTTGGCAGCACAGAAGCAGACCACCACAATTTGCAGCGTATTACGGCTTTGACTCTGGGTGGCATTCGCGAATTGGACTGGAGTGAACATTTTGACCTCGGGCTCGGTGCCGATGCCAGTCTGTATTTTGGCGATGCCCAAGTACGCCAGACCTATGGCGAAATGCCCTATGGCTTTCGTGTGTATCTGCGCCTGCGTCCGCCCACGATGCAACATCCGAGCCCTGCTGCTTCTCCGGCTCCAAGTGAGCCCAACTCATGGATTTTACCCGCTGAAGAAGGTGAGCACAGCCATTAAGTCTCAGTTGTATTTGGCTCAGATCCCCAGCGGCTTTCGAGCCGGGCCAGCGCTCCCTTGAGCTGCCGCCACTGATCTTTGCGCAGACGTTTGAGCAACGAAGGGCGGGCCTTTTCAACCAGGGCCCGCACCTTTGCCAGCGTCTCAGCATTGCCGTGGCGGCTGGCCATTTCCAGGATCTCGGTATTTTCCAAATGGTGGCGGGAATATTCAAACCAGCCGGGGTCACGCGGCGGTTTGATCAGGTCATATTCTGCATCAGCGGGCAAATTCAGGAGCGGATCACGCTGAAAGGTGTCGAGCAAAATATGAATCAGATCAGGCTGGGCCTGTATTTTAAACAGCCGCAAAAAAGCCCCGATCAAATGCCAATGATCATACTGGCCCGGGTCATAGCCACTGGGAGAAATGACATTCAGGCCCGAACGCTGGGGATCCAAGGCCAGAAAAATCCGGGCCAATGCAGGCAATAAAGCCGAAAGTGTCTCGGCACGGCCAGGCAAAGCCAGGGCTTCAAACACATACTGAAAAAACCAGTGTTGAAAATCATGGACATACGGGCAAAGCCGTATTGTGGGATCGGCTTGAGAGTTGGTCCTGTCCTGAGCGTAGCGCCGGGCCCATTCAACTTCACCTTCCAGCCAGGCTATCACCCGCTCAACGGGCAGAGGCCAATCGGGCCAGTGGCGGTTGAGTCGCTCCACGACTTTATAAGCGAGGCTGACCGCGGATTGGCGTGCCAAAGCGGCATCGATCAAGGCAAAGATGGCCTCGGCCACAGCCGCCGAGGGCTGAATTAGCAATAAATCTACAGTCAAAACCACGAGCCTCTCGCCATCTTCAGGAGAGCCAATTCCTCGGTACAAAACAGGCAGCAACTCCAGCAGCGGGCGCTGCAAATCTGGGGCCAATTTCAGCTCATGTGTCAGCATCAGGGCCTTTTTCCAATACACAGCTTGGTAAACAGTACCCGGAATAAACGGCGCCTCTTTGCCCGAAAGCTGGCAGCGAAAATCCAAAGCCAAAGTCAGACATTGGACCTGAATGGCGCGGGGATAATCGCTTAAACTCCCCAATGCTGCCAGCGGCACTGGGGTGTACGGCAAAGCCAACCAACGCTCAAATTCTTGATAGACACAGGGGTCTTGGCTATAACCCAAAATCTGTAAACACCCGGCTTGCACCCAAGGCGACCAGAATTCAAGTTGGGCATAGAGTCGGGGCCGCAGTTCAGACCAAGGCAGAGCGGCAATCAGATTGTGGGCAATCACAGGCTCAACATTCCCGCCGAGCCAGCGCTTTAAAAAAGCCTGAAAAACCAAATCGGGGGGCAGGCCTTGCAAAATCGGGCCACTTCCCGGCCAACGGGCCTGAGCCACAACCCAGGCCAAAATCCGCTCAGGGTGGCGCGGTAGCAGAGCAGCAGCCACTTTCAGGCGCAACTCCCGGCGCTCCAGCTTAAAGGTCAGCCAGTCCAAAAGGTCAGCATCTGCTGATGGACAGTGCAAAAGTTGATCGAGAATCGCCTCGCGACAGTTCCGGCGGCGGCTCAAATGGGAGAGTAAAAAGAGCCCTACTTCAACCAAAGCAGGGGCTTTAATAGCGGCAGCAGCAATCGGCACGCTGAGAAAAGCCTGCAAGAGTCGCTGGCGAGATTCGGAATGGGCCCAGATCGCCTGTAAATGCTGGTAACGGGCAGGGGCTGAGCAATCAGAACTCAAGAGTCTCGCCAGAACATCCATACCATACCTCCAGAACTTTTTCTGATCAGACCGCAGCTCAAACAGGCAGACTGAAAACAAACCAAGTTTAAAAATGCCCAAAGGGAACAATAGCGGTTAATATCAATTCCTGGCTTTGACAATGAATTTAGTTTTCTTTATTGTAACCAAAATATGTCTGGGGGCCTTGAGCAAAAGGATGATTTCAAATACAGGCAATTGTAGTTCTGGAGAGACTCAAACCTAGCATACCCATTGAAAAAAGGCTATTGTTATGGAATGTTGCTCCCTGGTAAGCAATACCCATCAACACTGAAGCGGTTGGAAGCCTGTGATGAAAGAAAATAATACGGTTTCCCAAACGCAGTGGCCCAAACATCTCTATGCCTTGGATGTCTCCCGAGGATTTGCGGCACTGGCTGTCATTCTCTGGCATTGGCAGCATTTTGCCTACCAAGGCCATGTCCTGCCCGAGAATTTTCAGCGCGAAAGCCAACCGCTCTACGGCCCTTTGCGCCTGTGGTACGAGAACGGTCTTTTGGGCGTGGATTATTTTTTTCTGCTCTCGGGGTTTATTTTTTTCTGGTTGTATGGCCCTGCAATTAAAAATAAAGCCATCACAGCTTGGGAATTTGGCCTGCAGCGCTTTTCACGGCTGTATCCCCTGCATTTTGTGACCTTATTGGCCGTTGCTGGCTTACAAGCGCTGTATATTTCGCGAGAGCAGAGGTCTTTTGTCTACCCCTTTAACGATCTCTATCATTTTTTACTCAATCTGGGGTTTGCCTCACAATGGGGCTTTCAGCGGGGTTGGTCCTTTAATGCCCCGATTTGGTCTGTCTCGATTGAAGTGCTGTTGTATGGGGTCTTCTTTATCACAGCCCTGCTGGGCCGGGGGGGCTGGCGCTTCTGCCTGTCTGTTTCTGTTGCGGCGTTTGGGCTGAGTTTGGCGCTGCACAACGAAATCTTGGGGGGGCTGGCTTTGTTTTTTCTGGGGGGCCTGGTCTTTCATGCCACCACCTGGCTCAGCCAGCAATCCCCCAGATACAGGCGCCTGATCTTTGGTTTGGCTCTCTTTTCTTGGTGTTGTGTGCTGCTGGACTGTTACGTACTGCACCTCAGTCAGGCGCTCGGGGAATCTGGCCTGCTGGGAAAGCTTGTTTTAAAAGGTTTTCCCAGGTATCTGCTTTTTCCGTTGACGGTGTGCAGTCTGGCGTTGCTCGAAATCGAGAGAGGCCCCTTCTTAAAGCCCTTTGCCTGGATCGGAGAGATCACCTACGCCTCTTATTTGCTGCATTTTCCCCTGCAAATGGTGTTGGGGCTGGCCGTCAGTTTTGGGCTTTTAAATGCCCATTTTTATCTAAACCCGATCGCGCTCTTGGCTTTTTTTGCGGTGCTGATTCCGCTCTCTTATCTGACCTTTATTGGGTTTGAGCGCCCGATGCAAAACATCATCCGGCGCACAACCCGCAGAGCGAAATAAAACCAATTTTGGCCATTGCTGCACTTATTTTTTGGGGGCTCAGAAAAAGAGGGGGAACCATATCCAGAGCTCCCAAGCGGTAAGCATCCTGGGTATAAACAGAGACAACGGCTCCTCCCACCAAAACAATGGAGATGCCTTCACCTTCTAAGTGTTTGGAGACATAGCACCAAAGCTCTTCGACCCTGCACTGAGAAAGATTATTTGTCATCTGGTTTTGACTTAACAGACACGTTCACTTTTTTACCCGGCTTACGTGGGCGGCGGCGGATCTCTAAAAACCGCTTTTTTTCCTCGTTGGGGAGTGCGTCATAAAAGCGCTTGACCAACGCCATAAAGGGTCGGGTTAAAAAGTTTTTGAGGTGGTATTGGTAAATTCGGGTTGTGCCCAGTCTTTCAGAAACGAAAATCCCTGCCCGTTCATAGCGTTCGAGCTGCTTCTGCACCTGACTCACAGAGATCTCAAAATCATGGGCAATGGCTGAAGCATAGGTTTTCCCATAATGATGAAGATGCAAAAATAGCCGCATGGCAGTGGGACTGCCTAAAATAGTGTCTAACATATTTTTTGTTCAAGTCATTTCGAATATTTCGATTAAAATGTTATGATACGGACGAACAGCTATCAAGTATCATTGTGAATATTGAGAGGGATGAGTATGACAGGTGCCCTTGCTGAATTGATGAAGCCGACCGAAGCTGAATCTCAACAGGCCAAAGAGACCGGTCGTCTCTTGGCTCGTCTCCTGCCTAAGCACTCAGAAGATCTCCAACTCCAAGCAACGGATGTTCAGGGACAGAAACAAGCGATTCTTTTGCCTGCCTCAGCTGTCAAATTCCTGGTTGCTCTGCTTGCTGAGATGGCTCAAGGCCATGCGGTTACACTGGTTCCCTATCATGCAGAATTGACAACCCAACAAGCAGCGGATTTTTTAAATGTTTCGAGGCCCTATCTGGTGAAACTCCTTGAAAGAGGGGAAATGCCCTTTCATAAAACGGGCAAGCATCGCCGGATCCGCTTTGAGGATCTTCTTGTTTATCAGCAGAAGCTGAGAGAGGCCCGCTCACAAGCCTTAGATCAGCTAACAGCTGAAGCCCAAGAGCTGGATCTCGGATACTGAATTTGAGTGGCTTTTTCAGTTTTATTTGATGCCTGTGTCTTTTTCCCTGCTCCGTTGCGGGATTTTTTACTGACTTTGGCAGAAACCGAGCTGTTTCGAGCCAGGTGGACAGATCAGATTCACGAAGAATGGACCCGGAATTTGCTTCTGCGAAGGCCAGATTTGAATCCTGAACGCCTCAAACAGACCTGCCGGACAATGAATCAATTCTTCCCGGATTCTCTGATCGAAGGGTATGAAGATTTGATTCCCAATCTGACCCTTCCGGATCAGAACGACCGCCATGTCCTGGCCGCTGCAATTCGGGGCAGCTGTGAAATCATTGTGACCCTCAATCTGAAGGATTTTCCGCTATCCGTCTTAAATGAATATGATATCGAAGCCCAACATCCTGACGATTTTGTACTCAATACCATGGAGCTGGGAATGAATTCTGTGCTCTCAGCGATAAGAAAACAGCGTGCCCGACTCAAAAATCCCCCTAAAACCGCAGAAGAATATTTAGAAACCTTGGAACGACAGGGCTTACCCATGACTTATCAGAGGCAGAAAGGCTATGTTGAGCTGATTTAATCCTCACTGAAGGGCGAAATCTGACGAATGAGCTGATTGCCTTTATCTGCAACTAAGAGAAGTCCCCTTTGATCAAGAGTTAGCCCCCAAGGTTCATTCAAGGAAGCTAAATCACCTCGGCACTTGTCTCTTGGAGGACAGGTAGAACGTCCAACCAAGCTGATCAGCTCAGTTCTGTCGGCGCTTAATTTAAAAATCTGGTGACTAAAAGAATCTGAAATATATAAAATGTCATTTTTATCCACAGCAATCCCTGTTGGCTGACTGAATGGCGAAGGATAGCCTTTGGGGTTTGTTTTTAAACCAGGGGCAATGACTGTGACAACCTCTCTATTTCTGGTAATTTTTCGGAGGCTACGATTACCGGAGTCTGTCACATAAATTTCGCCTTTCGTGTTAATAGCCAAACCAATTGGGGAGTCAAAACGGGCGTCAAGGCCTTTACCATCTTTGAGACCTCTTTCCTTTTGAGCAGAACCCACAAACGTTGTTAATACACCTTGCTCAATCTTGCGAATACAATGATTGTCTGTATCCGCAATGAAAATGACACCATCTTCATTAATCACAATTCCTTGTGGGGCTTTGAGTTGAGCGGGTTCTCCTTCAAGTTTCAGTACGGGTGTTTTTACCTCTACAACTTCGTCAGAAGTATTCGAAGAATTTAAATACCTAATTTGTTTTGAAAGAATGGAGGTACGTGCTGTATCTGGACCTAAGACAATGATGATATCGTTATCTTTATCTATGGCCAGAGTTGGGACAATATCCCGTGGTTTTATGTACCCACCCCCAAAATCTCCTGGTCTCTTGGTATTGGTGAGTATCTTTGCAAATCCAGTTGATGGTAAAGTTTTTGTATCCCCATTTTCCAAATCTATTTGATAAACAATGTCTGAGCGTTCTCCCCCAACTGTGGAATAGAGTTTATTGTCCTTATCTAAAGCAATCCATGTTGGTTTTTCTAAGGACTGATTGGTCTTTAAAGCTGTTATATTTACTTTATCCGCCCGCATCAAATGACTCTCAACCCATTGATTGCGAGCAGTAGGTACTAACAAGGAATAAGGGTGTTTCTGTACTGCGAATTTTTCTTCATTTAAATTGATGCTGCACGCCAATAAACCACTGAATAATGAGAATAAACCCATCCATTTGAATAAGTGAAATGGCATGTCAGCCCCCTATTTCAAGCAAAGTACTGCGTCCAAAAGGCGTTGGTCAGCAGGCGGTTCTTGGAGATCACCCGCAGCGTGCTGCCGGTGTGTTTTTCGATCAGGCGGTAGTTTTGGGGCTCGACTTTGAGCTCGGTTTCGAGGGTGTTGGTCAGCAATTGCTCCAACATGCGCGTGCAGGCCTCAGCTGAGCGCACAACCAAAATGCCATTGAGCACCCCCGAAGAGAGGATCACCTGCAAGGCCAGCGGGTGCACCTCTTTAAAGGTATGTGCCCGGCGTTCAAAGAAGAGTGCCGCCTGCACCAGTTTTTCAATCAAGACCCCGCGCAGATTCTCAGGCGGCAGAGGCCGGTTGTCGGGGCGCGAGCGCAGGGTCAATTCATCGAGCCAGCTGCGGGCCTGGGCCTGGCTCTCGGGGTCGAGGTCTTTGAGTTCCCCGTAGAGGTCAAAATCCGCCCAATGCTGTTCAACCAGCTCAGCCAGGGCCTGTGGGGCCAATTTTTGCAATTGGCTGGTTAATATTTTACCCACCATGCCCTGCCGGTCGAGATCTTCGTCCTGTTCGAGCTTTAAGTCTTGCATCCAGACCCGCAGCGAATGTTCATGTTCGCGCATCAGAGACTCGCTGTTGATGCCCTCGGCCGCCGAAAAGAGGCGGGGCACATAGACAATCACCGGTTTGCCCTGGCCCAACGCCACCGAGGCCTCGGAGTCTTTGCCAAAGGTATCGCCTTTTTGGGCCATATAAATGGTCAAACTGGCGCGTTTGAGCATCAGGGCCTCGACCAGGCCTTTGGCGACGCGGTCGGAGATCCACGAGAGGGTGGGGTTAAAATAGCGCAGGTGCAAAGGGGCGATGCGGGCATCGTTAAAGATCGTTTCGACAAAGGTGTTCACCGAGATAAAATCTGCCCGCTCACGCATGGAGGTGGCGATGTAGACATCCATAAAGGGCTCGGTGAGATAAGCTGAGAGATTTTGCTGGCCCATTTCTTGGGTCTCTTCGATCCGCGCCAGGTCTTCGTCTTCGGGAGCCAGCCGGGCGGCCTCGCGCCGCACTTCGTCGGGGTCAACCTTGTTAAACAGGGTCTCTTCGATTTCGAGATCGGAATCAAATTTGCGCAAGAGCGTCTGAATTTTGTGCAGTTTTTTGCTGGCAAAGAGCAAAATGCTTTTATTGGCGTCTTGTTCAATCCAGGCTGCCAACTCCAATAATTTGCTGTGCAATTCGTGGCGTTCACGGTTTTCGCGGCGCACGCGCTCAGCCGAGATATACCCCAAATCGTCGAGGCGTTCGCGGGCAATGGGGCGAATCGTCTCAAAAGGCCGGCGCAGGGTATACATCGTGCGGCTGATGGTTTCGAGGGGGGCCAAGGCATCGGCCAAGGCCACTTCTTCACAATTGGAGAGCGTTTTATAAGCCTTGCGAAAGGAGCCATAAATGCGAATCGCCGTGGTCTGAAAGCGGCGTACCCGCTCTTCAAATTGGGCCACCGAGGCAAAATTGCTCTGGCCAAGAAAACGGCGATAAAAAGCCGGGGTCACGCTGCGCTCACCGTAAAAGGTCAGCAGGGCGTTAAAATGGGCGTGGGCCTGCACCATGCTCATCTGCACCTGGGCATCGAGTACATACTCGCTGATTACCTCGATCAACATGCCCTGTGAGAGTGGGTCGAGGGTTTCGAGATTCAGGCTTTTGCCGAGCATTTCTGCCAGGGCCGCCTCAAAGGCAATGGCACTGAGATAGTGATCGTGGGTGACCACCCGCCAATCGGGATCTTCACCCATGTCCAAGACATCCGCCAAGCTGCTCAGGTCTTCGGGGCTGGGCATGCGTCGTCCCTGTTCCAGGAGGGTAATCACGTTGCGGCTGCGGCCCATCTGATCGGCCAATTTGTTCTGGGTCAAATTGTTGCGCAGGCGGTATTTCAGTACAATGTCTCCAATCCGACGGATGCCGGGCTGGATCTCTTCGGGACCGTGTTCAGCCATGATCTGCTTCTTTGCTCGTTTGTTTTCAAGATTAAAATTTCTTGCAGCTTAACACAGATAAAACCTTCAACCAAGACACCTGCAGGCTTCGCGCCCGATCTCACCCCAATTGGAAATTCAGACAGACGGTGTATAATTGAGGGATGAGTTATGGACAGGATTTTGGCTACGGAACCGCCAGTGATCGCGGTCTGTTGTATTATTTGATTTTCCCGATGGACGTCTGGGGAAAACACCACCTTGACCCGGAATACCAGGTCTTCAGCGAACAAAAACGCTATGAAATCTGGCCGATTTTCATTTTTTTGATGCCGGCCGTGGTCTTGGCTGCAGGCATGTTACTCGATTTGGGCCTGTTTTCAGCCCTGTTTTTTTATGGTCTGGAAGGCCTGCTCTTGGCTGCTGTGTGCAAATTTTATGCCCAATTGGACGATTTGGGTTATGTCTTTGACTTGGCCTTAAATTTTTGGCTGTCTTTTCTGGTTTTGAGCTTGGTATTTTTGGTGATTTTTGCTGTTATTGGGATTTTTCTCTAAAAGCGCTTAATAGATGGTAGAACAAAGGTAGAATCAAGGATGGTTGTCAACATGGTACACAGATTTCAGCGCAGCTTCACAGCACTGGCAGCGACGGCACTTTCTCTGTCTTTGATCTGGGGCGCAGCCCCTGTTTTGGCCCAAACCCCCCCCGTGGAAACCAAACGGCCCGTCAAGGTCTACTCTCTGCCAGGCCAATTGGACAATGTGCCTGTGTTTAACAGCAACAGCCCTGAACTGGTGTTGGAGGAAGGCATTTTGCTCTCCAGTCTGCCCGGTGCCGAAGGCAGCCCGGCGCCTTTTTTGAATTTTGCCTTTCAAGGAAATTTTTCGGTTTTTAGCCACCATATCACCAAAGACAATACCCCTGGTGAACGGCTTTTGTACACCGGTTTATTGGCCAGCAATCAAAGTGATCGGCCGATCAAATTGCAACTCAAAGCCGGGGCCAGCTACCTCAGTCAGCCCGATGCCCTCTTTCGCCCGTTGCCTACGTTAAAAGCCAATCCCGATGCCCAGATTTATGCCGGACCGGGTGATCGGGTCGCCACCGAGTTGGTGGCTGGTAAATCCCAGTATCCCGCCATGAGTTATGAAGTTCCGCCCCGAACAACCATTCTGCTTTCGAGTTTGCCGATTCCCACGCAGGTCGAAATTTTGCCGCCGATCAACGGCCGCTCAACCCTGATGCATTTTCACAGCGATGGGCCCATTTACCTCTCCCATGTGGCCCGTTTTGCCGATAACGACGGCAGTGGGTTTAAGTCCCCCACCCTTGAGGATTACCAGCGTGTCTTGAATACCCGCAAATTGGCGGGCCCCCGCGATAATACCCCCACCGTTTACGATCCCCAGGATCCCCCCCCTGGCGGTAAATTTACGTATGGCCGGGTGGCTGGGATTCAAAAAGGCGCCCGTTGGCAAGCCAATTTCTTCCAAAAAACGGCGATTCTACAGATGCCTGCAGCAGGCGAAACCATCGCTTACCCAATTTCTGCCCTCTACCTCAAACGCTATGGCACAGCCCAAAACCAAAGTGCCGAGCTGTTGAAACGCTACCCCGACACGTCTTACCAGGCCCACGGGAATTATGGGGTGAATTACGAATTGAACTTGCCCTTTAATAATCCCGATCCCTTTTTCCGCAATTATGTGCTGCGCTTGACCCATCCCGCTTTGATCAGCGGCTCGGCCCCGAATGTTACGTTGACTTATCGCTATCCCCCCGATAAACAGGTGGTCTTCAGAGGCAGTGTGCGCTTGGAGTGGACCGACGAATTTAACCAAAAGCAGGACCAGCTTGTGCATTTGGCACTGCGGCACGGTGAAGAAGCACCCCCATTGGCTCTGTTAACCGTCCCCCCCGGTCGTCGCTATGATGTCAAAATGAGCCTGATTTATCCGGCAGATGCAACACCGCCCCAATTGCTCAGCATTGAACGACTGGATTAGCGCCTTTTGCTATGAATGATTCAGACCGTATTTCTGAATCCGTGCCCGGAGAAGGCCCGCTCTTCAAAGAGCGCAAAATTCTGGCGGTGGATGATGATCCGGATATGCTCCTGTTGATCACCTTGGTGGTATCCAAAATAGTGGGCCATGTCTACCAAACCAATTTCCCTCGGGAAGGCCTGAGGTTGGCCATTACCTATAAACCCGATCTGATTATTCTCGACAATGACATGCCCGATATGAAAGGTGTGGAGGTCTTGAATAATCTGCGTGAGATGCCCAATACTCGCCAGACACCGGTGTTGATGTTAACCGCAGACAATTCAGAGGCCTCGGTTAAAACGGCGATTCAGCATCAGGCCAGTGGCTATTTGCTCAAACCCTTCGATCCGCAGCATTTGCGCAATGAAGTGGTCAAAATTCTGGCCGGGCTCTAAAGCCCCCATTTTTGTCCGTGTGACAGTCCCTGTTTTCGCCCCCTGTTTTTGAGGGGGGCTGCTTTTTTGTGCGGATTTTTAATGGCCCCACAGAATCTGACTTGACAGAACTCAATCTATTTTGATAATAATCTAATTAGATGAATATCTAATTAGATCTTCGTTGTGATTAATGATAAAGGGAGGGCTGTTCCATGGACCAGCTATTGTTTGAACAATTATTGTCATTTTTTAAGGCCTTGGCCGACGAAAACCGCCTCAAACTGATCGGGATGCTCGCTGAGAAGGAGTGCAGTGTGGAAGAATTGGCCACCCGCCTCAAGATTAGAGAACCCACGGTCTCACACCATTTGGCCCGGCTGCGTGAATTGGATTTGGTCATCATGCGCAGAGAGGGAAACACCCATCTCTACCAATTGCAGGCCACGTCTTTACACAAGCTCAGCAAAGACGTGCTTTCGCTGGAAAGCATTGCAGCACCGGATCCTGGGCCGGCTGAAGATCTTTGGCAACGCAAGGTGCTCAAAGACTACCTGCAAGAGGGGCGTCTGAGTCAAATTCCCGCTAGCCGTAAAAAGCGGGAAGTGATTCTGCACTGGTTGGTCAATCAACTGGAATGGGAAAAACGCTATCCCGAAAAGGAGATCAACCTCTTTTTGGGGCAATACCACAGCGACTTCGCGACCTTAAGGCGGGAGTTGATTATGGCGGGGTTGATGATGCGCGAAAAGAATGTCTATTGGCGCATTTAAAAGCGCTCAGACACCCCGAACCCGGCCAATTGACTCTCAATTTGGCCGGGATTTTTTCTGTCTGTTTGAATTTAATGTTTTGATTAAGAATATTAAAATCTAATTAAAATTAACCATTTCTTAACTTTTGGATAAATTTAACATAAGAAAGATTGGGGGGGATTGGACCATAACAGAAACATAAAGCTCAAGTTAAATAATTAAAATCCAAGTTAAAAATATAAAGAGGACATTAAAAATGACCATTACCGCTGTTAACTCTGCTGTACAAGTAATTACCCCCCAATCCCCTGCGGTAACCCCCAAAACCACCCCGGTCAAACCTGCTGAAACCCAAACCCCTGCTATTCAGTCTGACTCACTCTCTTTAAACAAACAGCCCAAACTCGGTGAATCCGTCAAAGAAGGCGTTAAATTCCAAACGGGCATGGGGGCTAAATGGGGCGCTGGCGGTGGTGCTATCGCTGGCGGTTTGGCTGTTCCCCTCTTGACCTACGCCTTTACCATGGGCGCTCCACTGCAAAATCCCAAAATCTTCTGGGGCTCTCTGGCAGTCGGTGTCGTCGGCGGCGCTGTGGTGGGAGCTGGCATTGGTGCCGCAACGGGTGCCATGAACGGTGCCATCAATGGTGCTGTGGTCAGTGTGGCCAAAAACAAAACCCAGGCCCAATTGGGTACTGCCGCCTTGGCCGGTGTGAGCAATCTGGCCTACGACCTCTACAAAGGCAAACCCCTGCCCACGGCCCTGGTCTCCTCTGCTGTCACAGCGGGTGTGGCTGGCTGGGTCGGCGGCGTGATCTACGACCGCGCCACCAAATAAAAAATTGAAAGCGTTTTGAGGCAGCCTCTTCTGAGGCTGTTTCTCTTTTTGGGGCTATTCTTAAACAGGAAAAAAATATGCACACAGCTTTTACCCCTTCTGCCGTCCAGGCCAACCTCAACCGTATTTATGATCAGGGCTTTGCCTCAGATTTTCACGAAGATTTTTTTAGCCACAGCGGCTTTTCCAATTTTGGCTATTGGACGCCCAGTGTGACCCAACCCGCTGAAGCGGCAGAGGCTTTGGTGCTGGAATTGCTCAAACCCGTTCAGCCGATTTCAGGCCCCATCCTGGATGTGGCCTGTGGTCAAGGCGGCACCACCCGCACCCTGAGTCACTTTGTGCCCGCTGCAGAAATTTTGGCAATCAATATCTCCGAAAAGCAATTGGCGGCAGCTGAAAAAAATGCCCCCGGCTGCCAGTTTCGGGTCATGAGTGCCACAGCATTGGACTTGCCCGATCAGAGCCAAGCGGGCATTTTATGTGTCGAAGCGGTTTTTCATTTTGAAACCCGGCGGCGCTTTTTGCAAGAGGCCCTGCGTGTTTTAAAACCGGGGGGCTGGCTGGCTCTGAGTGATGTGCGTTTTAAATTCCCCCCCCCGGCCCGGAGTTTTCCCCCGGCCAGTCACTTTCACCATCTGCGCGAATACGGCCAAATTTATACCGATGCTGGGTTTGAGCCCGCTGTCATTCGCTCCGTGCTCAAACCCACCTGGAAAGGCTGTCGCAATGCCCTGCGGGCCTATGCCTTCAAACGCCTCAAAAAACGGCCTTCCCCCCAAACCTTCAAAGAGTGGAGTATGAACGAAGTGCGTTGTCTGCTCTATGATGCTGTCTTCAGCGACTATGTGCTGGTGAATGTGCGCAAACCTCTTTAAATAAGAGAGGGGCCCAAAATCTCTTCCAGTGGCAGTTTGCTGGAGATCAGCAAAACTGGATTGTGGCGATCATAAAGCAAAAACCGACGGAGTTGGTCTTCCAACAAAACAGCGGTCAAAGCACCTGTCTCAAAAAAGTGGCGCATGGCGTCTGACCAGCTAAAGCGATTCCCTGCCAGATAATAATGCTGAAAACCCAAACGGTCTAATTCCGCCAAGAGCTTTAAGCGGGTCAGTTCTGGCCTGTGTCTTTGGAGAGCCGAGTTGGGGTTTAACTCCCAGAGCACAAATTGCAGCGGCCCCTGTAAAAGCTGATGCATTCCCTGAAAGACAGCCCCCTCTCCCCCCTGAAGATCGAGCAGGGCCAGATTCGGTGAAAAGCCCGCGGCACGGCAAAGACTATCGGGTGCATGGGGCCCGGTGGCTTGCAAGAGCGCAGAACAGATCTCCAGTTCCACCTGATTGAGCCGACAATTTTCTGCCAATTGAGCCAATGTGTCGGGATCGGCTTCACAGGCCCAGACTTGGCGTGTGGGCCCCAGGTATTTGGCCGCGCAAATGGCATAATAGCCCGTCCCTGAGCCCATATCCAAGACTTTGGGCTCGGGCAAGGCATCCAAAAGCCGAAACAGGGCCGTTAATTTAACCGCTTCACAGGGTGGGATAGGTCCCTGGGCCGGTTTTCCACTTTGATCCGGGGTGGCAAAAACGGGTCTTTGCGCGCGATCGGGAAACCCCACCAATTTTAAGGGCATGAACGTACGCCTGCCTGTTCTGGTTGGGGCTGCAGATGGCTCATGCGCAAATACAAACAGCGTGGTTCTGGGTGTAGGGTTCCCCGGCCATGTAAAATGCGGGTATTGTCGACCAGCAAGATATCTCCTGTTTGCCAGGGCCAGGCACAGGTCAGCTGTCTGGCCGTGTCACGAATCAGCAAAACCATCTCAGAGGGAATCTTTTGGCCGTCTTCAAAGCGCACATGGGCTCTGAGCGCGTCTGGCTGAGACAATTCGCGCAAGGCAAAAGGCAAAACATTGTTGATAAACACGGGCTGGCCTTGATGCCAACGCAGGGCCGGGGTTGTAAAACGGGTCAAGAGCGCTCCATCCTCTTCCAAAACGGATTCAATTGCTTGGGATGCGAGAAAGGCCTTCAGTGCTTTAAAATCTGACGTCTGGTAATCGCGTTGCCAATTCTCAGCGGATTGTACCCGTGTATACACAATTTTTTGGCTCAAAAATGCTGTTTGCACCTGCTCGGGCAGAGCGGCAAACAGGGCTTGCCCATCACAGAGCCACGTTTCCCCTTGCTGGGTGGGGGCTGTGGCACAGTAGAACCAAAGCAGATCGGGGGGATGTTGGTATTGGTAATAGAGTTCGCCATGCAAAGGCAATTCAAACAGATCCGCCGTGCCAGAGGCCACAAAAACCCCTGGATAACCCGTCAGTGGGGTGCGCCTGAGATTGGCACCAATCAATTGCTGGGGTGTTTGGGTGAAAGAGGGCAAACCCAAAAAATCTTGCGCAGCCCAGATTTCAGACAGATCAACCAGATCTTCGGGAGTGTGCTCCAAGTCCCGCAGGATGACTGCGCCCCGGCTTTTGAAGGCCTGTTGCAGAGAGTTCAGAGAGGCCGACCGAACCGATTGCTCAAAAATCACAGGCTCAAACACGCTTTTGCCCCTTTGCATATTACAGCTTTACTCCAGTGCAGGATCGGCCACTGGCAAACCAATGATCTCTTCTATCGGTAGTTTACTCGAAAACAAAAACAGTTGATTGTAGCGATCAAACAGCAGATATTTGCGGTTTTCGGGGGTTAGCTGGAGATAGGCCCATTTTTCCTGCTCAAAGAAACGGGCCATGCCGTCGGTCCAGGGATAGCGATGCCCGGCAAAATAATAGGTGTAAAAACCCGCAGCATCCAGTTGATCCAAAATATCCCAAGCGGATAAACCGGGGGTGAATTCTTCTAAAAACAGATTTGGGTGTAATTCCAGCAATAGGTATTGCAAAGGACCTTTTAAGAGGGCTGACATGCCCTTGAGGATTTTGGCTTCAAAGCCATGGACATCGAGCAAAATGACATTTGGCAAAAGACCCTGACGCAGACAAAAATCGTCCAAGGGTTCCGCTGGTAGAGGAGTGCCGGGGGCCTCTGATTGGGCTGACATGGCACTGCCAATGACCTTTAAGACTTCGACCTGATCGGAAAGACCCTGCAAGCAGATTTCTGCCTCTACCTGATTGAGTCGGAGATTGGCGGCCAAGACCTCGGCATAACGGGCATTGGTTTCAAAGGCCCAGACCTGCCCTCTTTTGCCCAATAATTTGGCGGCGTAGACGGTGTAATAGCCAATAAACGCACCAATATCCAAAACAACGGGTGCAGCAGCAGATCCATCCCAGTCTTTGAGCAAATACCCCAACAGGGCCAACATCGGTGCTTCGTAGACATACGCCGGATTCTGAAACTGTTTTTTGAGGGCGCGGGCAGAAGCCAAATCGTCGGGCAACCAGAATTGGCAGGGGGTGCCCAATAAATCCAACGCTTGGCATTCGCTTTGACGCATACGCTCCCCTTAACGCGAACGGGTTTTGCGCACAACGCTGAATTTTAAGAGCATTTTCTCGATCAGCGCATCGGGCAAAAGTTTGCGCAAGAGCAGGGCGATTTTGGCATCTTTGCCCACCCCATAGCGCAGACGGGGGCGCTGGGCCGACAAGACCTTGCCCACAACCTGAGCGACAACTTCAGGGGCGGTGCCTTTGGTGCCAATACGGTCCAAGGCCCGCTCAAAGCTGGCAAAGACATCGGCATAACGCTCCAAGGCTTGGGGCGGCAAATCCTGTTTGAGGGCGCTAAAAAGAACCCGTGATTTTTGAAAGATCGGCGTGCGAATCACCCCGGGCTCGATCAAAGAGCAATAGATCTGCCAAGGCCAGAGCTCCAAGCGCAGGGCTTCGGTCAGCGATTCCAGCGCAAATTTGGAGCTGCAATAAGGCGATAAAAAAGGCGTGGTAATTTTGCCATTGACCGAAGACATATTCACAATCCGGCCCGGCGAGCCCTGGCGCAAGAGCGGCAAACAGGTTTGAATGCCTTGAATCACAGCAAAATAATTGACCTCAAACTGGCTGCGAAAGCGCTCCAGAGGCAGGTATTCAATGGGCCCGCCCAGGCCAATGCCCGCATTGTTGATCAGGGCATAGAGCCCTTGCTCGGGCTCGTGTTCGGCGATCAAAGCCGTGACCGCCTGCCAATCATCCGCGGAACAGACATCGAGTAAAACGGGCGTGATTCTTTCAGCAGAAGGCGTTTCGGGCAATGTGCGATAGCCCGCATAGACGTGATAACCGCTCTCAGCCAAAAAGGTGGCGCAGGCCGCACCAATGCCCGTAGATGCGCCCGTGATTAAAACTGCACGTGGCCTCAAGCGGGGTGCGCCTCATCGGCTTTCTTGGGGCTCTGTTCTGGAGAGGGTGGCTGGTCTGAATCTTTTTCTGGCGTTTTTTCTTTGGCTTTTTCTGTGGTTCCTGGCTGAAAGGCGTGAAAGAGCAAGAGCCCGCCTCCGACCATAATCGCCACATCGGCCACATTAAAAATATTGGTGTGCATCCAGCTGATGCCTTTGAAGCCAATATACATAAAGTCCACGACATGGCCGTAGAGGGCGCGGTCAATCAAATTGCCGAGGCCGCCTGCGAGCACCAACGAGAGGGCAATCGTGACAATCAACGGTTGGGCTGTTTTAATGATGTACCCCATCAAGACGGCCAGAATCAGGCCCACGCCAACAGTGAAGACCAATTTGCGGATCGGGTCGGGGAGTTGGCTGCCCAAACTGCCCCAGGCACCAGGATTGAGGGCGTATTGCAGGCGAACTGTGTCATCCCAGAAACTCATGGCGGGTTTGCCCATCAAATGGGCAGTGGCCTGCATTTTGGTGAATTGATCGGCTCCCACAAAAGGCAAGCAGATCAAGAGCATCCATAAAAAACGTTCGCGCATAGGTCATCCTGTTTAAATCTGAATATTCCTAGCATTGTAACGTATTTTGGGGGTAATGCCAGTTGGTGGCTTGGCTGAGTCAGAGGGGATTTTGCTAGGCTGGTGAACGGAGGGGGAAATCGGCTCCGGTTGGCACAAGCCCCTGACGTTCGGGCCGCCTGCCGCACGCGTCCTGCGTGCAACAGGCTAAAAGTCACCCCGCCTTTCGCCATCGTGGCACGGCGGGGCTCCTGTTGCCCTCTCTTTTCAGGGGCTTGACCAACGGTGAGCGTTTTGAATGGTTCTGCCTGTGCTATGGCGGCAATAATCCCTGAGAAAGAATCGACTTGTCCATGACACTGAGCCAATGTGCATCTGCACTTTTGAGGTCGGTTTGCAAGTCCCATTCCAACTTAAATAGAAACCCAATCCAAATAAAGAGCCAAACAAAAATAACCCATTTGAAGGGCGTCCAGGCAAAAAATGGTAAAACAGGAAAACCAACCCACCAATGACGTTGCCGATATTTGCGCTCTGCCCGAAGAAAAGAATCTCTCTCA
>JBFWRL010000030.1:0-41859 GCA_050248915.1 Candidatus Sericytochromatia bacterium
AGCGCTCTCATTGATCTCAGCAAAGGCCCTGAAATTTTGGCTGACAACGTCAGAGACCTGATCGCTGGCTTCAGACAGGCGGGTGATACTCTGGGTGGACTGGGAGAGGTTGTGGGCCACCTGTTCAATTTGGCGCATGGTCTCACCGGCGCGGGAGGCCAAGGCTTCGGCTTGGTTATCAATGCCTTTGACTGAGCGGCTGACTTCTTCCATAAAACCTGAGATTTCGGTGATGGCCGAAGCCTGTTTGGCTGCTCCTGCTGCGGTTTCACGCGAGAGGGACTGAATCTCACTGGATGACTGGGCCGTTTTATTGGATGTTTCGAGGATGCGCGCAAACTTTTCATTGAGATTGTGGGTCATCTCATTAAAGGTATGGGCCAATTCCGCAAACTCGTCGTGGGTTTTGACCACGGCCACCCGGTTGAGATTGCCTCCGGCAATGGAGGCGGCAACCTGATTCACCTCTTTGAGCGAGCGTGTGATTTGACGCACCTGCCAAACGGCAATCACCAAGGAGAAGGCCAGGCCCCCAAAGAAGACAACGATCAGCTGAAAGGTGGCTTGCTGCTGAATCTTTTGACTCTCTTGGAAGGTTTGAACCACCTGTTCGGTTTTGGTTTTTTGATCAATGGTGTTGTACACCTGTTCGAGTTTTGTGTTCAGTTGTTCCAAACCGACCAAACTGATCAGCAGGACCAGCAATAGGGATACGCAGGTGATCCCAAAGCCAACCAGCAATTTGGCAAAAATTTTCATAAAACCTCCTGTACTGTTTCCGAGCGGGGCTTATTATCGTAGAGCACTTTGGGCAAATCCAAGACAATCACCAGCCGATTTTCATATTTGCAGACCGCCTGGATATAGTCTTTGTCCACAGCGGTGGTGGGAGCGGGCTCCAATAGAGAGACGGGCAGACGCAAGACCTCTTGCACCTCATCCACCACCAGACCGACATTTTGTTCGCGCCCCCTGACGATCACAAAACGGGTATCGCGTTGATAAGGCGAGGGTTTGAGACCCAGGCGTGAGGCCAGGTTAATCAAAGGCAAAATCTGGCCCCTTAAATTGATCACCCCTTCGATCCAGCCTACGGTGAGGGGGACTTGGGTGACCGGCAGGGCTTTGATTATTTCTTGAACACAGAGAATGTCCAGCGAGTAGATCTCATTTTCCAAACGAAAAGACACCACTTGCAGGGTGTCTGCCTGGACCTCTGTGAGCACGGGCGAAAGATTCAAAGGGGACGCTCTTCACGGAGCAAAGAAGCGACACAAAAGGCCCCCTGTCCGGTTTGGATCGGAATCGACAAAGGGGTTTGATCCTTGCCCGCTTTGGGAAAAACCTGATTGGATTCGGGCCCCAAATCAAAGACTTGCGGTAACCCGAGTAAAAAGGCCTGGCCATTTTGTGACAGCGAGGTTTTGATGCCCCCGGCGATAATATTGGTAATCTCAGCGACAGCTTCGTAGACGTCTTCGTTGACTTCATCGAGTTCTTCTTCGAGCATTAGCGAGGCCATTGAAATGGCCAGGGGGTAAGAGAGCAGAATCGAAATACTGCCACTGATGCCGCCGCGAATATCAATGGTGCCCACCAGCTCTTGGGGATATCCCTGCGCGCTGGGGCTGGCCTGGCTTGCGGCATGGGAAGTATCCACATCCATGGGAACCATGGTGCTGAACAGGCTGCTCACCGATGTGCAGACAGCTTGAATAAAACGTTCTTGTAAGGCCACAGACATGCCTTTCTGCCTCAGACGCGCAAAGGCAGGACCTTTTTGAGGGTTTTGTTCAGGGTATCCGCGGTAAAGGGTTTGACAATATATTCATTGACCCCCGATTCCATGGCCTCAGTGACTTTGTCAATGGTGCCTTCGGTGGTGATCATAATGATTTTGACCTTTTTCTCGGGGTCGGTGCCAATTGAAGACTCGTATTCCCGGAGTTTCTTCACAAACTCAAGACCATTCATTTTGGGCATATTCCAATCGCTCAAAACCACATCGGGCTGAGCTCCGCCTTTAAATGTCTCCAGGGCTTGTTCTCCGTCTGAGGCCTCAATCAGGTTGAGGTTGGCGTAAGGGCCGCTGCCGATATGCTTTTTAATCACCTTCCGGGTGACGCTTGAGTCATCGACAATCATGATAGAAGCCATGTAATTTATCCTCCGTAAGCGCTGCGTATATCACTGCCAGTTAAACGAGTATACCATCATTTTTTTTCGTCACATAGCCCGAAAGGGCCTTCTGACACAGCTTCTTTTTGCTTGGGGCTTGCAACATATTGGGCTCAGCATGGGGATCCGTTATAATGTGTTAGCCTGTTTCAATCTGAAAGACTCGCATCGAAGCAAAGAACATGGAAACTACAGCCTACTTTATTATTCTTTCCGTCATCGCCGTGATAGGTGGGCTCTTGACCATTACACGCAGTCACCCCCTTTCCGCGACCTTGTCATTGGTCATGACCTTAATTGCCTTAGCGGGCCTCTATGCCCTGCTCTCGGCAGATTTTTTGTTTGTGATCCAGATCTTGGTGTATGCGGGCGCAATTATGGCCCTGATGGTCTTTGTGATCATGTTGCTCAATGTCAAAGAGATCCATTTGCCCCCCGAAAAACAGATTGAGACCCGTGTTCTGTTGGCCCTGCTCTTTCTCTGCCCGATCTTTTTTCTGGTTCAGCGCGGGATTACAATGCAGTTTGGCAATGCCGTTTTCCCCCAGACCCAAGCGGGTTATGGCTCAATCGAAGCGGTCGGCTTGGCGCTTTACCGCAGCCATTTTTTCCCGTTTGAAGTGATCTCGATTTTATTATTGGTGGCCTTGGTCGGCGTTGTCGCCCTGGCCAAACGGAGGGCCTGATGCTCGGACCCGCACATTATTTAACGGTCAGTGCGATTCTCTTCTTTTTGGGCTTGGCTGGGTTCATTAGCCGAAAAAATATTTTTATCCTGTTTCTCTCGCTGGAATTGATGCTCAATGGGATCAATTTGAGTTTTGTGGCTTTTTCGCGCTTTTTTAATCAGCTCGATGGCCATATCTTTGTTTTCTTTGTGATTGCTGTTGCCGCGGCAGAAGCCGCGATCAGCCTGGCGCTGATTATTTTGCTCTTTAAAAACCGTCAGACGCTGAATGTCGATGATTTCGACACCCTGAAAGGTTGAGTCCGATGTTATTACACGCCACAGCTCATACCGCCCACGCCACTTTGCCCGCCTCCGGGTTGCAGCTAAACTCGCTCTTAAATTTGGTGGTTCTCTTGCCTTTGGCCGGGGCCTTGGTTTTGGGCTTGGGCACCTTGTACAATGCCCAAAACAAAAATGGTATTTCTGAACGGGTGGTCACAGCGATTGGCTGTGCGGGCCCCTTGCTGGCTACGGTTTTGGCCTTTTTGCTGTTTTTACCCATGATGGGAGACCCTTCCCGCGTTTGGCACAGTCCACTTTTAACCTGGATGGATATCGGCAGCTTTAAAATTGAACTCGGTCTGGTGATGGATCATCTCTCAGGCATTATGCTTTTGATGATCACCTTTATTGGTACGCTGATTCACCTCTTCTCGGCCAGTTATATGCAAAGTGATCGCAGTTTCAGCCGCTATTTTGCTTACCTCAATCTCTTCTTGGGCTCCATGCTCCTGCTGATTCTTTCAGACAATATGATTGGTCTGTTTATGGGCTGGGAAGGGGTGGGGGTCTGCTCTTATCTTTTGATTGGTTTCTGGTTTGAAGACGCCGCCAAAGCTGGTGCTGGCACCAAGGCCTTTTTGCTCAACCGCGTCGGCGATTTGGGCTTTATTTTAGGTATCTTTTTGCTCTTTCAAGAAACCGGGGCCTTTGACTTTGCTGGCATACAGGCCCATATCGGCCAGAGCAGTGCCGAACGTCTGCCGCTGATTGCCTTTTTGCTCTTGGTGGGTGCTTTGGGCAAATCTGCCCAGATCCCGTTGCATGTGTGGTTGCCCGATGCCATGGCGGGCCCGACCCCTGTCAGTGCCTTGATTCATGCCGCTACGATGGTCACCGCCGGTGTCTATTTGGTGGCCCGTTTGCACTTTGTCTATACCGCCACCCCGTCTGTGGCTTGGTTGATTATTCTGATTGGGGGCCTGACGGCCCTGATGGCCGCTTCAATTGCCCTGGTTCAAAACGATATTAAAAAGGTCTTGGCCTATTCCACGGTCAGCCAATTGGGGTATATGTTTATGGGTGTGGGTGCAGGGGCTTATGCTGCTGGCATTTTCCACGTCTTTACCCACGCCTTTTTTAAAGCCGCTCTGTTTCTGGGAGCTGGAGCCATTATCCATGCCCTGCACCACGAACAGGATTTGCGCAAAATGGGTGGTTTGCGCAGCAAATTGCCGATTACTCATTTGGCGATGTTGGTCTCTTGCCTTGCAATTGCCGGCATTCCCCCCTTTGCAGGCTTTTTCAGCAAAGATGAAATTCTCTGGTCGCTCTGGGAAAAAGGCCATTTTGTCTTCTGGGGCATGGGCCTTTTAACGGCAGGACTGACCGCCTTTTATATGTTCCGCCTCTATTTCTTGGCATTTGGCGGTACCTATCGCGGTGAGCATGAAGCCCATCCTGAGCCCTTGTTAATGAAGCTCCCGCTCGCTCTTTTGGGGCTGGGTGCTGTGACGGTTGGATTTTTGGGGATGCCCGCCACTTTGGGCTTGCCCAATTGGTTTGTGCACTGGCTGTCACCCCTTTATGGCGAACACCATGCCAGCGATCCTGCGGCCCAAGGCTTGTCTTTGATCTTGATGGCTGCTTCGGTGCTGGTGGCGGGTGCAGGTATTTTGCTGGCGCTCAAACGCTTTGGCAAAATCACAGGTGAAGTGCCTGCACTGCCTGAAAATGCCCTGACGGCGATTTTAAATGAAAAATTTGGCTTTGACAGCCTCTACCAAACTGCGGTGGTCGGTCCGATCATGGCTGCTGGCCGTTTCTGCCGCCAAGTGGCAGAGCCTGTGATGATCGATGGCCTGATTCGCGCAGGTGTTTGGGGCTATTATGCCTTTTCACTCTGTCTGCGCACTTTGCAGTTTGGCCAACTCCGGGCCTATGCCCACTACCTGATTTTTGGCCTGTTTATTTTGGCCTATGTGTATTTTGTCTTGCATTTACCGGGGGTCTTCCAATTATGAACCACCTGCTTTCGCTTCTGATTTTTCTGCCATTGGTGGGTGGTTTGGTTTTGCTGGCCCTCTCGCGCAAATTTGCGGGGGTGGTCAAACCTGCGGCACTAGGCCTTGCGCTGCTCAATTTGCTCTTGGCGGCTTTGGTCGGTTTTCGCTTTCAGCCCCAAGCGGGTTTCCAGATGGAAGAAAAATTGGCCTGGATTCCCAAAATGGGGATCGAATACCACCTCGCCATTGATGGTATCAGTCTGTTTTTGGTTTTGTTGATTCCGATTTTTATTGTGATCGCCTTGTGTATGGCGCAATTTTCTAAAAATGCCTATCCTCCTGCTTTCTTTGCCCTCTTGCTCTGTTTTGAAGCCGGATTGCTGGGCACGACCTTGGCTTTGAATCTCTTTCTCTTTTACCTCTTTTGGGAATTGATGTTGATTCCGGCCTTTTTCCTGATAGGCCTCTGGGGCGGTCCCAAACGCAAGCAGGCTGTGCTCAAGTTTGTGATTTACACCATGGCGGGTTCACTCGTTTTTTTGCTCAGCATTCTGTTTTTGGGTGTGCAGTTTTACAGCAAAACCGGTGAATGGAGTTTTGCTTTGCCCCAGCTCTACCAAATGCGGATGGGTATGGGGCCTGTTGCCAGTTTGCTCTTTGTGGGTTTTGCTCTGGCCTTTTTGATCAAGGTGCCGCTGTTTCCGCTGCACACTTGGCTGCCCGATACCTACAGCGAAGCGCCCACTGTGGTGACATTTTTGCTCTCGGGCCTGATGGCCAAAATGGGCATTTATGGCCTTTTGCGGATTACGATTCCGCTCTTTCCGCAATTGCTGGAACGCTGGGCACCCCTGCTTTCGCTGCTGGCCATTGCTGGGATTGTCTATGGTGCCATTGCGGCCTTGGGCCAAACGGATCTCAAGCGCCTGATTGCCTATTCTTCGCTGAGCCATATGTCGCTGCTGGTGTTGGGGGTCTTTACCTGGAACCAAGCCAGTTTACAGGGCACGCTTTATCACATGATCAATCATGCTGTGGCCACGGGGGCGCTGTTTCTGTTGGTGAGCTTGATTGAAGAACATTATGGAACGACTGAAATTGCTGAATTGGGAGGGCTGGCCAAAGAGACCCCTCTATTTGCCAGCTTATTTTTGCTCATGACCTTTGCTTCAATTGGTGTGCCGGGCCTGAACGGCTTTGTCGGCGAGTTTTTAATCTTGTTGGGGGTGACCACCCAGATGCCTCTGTTGGGTCTGGGGGCCGGGTTGACCCTGATTTTATCTGCGGCATATATGCTTTGGTTGACCCAGCGCCTGCTCTTTGGGCCGCTTAAAAGCCCTGTCGCTGAGCCGCTCAAACTCTGTCGCTACCGCCAAATTGTGCTGGCCCCCCTGGTGCTGGCTGTGGTTTTGATGGGCCTGTATACCCAGCCTGTCTTTGAGCGCACGACCCCATCGGTGCGTCAGTATTTGCAGATGCTGCATCAGCCTCAGCAGGTGAGCCAGCCAACTGCCCTCTCAGACACTTTGCCTGCAAGTGAGGCCTCTGTCCATGGATAAATTATTGCCTTTCTTACCGGTTTCGCTGCCCGTGCTCTTTGGGTTGATTGTCTTGCTTTTGGGGGTGTTTTTGCCGCTCAAACAGCGTTATTTGTTGCCCCATGTGTCTTTGGTGGGTGTCGCGTTGGTCGGACTCTCTTCGATTGCGGCCTATAAAGCGGTGGCCCCCAATGGCGAAATTTTGGGCGGCTATCTCATTTTAGATACCTATTCTCTGTTCTTTTCGCTGCTTTTGACCGTGGCCACTTTTATCACGATTCTCAGTGCCTCTTTTTACCTGGAGCGCGAAGGCTTGGTCAAGGCGGAATTTTTGGCTCTGCTCTTTTTCTGTCTGAGTGGCATGTTGCTTTTGGCCTCCAGCCGCGATCTGATCACCCTGTTTGTGGCGCTTGAAATTGTTTCGATGTCGGTCTATGTCTTGGTGGGTTATGACCGTGACAATCTCAAAGCCAATGAAGGGGCCTTTAAATATTTCCTCTTGGGTTCGATGGCCTCTGCGCTTTTGCTCTACGGGATTGCCCTGCTCTATGGCTCTGTGGCCTCGACCCGCCTGTATCAGATTCACACCTATTTTTCGACCCATGCCCATGAGCCTCTGGCTGCGATGGGGCTGCTCTTGGTGGTGATTGGCTTGGCCTTTAAGGTGGCGGCGGTGCCTTTTCACACTTGGTCACCCGATGCGTACGAAGGGGCCTCGATGCCCGTCACTGGCTTCATGGCCACTGCGGTCAAGGCTGCGGTCTTTGCTCTGCTGATTCGGGTCTTGGGTGAGGGCTTTATCTCACTTAAGACCTATTGGGTTGAAGTGGTGGCTATTTTGGCTGTTTTGACGATGTTGGGAGGCAATATTCTGGCTTATACCCAGCGCAATATCAAACGCATGCTGGCCTATTCCAGCATTGCCCACACGGGTTATTTGCTCACAGGGATCACCGCCCTGGCTCTGCAGCCAGGCAATGAGGCCGTTTCTGCCCTGCTCTATTATCTCTTGATCTATGTGCTCAGCTCACTGGGGATCTTTGCGGCCCTGACCTGGCTCAGCTCGCAAAATGAGTCGCTGGTTCAGATTTCAGACTTGGCGGGCCTGGGTAAAAAATATCCCTTAACTGCCTTGGGCTTGGCGTTGCTTTTCTTCTCGTTTATTGGGATTCCACCTTTGGGCGGATTCTTTGCCAAGTATTATCTCTTTTTAACGGTGCTCAAGGCCCACCAGGTGTTTTTGGTGGGGGTGGCTGTGCTGGCCAGCATTCTCTCGATTGTCTACTATCTCAAAATTGTGATGGTGATGTACATGGAGCCCCTGGCCGAACACTGGGAAGCGCCCCGCATTCGCCCCATTTCGCTGGGGGCGGTTTTGGGTACCTGTAGCTTTGCCGTGCTCTGGGCCGGTTTTGCCCCTGTGAATTTTCTCAATGTCTTTCCAGGGCTTTTGCCACTTTTGGAGTGGCTGCAGTACACCAGCCTGATTTAACTGCACACGGCCTTTATTCAGCCTATATGAGCGGAAGGCCTTAGCCTGAAAACTGGAAGGGCTCTTCGTCGCTGTACTGGCCCAGACGGTCGGCCAGACTGGCAAACAGGTTCTCTGTTTTGTCGTCTTGCTTTTTCTTTTTTTTGTCCTGTTCCTGCTGCTGTTTGCGGTCTTCGCCTTTGTCTTTGGCATGCTCCACTTTGTGTTGCGGGCGGAAATCAGGCACGTTATAGATGCCATCTAATCCCATGGGTCGTTTCCTTTCTCTCTCCGAAACTACAGGTTGTAGTCTCTTCTAACATAAACTATCCCCAAAAGAAAGAGACGCATGACCTGATTTAACGAAAAATTAACAGGTGGCGCCTCTTTGGGGATTTGTGCTTGGCGTTTTAAATCAAACCCTCAAACAGATTTTGATACCGCTTGAGCACATTCTGCAGGGTTTCGAGCTTGGTCAAAACGCTCAGAATTTCATCGCTGTTGAGCTTTTCTTTTTCGGTCATTTCGCGGTAGACATTAACCTGCTGGGCCACTTCCATGATCTCTTCGACCGGGCCGCGTTCACGGGAGAGGCTTTCGAGCTTTTGGTACATGGCACCGACTTCTTCTTCGGAATTCCAAATCCGCGACATGCGCTGCAAATAGGGATAGAGGCATTGGCCGAAGAGGTCTTGAAACTGCTGTTCGAGCCAGGCGATATCGTCTTTTTTGCTCAGGTCGTAGGTTTCGTTCCCCATTTTGACCAAGAGCTGCCCTTCGGCTCCGCTCAGGGCGCCGCCATTTTGGGAGGAGACGCTTTGGGCATTGTTTGAAGAATTGCTTGGAGAATGGCCTTGGGAGCTGGTTTGGAGGGAAGCGCTTTCGCTAGGCTGGTTGGCTTCAACTGCGCTCGCTTCGGCAAAACTCTGGGAAGCAGAGCCCAAAGAACCTTGAGCAGAATCAGGTGCCCCCTGAGCGGAGCGTTGCATCGAGCTTGTCGAGGTATCGAAGGGGGCCGGGATTTGAATCCGTTGGTGTTCAATCGCCAGGTCCAGATCATTGGGGCTGTCGTCTTGCAGATCGTTGCTCAATTCGAGGGTGCTGTCGAGGGTGCTTTCTTCTTCGTAGCTGCTGCCAAAGAGGGATGCGTTGCTGCTGGGGAGATCCACGGAATCATGCATTCTGGCGATATCTTCGAGGGTCAATTCATCTCCGGCTGAGACATCAGCGTCTGCCAAAGGGGCTTTATAATCTTCCATCTCACTCTCTCCTTGTGTTTCAACTTAATCTTGGCCGAGACGTAAAACGGCCATAAAGGCATCTTGGGGAATTTCAACTTTGCCGACCTGTTTCATACGCTTTTTGCCAGCTTTTTGTTTTTCCAGCAATTTGCGTTTGCGTGAAATATCGCCGCCATAACATTTGGCCAAAACGTTTTTGCGCATGGCTTTGACGGTTTCGCGGCTCACGACCCGGCTGCCAATCGCGGCCTGAATCGGGATTTCGAACATTTGGCGCGGAATAATCTCACGCAATTTGGCGGTCAGCTGACGGCCCATAAACGGCGCTTTGTCGCGGGGCACAATCACCGAAAGGGCATCGACGATCTCGCCATTGAGCAAAATATCCAATTTGACCAGATCGGCTTCGCGCATACCGATCATTTCGTAGTCGAGGGAGGCATAGCCGCTGCTGCGGGATTTGAGCTGGTCGAAGAAGTCGGCCATCATTTCGTTCAGCGGCATTTCGTAGTGCATGACCACGCGATCGGGGGTGGGGTAATCCATGCTGATAAAAATGCCCCGGCGGCTTTGGGCCAGGTCCATCATGGGGCCGACGTAGTCTTTGGGGGAGATCACCGTGACATTGACGTAGGGCTCTTTCATGGTGTCGATATTTTGCGGCGCAGGCAAATTTTGGGGATTGTCGATCATGATCGTCTCTCCCGTGATGGTCTGAATCTCATAGATAACGCTGGGCGCAGTGGCAATCAGGGAGAGATTGTATTCCCGCTCCAGGCGCTCTTGGATGATCTCCATATGCAGCAGCCCTAAAAATCCGCAGCGGAAGCCAAAGCCCAGCGCGTTGGAGGTTTCGGGTTCAAAGGAGAGGGCGGCATCGTTGAGTTGCAGCTTATTCAGGGCCTCTTTGAGTTCTTCATAATCGTCGGACTCAACGGGGTAGAGGCCACAAAAAACCATCGGAATCGCTGGGCGGTAGCCGGGCCAGCCTGCTTCTGCGGGTCTTTCGGAATGGGTGATGGTATCGCCCACGCGGGCGTGTTGCACGTCTTTGATCTCTGCTGAGAAATAACCCGTCTCACCTGCGCGCAGGCCTTCAACGGGCGTGCGGTGGGGCAAAAGCACCCCCAATTCGGTTACGCTGTAGTTTTTTTCTGAAGCCATAAAGCGGATTTTGTCATGGTTGCCCAGACTGCCTTCAAAGATCCTGAAATAGACCACGGTACCGCGGTAGGTATCGTAGACCGAGTCAAAGATCAGGGCCTGCAAGGGGGCATCAAGGTCGCCTTTGGGTGGCGGAACGCGGAAGACAATGGCTTCGAGTAAATCTTGAATACCAATGCCCTCTTTGGCGCTGCAGAGAACGACCTCATCCGGGTCGAGGCCCAACTCGGCAATCTGCAATTTGACCCGATCCACATCGGCACTGGGCAGGTCGATTTTGTTGATCACCGGCACAATTTCGAGGTCGTGTTCCAGTGCCAAATAGAGATTGGCAATGGTTTGGGCCTCAACCCCTTGGGTGGCATCGATGATCAAGAGTGCGCCTTCGCAGGCCGCCAAGCTGCGCGAAACTTCGTAGGTAAAGTCCACGTGGCCTGGGGTGTCGATCAAATTGAGGATATACGGTTTGCCGTCTGATGCTGTGTAGTTCAGTCGGGCCGATTGGGACTTGATCGTAATTCCCCGCTCGCGCTCAATATCCAGGCTGTCGAGCACCTGGGCCACCATCTCGCGTTGCGAGAGTGCGCCTGTAAATTCAATCAGGCGGTCGGCCAGGGTCGATTTGCCGTGGTCAATATGGGCAATGATCGAGAAATTGCGGATCGATTCAATATAACTCATGCAGGTTTCTTCTAATTTTGGCTTATTTCAGTGGCTTCGATTGTGATCGCCTCACCAGTTTCAGTGGCTTCCAGCAAGGCCTCTGGGGCTGTGTTGGGATCGATCACCTGTTCGGCAATCAGGCCAATGGCCACGATCAGATCGCCTTCGCTCAAGCGCTGAACCGTGACCCCTTTGGTCGAGCGGCTGTAGACGCTGATATCGCGGACGTGCTGACGAATGACGACGCCTTGCGCTGTCACGACAATCAACTCTTCGTTGCCGTTGACGGCCAGCAAGCTGGCCACTTTGCCATCGCGGCGCAGTTTGATATTGATAATCCCGGAACCGGCGCGGCTCTGCAGGCGGTAATCTTCAATTTCGGTACGTTTGCCATAGCCATTGTTGCTCACGGTCAAGATGGTTTGACCCGGCTGCGGTGTGGCCATGCCAACAACCACATCGTCTTTTTTCAGCTGGATCGCTTTGACCCCGCGTGAGGTTCGGCCTGTGGGGCGCACATCTTGTTCGGAGAATTGAATCGCCATACCGTTGGCGGTGCCAATTAAGACATTTTGATTGCCATCGGTCAGGGCGACCCAGCCCAAAACGTCGTTTTCGTCGAGGTTGACGGTGATCAAGCCAGCCCGGCGGATATTGCGGTAGGCATTCAGCGGGGTCTTTTTGATAATGCCCTGGCGGGTCAACATCACCAAATTTTTGTCTGCGGCAAATTCCCGCACGGGGATCATGGCTGTCACTTCTTCACCTTCACGGAATTGAAGCAAATTGGCCACGCTATTGCCTTTGGACTGGCGGCTGGTCTCGGGGATCTCGTAAGATTTGAGGTTGTACACGATGCCCTGATTGGTGAAAAACAGGAGTGAATCGTGGCTGTTGGTGATCGCAAATTGGGCGATATAGTCCTCGTCGCGGGTTTGAATACCCGAGACACCCCGGCCTCCGCGTTTTTGCTGCTCAAAGCTGTCGAGGTGACTGCGTTTGATATACCCTTGGCGGGTCATAAACACGACCATGGGTTCATCGGGAATCAGATCTTCGTAGGTGAAGTCGCCGGGATCGTCTTCCAGGCGCGAGCGACGGCCATCTTCGTAGGTCGCGGCCAGCTTTTCCAGCTCTTCGCGAATGATGGCATTGACGCGTTCGGGGGTGGCAAGAATGTGTTGCAAATCGCCAATTTGACCGGCCAAATCGTCGCGTTCAGCTTCGAGTTTTTTCTGTTCCAGACCGTTTAAGCGGCGCAATTGCATATCCAAAACGGCGGTGGCTTGGCGCTCGCTCAGATCAAATTTTTCGATCAGTCCAGCGAGGGCCTCTTGGGTGCCTTGGGAGGCGCGAATCAGCTCGATCACGGCGTCGAGATTGTCGAGCACCTTGAGAAAGCCGGTCACCAAATGGGCCCGCTGTTCGGCTTTGTCTAAGAAAAACTGGGTGCGGCGGCGAATGACTTCGACGCGGTGTTTGAGAAACTCGCTCAAAATGTCTTTGAGGCTCAGCAGGCGGGGTTGGTTGTTGACCAAGGCCACCATATTGTAATTGTAATTGGACTGCAGCCGGGTCTGCTGGTAGAGATTGTTCAACACGACCTGGGCGTTGGCATCGCGGCGCAACTCAATGCAGATGCGCATGCCGGTGCGATCGGATTCGTCGCGCAGATCGGCAATGCCTTCGAGTTTGCCGGTCTGAACCAGATCGGCAATATGCTCGACCAGGGTGGTTTTGTTGAGTTGGAAAGGGATCTCTTTGACCAAGAGGCGGTCGCGTTCGCGGCCTTGGCCCTCTTCAAATTCGATCACGGCGCGCACGGTGACTTTGCCTCGGCCTGTTTCGAAGGCCTCGCGAATGCCGCGATTGCCCAAGATAATCCCGCCAGTGGGAAAGTCGGGGCCCTTGACGAAGTCCATCAGATCGAGAACGGTGGCATCGGGGTTGTCCATCAGGTGGATGGCGCCTTCACAGACTTCTTTGAGGTTGTGGGGGGCGATTTCGGTGGCCATGCCGACGGCAATGCCGGTGACGCCATTGATCAGCAAATTGGGGCCTTTGCTGGGCATCACCAACGGCTCTTCGAGCGAGCCGTCAAAGTTGGGGGTGAAGTCGATGGTGTTGCAGTCGAGATCTTGCAGCATTTCCATGGCAAATTTGGAGAGGCGGGCCTCGGTATAACGCATGGCGGCTGCGGAGTCGCCGTCAATCGAACCAAAGTTGCCCTGGCCGTCGACCATCATGTGGCGCAGGGAGAAAGTCTGGGCCATACGCACCATGGTGTCGTAAACAGCGGAGTCGCCGTGGGGGTGGTATTTACCCAAAACTTCCCCGACGATACGGGCGGATTTTTTAAAGGGTTTGTCGGGGGTCATGCCCATTTCGTGCATGGCGAAGAGAATGCGCCGGTGAACGGGTTTGAGCCCGTCACGCACATCTGGGAGCGCCCGTGATACGATGACAGACATCGCGTAGTCCATGAAGGACTGCTTCATTTCGTCTTGAATCGTCACAAAAGGGCGGGATTCCTGCTCGGCAGGTGGCGCGAGATCGGTGGTCATGGTTGGGATTTTCTCCTGAAGAACTGCATCATTATACCGTGATTCTGCCCTGTTTCCAAGCAGAAAGAGGGGCCAAAGGCCTGAATAAAAGCCCTTTTTGGCCCACTAACTCCCAGCCAGATGCCCAGACTCCCTGTTAAAATAATTCAGATCACTTCAAGAGGTGTTTCCAATGGCGATGAAAACCTGTCCCAGTTGCTACGTCGAATTGCAATTGGCGCAAAAAAATGGCATTGAAATCGACTATTGCCCCCAATGCCGGGGGGTGTGGCTGGATTATGGTGAACTGGAAAAAATCATCGAGCGCTCCAGTCAAATTGGGGCTGCGGCCCCCAATTATCCTCCCCCTTATCCGCCACCCGCTTATCCCCCTGCGGCGGCTTATCCCGATCCCCATGATCCTGGCTACGAAGAGGCCAAAGCAACCTATCGCATGCACAAAAAAATGCGCAAACACAAACACCACCCATTGGCGAGTTTCCTCGAAGAAGTTTTTGACGTTTTTGATTAAACAAAAACCGCTCTAGGCATTTGGGCCAAACCCTGACGCTCCCTGAGCGGAGTCGAAGGGAGCGTTAGCTGGTGCTGTCGTAAGCGGGGTCGGCGATTACCTGACGGGGATCGCGGCCATCGGGGCTCATGCTCCAGACATCTGTACTGCCGCTGCGATCAGAGGTGAAGAGAATCCGGCCATTGGGCCACATCACAGGGCTGCGATTGAGGAACATCTGGTTGGCTGTGAGTTCGCGCAGATCGGAGCCGTCGCGGTTCATGCGGTAAATGCCAAAATTGCCACCTTCGCTGCTGCTGGCTGAAAAGACAATCCGCGGCTGGGTGTAAAAGCCAAAAGTTGGCAACATCGTCGTGCGGTTGGTAAAACGCGCGTCTTTGTCGGGATAGGTGGGTGAGACCAAGGCAATTTCTTTGATATTTTTGGTGCTGCTGGTCAATTGGGTGGGCATGCTGCCATCGGGGCCCATTTTCCAGATTTCCCATTTGGAGGAGCGCGAAGAGGTGAAATAGATATGGCCATCATCGCCGACCACGGGGTAATCGTTATAGACCGAACCAAAAGTCAGACGGCGCACGTCACTGCCATCGGGATTCATTGAAAAGACATGGGGCTTCACAAAGCGGTCGGAGATAAAGACAATCCGGCCATCGGGGGCGGGAAAAGGCCGGTAATTGTTGACCGCCGGGTCTGAGGTCAGGGCTTTGAGATCGCTCCCATCCCAGTCCATGCTGTAGAGCTGCCAGGTGCCTGTGCGCCGCGAAGAGAAGACAATCCGGCCATCTATCCCGACACGGGGAGTGGCATCGTCGGTGGCATCGTTGGTGAGTTGCCGGACATTTTGGCCCTGCATATCGGAGATGTAAATATCGTTGGCACCGCTGCGGGATGACACAAACACAAAGTGGTCCATCCAGAAGTCGCTGCCCTGTTGCTGGCTGGCGCAGCCAGCGAAACTCAGACTGGCCAGGGCGGCCAATCCAATGCCCAGAATATGTCTTGCTTGCCTCATATAGTCTCTGTTACTGCCTTTAATTGCAAGTATTTTAACATATCCCTTGCCGCGGAGCTGTGTTTTTTTTCACTGGAGCCTGTAATCCTGTCACAGCCTTTGCCCATTCTTCTGTGCGATGCTTTGTGAAACGCCCATCACTCGCTATAATAGGCAAAATGCTGATTAACCGGAGGCCCACATGCCCGCCCATTTAAATGAATGGCTCAACCTGATCATCCGCTGGATGCACCTGATTGCAGGGATCTCGTGGATTGGCAGCTCTTTTTTCTTTATGTGGATGGACAGCCATCTCGAAGAGCCCAAAGAGCGCAGCGATCGCAAAAAAGATGTTGAAGGTGAGTTGTGGATGGTTCACAGCGGGGGCTTTTATCTGGTCGAAAAATACCTGATCAAACCCGGTTGGGTGCCCGACAAACTGCATTGGTTCAAATGGGAAGCGACCTTTACCTGGATCACCGGCTTTTTTCTCTTGGGCATTGTCTATTATATGGGCGGGGGTCTCTACCTGATCAAACCCGAATCCGGAATCTCTTCGGGGGTGGCCACAGCCATTGGTCTGGGCGCTTTGGCCGGTTCTTGGTTGGTTTATGATCTCCTGTGGAAATATGTCTTTGCCAACAATGCCAAGGTCGGCTCTGCGGTCTCGTTTGCTCTGGCGATGGGGATTGCCTACGGCCTGAGCCAGGTCTTCAGTGGACGAGGCATGTTTATCCATATCGGCGCGATCTTTGGCACCCTGATGGTGGCCAATGTCTGGATGCGGATTTTGCCCGCCCAGCAAAAGATGATCGATGCCACCCAGCGCGGTGAGGTGCCCGATTATACCCCCGGCATTCGCGCCAAACAGCGCTCGGTACACAATAATTACATGACCTTTCCGGTCTTGTTCATTATGTTGAGCAACCATTTTCCCAGCACCTATGGCCATACCCACAATTGGCTGATTCTGGCAGGGATCATTGTCTGCGGCGCAGGCATTCGCCACTTTATGAATGTCAAAACCCCGCTGAGCAAAGCGGCCTTGGTGACTTCGATTGCCGGTTTGTTTGGGCTCTTCTTTTACACAGCCCCGCCAACGCTGCCTACCGCTTCGGCCAACTCTCAGGTGCCAGCGGCTGAAAAAGTCGATTTTGCGCAAGTGCAGACAATCATGCAAAACCGCTGTAGCACCTGCCATGCTGCCAAGCCCACCGATGAGGTCTTCAAAACTGCGCCCCAAGGCGCCATGTTTGATACCCCAGTCCAGATCAAAAGTTATGCCGATAAAATCAAGGCCCGCGCTGTGGACTCTGAAACCATGCCACTGGGCAATAAAACCGGCATGACCAAAGAAGAGCGCAAATTGCTCGGACTCTGGATTGAACAAGGGGCCCATATTCCTTAGCGGCAGTCGTGAGAGAGGGCTGGTAAACTGGAGTCCAGTGAGTTCTCACGATTATCGCTTTTAAGGCAGTTAGTTTATGACCAAATACGTATTTATCACCGGTGGTGTTGTTTCTGGCATTGGCAAAGGCATTGTGGCCTCTTCGTTGGGGCGTTTGCTCAAAAGTCATGGCCTGCAGATCAGTTTGCTCAAGCTCGACCCGTATATCAACCTCGATCCGGGCACGATGAGCCCCTACCAACATGGGGAGGTCTTTGTCACCGAAGATGGGGCTGAGACCGATCTCGACCTGGGCCATTATGAGCGCTTTACCGACGTTAACCTGAGTCGCCGCAGCAACTTGACCACCGGCGCGATTTATCTCAAGGTGATTCAAAAAGAGCGCCGGGGCGATTACCTCAGTGGCACTGTGCAGGTGGTTCCCCATATTACCAATGCGATCAAAGACCATATCAAAGGGGCCGCCTCACCCGACACCGATGTGGTGATCACCGAAATTGGCGGCACGGTCGGGGATATCGAAAGCCTGCCTTTTATTGAGGCGATTCGCCAGGTGCGCAAAGATTTTGGCCGCGACAATGTGCTCTACCTGCACGTGACCTGGATTCCGTATATCAAAGCGGTGGGGGAACTCAAAACCAAACCGAGTCAGCACAGTGTGATGGAATTGCGCCGCAACGGGATTCACCCGGATATTTTGGTCTGCCGCACCGAGACCGATCTTGATGCGGGCATTCGCGAAAAGCTCTCGGTCTTCTGCGATATCGACAAAGAGGCTGTGATTCAGTGTGAAGATGTCAAATCGATCTACGAAGTGCCCTTTATGCTCGAAAAAGAGGGCCTGGCCAAACAGGTGCTGCAGCGCCTCAAGCTAGAGCCCCCGCGTCAAGAACTGGACTGGGAGGGTTGGGACGCTTGGGTGGCCCACCTGAAAAAGCCGCAACAGACCCTCAAAATTGGGCTGGTCGGCAAATATGTGCAATTGCCCGATGCCTATCTGAGTGTGACCGAGTCGCTGCGCCATGCTGCGGCTGTGCGTGATACCGATGTCGAGATCAAGTGGATTCATGCCGACGAAGAGATGGAAGGCCCTGAAATTGCCGCCCATCTCGAAGGCCTCGATGGCATTTTGGTGCCGGGTGGATTTGGCGTGCGAGGGGTCGAAGGCAAAATTGCCGCGATTCACTATGCCCGCACCCGTCAGATTCCCTTTTTGGGTCTCTGCCTGGGTCTGCAATGTGCCGTGATTGAATATGCCCGCCATGTCTGCGGCCTCGAAGGGGCACACAGTGCCGAATTTGCGCCTGAAGCCCCCCATCTGGTGGTGGACATTATGCCTGCCCAACGCGATCTTGAAAATATGGGGGGAACGATGCGTTTGGGGGCCTATCCCTGCAAATTGCGGGAAGACTCTCAGCTTTATAAGCTCTATGGCTCGGAGCTGATTCTCGAACGCCACCGCCACCGCTACGAAGTCAATAACGATTACCGTGAAACGCTTGAACGCAACGGCCTGATGATCTCTGGTACTTCGCCTGATGGCTATCTGGTTGAAACCGTGGAATTGCCAGGCCATCCGTATTTTGTCGCGACCCAGTTTCACCCCGAATTCCGCTCCCGCCCCAATCGGCCCAGTCCCTGTTTTCAGGGGCTGATCGATGCCTGTTTGGCGTTGCGGGCCTCTTCTAAAACTGAGCAAAAGGTGCTTGCATGACTATAACCCCACTTTCATCTGAGACGATCACCCGTATGATGGCGGCCTCTCGCGAGGCTTATGCCCATTCTTATACCCCCTACTCTCTCTTTCCGGTTGGATCGAGTTTGCTGGCGGTGAGTGAAGATGGCAGCGAAAGTCTGATCAGCGGCTGCAATGTTGAAAATGCCTCCTTTGGTTTGGCGATCTGCGCCGAGCGCGTGGCTCTGACCAAAGCCGTCTCAGAAGGCCATCGCCATTTTAAAGCGATTGCGATCTCGGCCCAAAAAATGCAACCTTGTTTTCCCTGTGGGACCTGTCTGCAGTTTATTCGGGAATTTGGGGCGGATATTCTCGTAATTCTCGAACAGTCCGATGGCTCCGCCCAGATCTTGCCGATTGCAGAGATGTTGCCGTATACCTTTACAGGCGAAGACCTGCGCCGCAGTGAAGAAGACCCACCCGTGCTTCACCCCTAAAAGCCAGTCTGCTGTGTTAGCATGGCAGCAGATCTTTTTTAGGACAGGAGAGTACACAGATGTCTGAAATTAAAACCGTGGCCGTTCTCGGCCTTGGCACCATGGGCTCGGGCATTGCCCAGGTCTGCGCCCAGGCTGGTTTAAAGGTACGCGCTTACGAAATCAACCAGGCCCTCGTCGACAAAGGCCAAGCCATGATTCACAAAAACCTGGATTTTGGCCTGAGCAAAGGCAAGTTTACCGAATAAAACTTGACTGCCGCCAAAGCCAATTTGAATCCAACTGCCGCGCTCGAAGACCTCAACGATGTCGATCTGGTGATTGAGGCCGTGGTTGAAGATATTGCTGTTAAACGCGAGGTCTTTGCCAAACTCGACCAGATCTGCCCAGCTCATGCTTTGCTGGCCAGCAATACCTCCTCGCTTTCGATCACCGAAATTGCGGCTGCCACTCAACGCACCGACAGGGTGCTGGGCCTGCACTTTTTTAATCCCGCTTATCTGATGAAGCTGGTTGAAGTCGTTCAGGGCCTTGAAACCAGCGAAGACTCTGTCAAAGCCGCTTACGGCTTTGTGGAAAAGCTGGGGAAAACCGCCGTCTTGGCCAAAGATACCCCTGGTTTTATTGTCAATCTGCTTTTGATTCCCTATCTGCTGGACGCGGCACGGGTCTACGAAAATGGCCTGGCCACCGCTGTGGACATCGACAACGCCATGAAACTGGGAGCCGGTTATCCCATGGGGCCGCTGACTTTGATGGACATGATTGGCATCGATGTCTGTGTCAAAGTGGGAGATATTCTCTTTGATGCCTACCGCGAATCCAAATACAATGTGCCCCCGCTGATGCGCCGCATGGTGATGGCTGGGCACCTTGGCCGAAAGTCTGGGCGTGGCTTTTACGCCTATTAAAGCCGGGTTAAAAAAAAGAGGCGGGAGCAACTTCCCGCCTCTTTTGGCAAAATCCTCTTTTTTTCAGTTTGCAGTTGTGTCTTGCGTGAGCTGCGTTTTTTTTTACACATGAGATTGAATGAACAACCCTGGTTTCTCCGAATCACTTGAGCTTGGTGAAACATTTGCCAAACCCAGACCTGGAAAATTTCCCGTAACCCCTCATTGGGAAAGGGACTGTTTTCGACAGGTACCGACTCAGAATCTCGCAACCACTCTATTAAGCAATAAGGATCTTTTTAACAAAATTTGTTAAGTATTTATGATCTAGATATACCACAAAAATAAATTTCTTAACAAGATTTGTCAAAATATTTTTAACAATTTCTGTTATAATTTTTTCAGGGTTATATGAGTGAGCGGAGCAGCAGATATGAAAAAAAGACAAGCAGAGCCAAAGGTGAGCGCCTCGGAATTTGGCAAACGGATTTTGGCCTTGCGCCAGGAGACTATCCAGACCATGACCGATCTGGCTGAAAAATTAGACGTGTCAGAAGCGTATATTTCTTTATTGGAATCGGGCAAGCGCCACCCTTCGCGCAAAATAGTCGAAAAACTGGTCAAGGTGTTTTCCTCGGGCAATACGCCGCTTTTGCGCGATCAATTGCTGGTTTTAGCTGGATATGATCCCCACTCCGAGAGCAAAGCGCCCCCGGATCAGCATCTGGAAAAAATTCTGCAACACAGCAGTAGCAATTCGTTTCCAACATATATGGCGCTGGTGAACAGTTTGATTCGCCAAGGCCAATATGGCTTGGCCCAGACCCGAATTGAAGAGGGCTTTAAGTTTTTTCAAAAAACAGTGCAATTGCAAATGCTGGTGGCCTATCTTGAACTGACCCGCCACAACCATGATGCCGCCATTGTGGCCATGGAAACCGCTTTGCAGTTTAAGGCCTTGCATCCCGAATCTGAGACATCAAAAGCTGAATTGCTGCTGAATTTGGGGGTTTTGCATTTTTTTAAGGGTTCAGCCGCTTTGGCTGGCTATCATGATGCTCTCTCCCGCTCAGATGCAAAAGCAGCCAAAACCTTTCACCGACAAGCCCGTCAAGATTTTTTAAAGGCCCGTGAGGTCTTTGACCAAGGGCTGACGCTCGAACCTGAAAACACCAATTTACGCGATGAAGCAGCCCGTTTGGCGTTTAATTTGGCTGACCTCTCTGGGGCCAAAGAGGCCCAGCGCTATTGGCAGGAGAGTATTCAGGCTTTTGAAACGGTTTTGTATGCGCCCGACAAAGATCAGCTCGATGAACAGGCCCTCTTGGAAAGCACCTGCTTTTTGGCCCATGCCTTTAGCAAATCGGGGCAATTTCAGCAGGCCCGCAAAGCCTTAGACCTGATTACGGCCTGCCAGCCCCGTTATGCGTTTGGCTATTATGTTTTGGCTTGTCATTGTTCACTTTGGGCGGCCTCGGAAGAGACCGATACTCACTTGGCTCAGGCCCTGCTCTTTTTGGGGAAAGCTTTAACGTTAAAACCAGAAATGCGAACACAGGCTTGGTTGGAGCCAGATTTGAGTTATCTCAGAAACCACAGACCTCAAGAAATGAAAACCCTGTTAAATCTATGAAGTGGCAACGCTCTCTCTGGTTTTTGCTGGCGCTGATCAGCAGCTTGTTTGCATGTCAGGCACCCATCTTAAAACCGGTTGAGGTTCAGACTGCTATTACGCCACAAGAATTGGTGCCCCAAACTAAAGGCGGAACACTGGGGCAGAACCTTGTGCCTGAGAGCAAAGGGGGCACCCTGGGGCAAAACCTTGTACCTGAGAGCAAAGGAGGCACCTTGGGCAAAGGGCTGGTTCCCGAAAGCAAAGGGGGCACCTTGGGCCGGTTTACCTTGCGTGGTCAGGTTGTCTTGCCTGCCGGTTTTCGGGTGCAGGCCGAAAGTGGACGTGTTTACCGTTTGCAATTGCGCGATCCCCAGCAAAAAGAGCCCTGGCTGGAAATGGACACAGACCCTCTGGGCCAGTTTGAAATCGGCAATATACCTGTCGAAACCCTCTTAATACTGGAAGTGTTTTCAACCGCCCCCGATCAGATTCCTTTCCAGTTGTGGGTTTCTCTGCCTGCGAAAGACGCTCAAACACGCGTGCAGCGCAATTTGGACCTCTTGTCTACGGCAGAAGGCTGGCTGTTGCAATCGCTGGCGCCAGGCCAGGATTTGCGTGATTTTGTGCAGGCACCCCGGCCCGAAAGTGCTTTGTTGGCCCAAAAAGACGTGGCTGTGCTTTTGGAGAAAGCAGGTTTTCAGCGGGCTGTTTTAGCAGCGAATGCGCTTTTTGCTGAGAGCCAAAGACGTTTTCAGGCAGCGTTTGCCGAATTTGTGCAAGCCAAATCCGGTGACTCCACACTGTTGGGCCAAACTGCCACTGTTCAAACGTCGCCGCCTTCACTGCAGCTTGATTTTCAAGCCCCAGAGTCGGGACGCTCTTTCTCTTATGGGAGTGCGATTCCCCTGCAGGTACAATTGCGAACCCCCTTTGCAGAGCCATTGAAAGTGCTATTTTATGCCAATGGTCTGCCCTTGAAAGATGCCTCTGGGCAGCCCTTGGTACTGTTTTTGCCCGCTTTTTCAACGGTTTCACAGCAAATTGAGGCCCCCAGCGGGCAGAATTCTTTGGCTGAATGGAGCCTGGAAGCCCGCTTACTCAATCAGGCGGGTGAAACCCTTCTCCGTGTCAGCGGTCCCCGGATTTCACTGTACTATCCTGGTAGTGGCGGAGCCGGAAGTCAAACGATACCCTCTCCTCCGGCTTTGAATCTGATTCAGGCCCAGATACCGGCTTTGCCGGTGGGGCTTGCGGCTGAATTTGCTGCAGAGGGAAATGGCAATGACAGTGCAGGCCTTTATTCCGTGGATTTGCACAATGACGTGGGGTTTGCTCCGGGAATTGAGGGCCGTGCCTTTGCCCTCAATGGCAGTCAAGGTGGGGTTGAAGTGCCTGGCATGGACTTTGCCCAAAAAGACTACGCGGTCGAAGTGTGGTTTCGCACGGATTTTAAACAGCTTCAGACCTTGGTCAAAGCCTCACCTGGATTTGAATTGCGGCTTTTGGCATCGGGGCATTTGGCTTTTGGGCATCAGCCCCCAGCCCTGATCAACTCTGCCAACCCCTTGAATGATCACCGTTGGCACCATGTTGTGGCTGTGCGACAGGGAAACCAAGAGCACTTGTTTGTGGATGGGCAATGGGTGCAAAGCAACAGCTCTGCTTTGTCTGATCTCAATAGCCTTGTGGCTTTGCATATTGGCTACCAAACGATTCCCAACCAACAGCCCTTTAAAGGCCAAATTGATCAATTGCGGGTTTATCGCCAGCCATTGACTGAGACCCAGATCAAAACCTTGTTTTTACGTAGAACTTTGCGTTTAACAGGGACAGGGTTCTCTCAAGATCTGGCTCAGAATAAAGTGACTGTCAATGGCATCACCCTTGAATTGTTGAGTGCCAGTTCGACTGAAATTCAGGCTCTTTTGCCCGATTCACTGAGCGGCAATTTGGTGGCCGTGGTGGAGAGTGCCGGGCGCCAGAGTAATAGCTTGACTGTGAATGGTGTTTTGCCTTTGCGTGTTGATCAGCTCTCGCGCTCTTTGCTTTTGAGCGGAGATGCCCTTACCGTGACCGGGGTTGGCTTTGACCTTGCGACCCTGGCGCGCTTGAGTGGGGTACAGGGCACGGTACAAACCGTGAGCAACCCATCGCTGGTCGTTACGGTGCCTGCTGGCTTGGCGGGACCCGGCCCACTCCAATTGAACAACGGCGGAGCTACCCTGATGGGGCCGTGGCTCAGCCCGATGCCCGTGCTGCCTGTCGCTTGGTGGCGTGGGGAGGGCAATGCCCAAGACAGCATGGGTGTTTATCCAGGGACTTTGCAGGGGGCCGTGCAGTTTGTTCCCGGTAAAGTCGGACAGGCTTTTTCACTGCAGGCCGGAGCCCATGTGGATTTGGGGTTGATCAATGAGATGCAGGGTGACTTTACCTGGACGGGTTGGTTCCGCACAACGGTTCCATCTACGCAAACCTTGATTTCGGCCACCCAAGGGGGATTACCTGGGCTTTGGGTGGCTCAAAAAAACAGCCAAATGAGCTTTTTACACAGCTTTCCCTATAATCCTGCCGGAGGCGTTGAAAATCTGGCGGGTAATTTGCTGAGTAACGAATGGCATCATTTTTCGGTTGTTAAAAACAATCTCTTTCAAACCCTGTATATTGATGGTAAATCTGTCGGAGCGCTCGATAATGCCACCCAATTCAATTCGGCCTTGCAAGTGTTGCTTGGGCGCATTGCACCGGGTGATACCACGGGGGATTTTCAAGGTGCCTTGGATGAAATTTGCTTGTTTAATCAGGCGTTGAGCAGTGTTCAAATTGAACAAATCTACCAATACAGCCGGTAGCGCTTGGTTGCCTGTTTTCTGCTTCTTTCTGTGGGTGGGAGTCGCCTGGCTGGCTGGCCCAGTCTGGGCGAAAACCACCGCAAATTCTGCACAAAAAACAGCGCCTGTGAGTACTTTTCCTCGTTTGCTCTGGCATTGGGGCTTGGATAACCCTGTTTTGGCTTTTGACTGGGCCCGTGTGAAAGGCTTGAATACGGCCACTGAACCCACTTTGTATCTTCACTCTTGGTCGCAGGATGGCAATCTGGTTTTGGCCGAGAGCATGTATATTGGCTCGCCGATTGACACGATTCAATCGCTTTATGCCTTCAATTTACCTGCCAAAGCCGCTTACCGGATTGGCACCGCTGGCCGGATTGGGGCCGGGGATCCAGGGCTGGTGTATAGCTGGAATACCACCCGGCAAGAACTGGTCTGGCAGACCCGCGAACAAGATCTGGGCCATTGGCATTGGGATTTTAACACCCTCACTTATCGCTATCAACCAGGCCCCAGGCCTGCGAGGGGTTCCTATCGGGTGGACAACCTCGATCTGGTTGGGGGCTGGCTCTATCTGCGCAATACCCAAGACCAGTTTTTTAAGGCCCCTCTAACGGCCTCAGCCCCCATGACCCCCTTTGTGCCTTCGGATGATTACGGGCCTTTGCTGGGAAGTTCGCAAGACAATACCCACTCAGCATTCAATGGTTTTGCGGGGTATGGCCACCCCGACGATTTTCAAGACCTCTGCTCTGGCTACTCTGCCAAGCCAACCCAAATCAAGGGCAGTTTTGCGGGTATCCAAATTTCAGCCGCGCCATGCAGTCAGATTTTGGCGCTGGCCGATGGCAAAACCCTGCTCTTGCAGCACTGGAATCACCTGGGTAAGCTTATGGTTCAGCGCAAGCATGTCTTGACACAAGCGGTTGAAAAGCTGGGTTTGACAGCTTATCCAGGCCAGAACCAGGTCTATCTCACCACTTATAGCCAGTTATATCTGCTTTCACTCCCAGATCTCAACCTGACCCTGATTCGGGATTTTTCCCCCGAGCAGATCGAGCAGATCAGTCTCTCTCCCAATCGGCGCTTTGCTGCCCTGGTGAGCTTTGGGTCAGCTACATTGGGGGATCAGCTTTGGATCTTTGCGCTTCCACGCTGAAAGGCTTCAACAGAGGCGGTTATTAGGGTTTCTGCCTGCAGCATGTTAGACTATCTGGGTAAATATTTGGACAAAGTCTGGATATATATTCATGCAATGCTAGAAATGAATCACTTGGGTAAGGTTGGGGTCTGAAGATGTTCGCTATTCGTCAAAAATTGGGTCAAACACGTCTATTTAGTTCACTTTCTGAGTCTGAATTGGAAGCCCTTGAGGCCTCTGTTGAGGTCATTTCTGTTGAAGCCGGCCATGTCTTTGTCTATGAAGGCGATGTGGGTGATGCCCTCTATCTGATCGACAGTGGCAGTGTCCAGGTGTTTACCTTTTCCCAAGAGGGCCAAGAACGCGTTTTGGCGAAATTAGCGCAAGGCCAATACTTTGGCGAACAGGCCCTTTTGCCGGGCCGCCCCGGTCGCCGCAATGCATCAGTACGGGCCTTTTCGGATACCTCGGTAATCAAAATAACCAAAGCGGCTTTTCAAAAGGCTCTTTCTAACGACAACCCCCTGCGCGAAAAACTGGAGTCTCAGGCCCAAGAACAGGCCCGGCAAAAACTGGCCCAATTGTCGCACCTCTTTGGTTCGCTCAAATTTGAGCAGACCGATTTAACCCAAAGCCAAGAGCTTAAAGCGGGTGAGATTGTCTTTCACCAAGGGGATCCCGGTAAAGATTTTTATGTGATTATGACCGGTTCTGTTGGAGTTTACCAAGAACAAGAAGGGGCTTTGGCGCTTAAGGTCAAATTGGGGGCGGGTCAGTGTTTTGGAGAGTTGGCGTTGATTGGGCAAAAACCCCGTCAGGCCACGGTGATCGCCAGTGAGGCCTGTGAACTTTTGCGGATAGATGGCCAATACTTTCTCGATCTTTACCAAGAGACCCCCGAATTGCGCGACTATATCGAGACCCTGCAGCGGGTCTATGTGCTGCCTGGCCGTGGTTTTGCCACCCAACATGCCGGTCATTTTGATGGCGAGCCTTCTATTACCACCATGTACCATTTAGCGGCGGGACGCCGCTTGGTGGCCTCGCGGGTGATTGGCAAAGAGATCTACAATCTGTCGCTGGCGGATCTGGGCGAGGCAGACCCCACCTTGTTTAAATATCTCGATGCCCAGTCTGGAGACGAGCGAGAATTGGCTGTGCTCGGCAAAAATCTGGTGGGATTAACGGTTTGGGGGCAATGGGACGAATTGGGGGACGTCCACCGCATGTTGCTCGAAGAGGCCCCGATTGAAGCGTGGCAATTGGCCGTATTTAGCCAGAGAGGCAGTCTGAAGCTCGAAACGCCCGCTCATTTCTTTGAAGAGAGCGAAATTCTCTGTGCCTGTGTACAGGTGCGCCGAGGCGCTTTGCAAGCAGCCATGTTAAAGGGCTGCACCAGTGCCGAAGCGCTTACCCAAGAGACCGGAGCTGGCAGCGTCTGCGGTGGCTGCATTCCCCGCTTAAAAGAATTGGTGGGCCGTCCTGATTGGACGCCCGTGATCTGCCAGGAGCGTCTGCCTTTAACCGCTCAGATCGGCAGTTTTCGTCTGGCCCCGGTCAGTGGGGAAATCAAGCCCGCTTTGCCTGGGCAACATATTGTGGTGCAGGCCCGGATTGAAGACAATTGGGTGGAGCGCCCCTATACCCTCAGCGCGGCCAATGCAGCTGAGAATTATTACGAAATTACCGTCAAACGCGAAGAACAGGGCCTCTTTTCCAATTGGCTCTTTGATCACCCGCTGGATCAAGGCATTTTGCGTGTCTCCAGCCCCCAAGGCCATTATTTTCTCGACCCGAATGAAAATCGCCCTGTGATCTGTTTGGTGGCAGGCATCGGCATGACTCCCGCTTTGGCGATCTTGCGCCATGAATTAAACAGCGATCAGCCCCGCCGTTTACACGTCGATTATTCCTGCAGTTTGCCTGAGCAGATGATCTACCGCTCAGACTTTGAGCAGGCCGCCGCTGCTTCTGACTTGGTCAGCTTTCGGGCCCGGATTACGGCCCAAGAGGGGCGCCTGGAAAAGTCGGAATTGGAGGCGCTTCTCAATGAGTTGCCTGAGGCGATCTTTTTCTTGTGTGGCCCCGAAGGGTATCAGACGGCGACCAAAGCGCTGCTGCAAAGCTTGAATGTGGAAGCTGAACGCATTCAGATCGAAGAATTTACCCCCCAGGGCAATCGGCCCGTGCGCAAACCGAGCCACACACCCGGCTTGGCCACAGAGCCCGGTCAAAAGGCCTGTCCCCATGCGTCTGCAAAACACCCGCCCGCCATTCCGGCCGGGCCCTGTCCCGGTGCCGACGGCATTCCAGATATTGTGGTCGGTGAAAGCGCTTCCCTGGCCGATGAAGCCAAGGCCTATTTGCTGCGTTTTTACCACGAAAAAGGGGTGCCCCAGGCCTTTACCAGCCGCTGGGAGGAAGTCAATGCAGAAATTGAGCGCACCGGCAGCTATTGGCAAACCTATGACGAATTGGCCTACGGCGCCAAACTGGCATGGCGCAACAGCGCCCGCTGTATTGGCCGTCTCTATTGGCAGGGTCTGCAGGTCAGAGATCTGCGGCATCTCACCGATCCCGATCAGATGTTTGAAGCCCTCCGTGAACATATTCAATTGGCCAGCAATGGCGGCAATCTGCGCGCCGTGATGACGGTCTTTGCGCCCCAGGTGCCCGGTCAACCAGCCCCCCGCCTCTGGAACCCACAATTATTGCGTTATGCCGGTTATCGCCAGCCCGATGGGCAATGGGTGGGCGACCCTGCCAATGGGGATCTTACCGAGGCGATTCTGGCCCTGGGCTGGGAGCCCGAAGCGCGCACCCATTTTGACATCTTGCCCATCGTGATTGCCTTGCCCAACCAGCCCCCGCGTTTTTATCCGATTCCTCCTGAATTGGTGCTTGAGGTGCCCATAGAACACCCAGAACTGCCCTGGTTTGCGGATTTGGGCCTGCGCTGGTATGCGCTGCCCGCGGTCTCCGAAATGCTCTTTGATTGTGGCGGCTTGCAATACACCTGTGCGCCGTTTAATGGCTGGTATATGGGCACTGAAATTGGGGCCCGCAATTTTTCGGATCCCTTCCGCTACAATATGCTGCCCGCGATTGCCGAGCGGATGGGGCTGGATATGCGCCGTGAACGTTCACTTTGGCGAGATCGCGCCCTGGTGGAACTCAACCGCGCGGTGCTCGATTCCTTCGAAAAAAACGGCGTAAAAATGACGGATCACCATGCTGCCTCCAGCGATTTCTTGGAATTTGTCGAGCAAGAATTGGCGGCAGGTCGGCGTTTGGATGGCCGCTGGAGTTGGTTGGTGCCCCCGATGTCGGGCTCACTTTCAGATCTTTACCACATTGAATTTGAAGAAGTCACGATCAAACCCAATTATCTCTACCAGAACAAGCCCTATTTGAAGGTTTAAAGCAGTGATTTAAAGAGGTATTTCCCCCTCCTTTGGCTCGCCTGGGTTAAACTGCTCCTTACCCAAGGAGAACCTGCTTATGTCTGTCATTGCTCCCTCGATCCGTCAGCTTTTTGCCTATCTGCGCCCCGAACGGGCCCGCTTTCGCATGGCCAGTGCCTGCAGCATTTTGAATAAAATTCTCGATCTGATGCCCCCGCTGCTCGTTGCCTGGGTGACCGACTCGGTGGGGGGTCACCCGCCGGGCTGGATTCAAGCTCTGCTGGGGCCCGCCAGCCCCTGGACGATGGCGGTCTTTCTCTCGCTCTTGGCAGTGGCGATTTTTGGCGGTGAGAGCCTGTTTGAGTGGCTCTTTCAAAAGGAGTTCATGACCCTGGCCCAGGATTTGCAGCACCGCCTGCGCCTGGATGTCTATGCCCGTTTACAATCGCGCGAAATGCGTTTCTTTGAAAACCAGCGCATGGGGGAAACCCTGGCGATTGTCAACGATGATGTCAATCAGCTCGAACGCTTTCTCAATACGGGCTTTAACGAGATTTTGCAATTGGGCGTGCTCTTTGCCTTTTCGCTGGTGGTGATGCTCTCGGTCTCCTGGGAATTGTCGTTGATTGGCCTGATTCCGATTCCGATCATTCTCTTTGGCAGTGCACTCTACCAGCGCCAAATTGCCCCCCGTTATGACCGCGTGCGTCAGGCTGTCGGGGCTTTGGCCAGCCGCTTGGAAAACAATCTGGCAGGCATTCAGGTGATTCAGAGCTTTACGGCTGAAGCCTTTGAATTGGAGCGGGTGCAGGCCAGCTCCGACGAATACCGCCAGGCCAATCTGGCAGCCATTCGCTTGGCGGCTGCGTATATCCCGATTATTCGCATGGCGATTGCTTTGGGTTTTGGCGGCGTGCTTTTGATTGGCGCTTGGTGGGTCTTGCAGGGCCAAGGCCGGGTGACGGTGGGCGAATTGGTGCTCTTTTCGATGCTGGTGCAGCGCCTGCTCTGGCCGATCACGCGCCTGGGCCAGACCTTTGACCTCTACGAGCGAGCCCGCTCCAGTGCCAACCGGATTTTCGACTTGCTCAATACCCCTGCGGCGATTCAGAGCCCGGCGCAGGCCACGCCGCTCTTGCGGGCCGAGGGCCGGATTCAGTTTGAAAATGTCCACTTTGCCTATGATTCGGCTCTGCCGGTGTTAAATGGCCTCAACTTTGAGGTGCCTGCAGGCGAAATGGTGGGTTTTGCGGGCACCACCGGCGCGGGCAAATCGACCTTGGTAAAGCTCTTGATGCGGCTCTATGATCCCACGGGCGGCGCGGTCAAACTCGATGGGCACGATCTGCGCGATTTGGATTTGCGCGATCTGCGCCGCCAGATTGCCCTCGTCAGCCAGGATGTCTACCTCTTTCATGGCACGTTGCGCGAGAATATTGCCTATGGGCTGAGTGAGGTCTCGGATGGAGCCATCGAAGAAGCGGCCCGCAAGGCGGAATTACACGACTTTATTGCCTCTTTGCCCCAGGGCTATTTGAGCTTGGTCGGAGAGCGGGGGATCAAGCTCTCGGGCGGTCAGCGCCAGCGTTTGAGTATTGCCAGGGCCCTGCTCAAAAATGCGCCGGTGCTGGTGCTGGATGAGGCCACCTCTTCGGTGGATACCGAGACAGAGCGGGCCATTCAGCGCAATTTGCATACTTTGGTGCAGGGGCGCACGGCTTTGGTGATTGCGCACCGGCTTTCGACCATTCGCCAGGCCCACCGCATTTTGGTACTGCGTGAGGGGCAAATTGCGGAGCAGGGCAGCCACGAAGACTTAATTGCCCAGGGGGGGATTTATGCGGATTTGTGGCATGTGCAGTTGGGGGATCTTTGACCCCTTTGCATAAGGGGTTGGTCTTCAAAGGTGGGAGAAGAAAGAGGGGGTGTGAGTGCTTGGGCCGTGGAGTTGGGCATTCGGGCCGCCCGTTCCGCGCATCGTGCGCTTCACGGGCTAAGAGTCACCCCGCCTTTCGCCCTCCTGGCGCGGCGGGGTTCCTGTTGCCCTCATTGCCCACTCCAGGCCAATCCTCAATCGCTCTTGTGTTGTTTTGAAGACCGAGGGGACTTTTTGTCTTGATGCTTGGGGTTGGTTGGGAGCCGTGTTTGGGGAGGGGGATGGTCGCAGCTCACTGCATACCGCTGGTCGATTGGGTTTCTTTGTAAATGGTGGTTACGGTGCCGTCGGGGGTAATTTTGCGAATGGCTTTGTTGCCTGTGTCGGCCACGTAGAGATTTCCCGCGTGGTCCACATCCAGAGCGGTTGGGTATCTGAATTGGGCGACTGCGCCTTGGCCATCGTTGAAACCTGCTTGATTGGCTCCTGCCAAGACGGAGATTGTTTTCTTCTCGAAATCGTATTTCCAGATCACATGGTGGTTGATATCGCTCAGAAACATATATCCTTTTGAGTCAATACGTATGCCTTTGGGCCATATATTTAAGTCGCTGATTCTTACATTAAAGATATCGGGAAAATTCTCTGCAAATTTACTTGGAGAGCCAATTAAATCTTGTGCCTGATTATAATCTATTGTTTTTGTTGATTTTCCAGAGCCTATGTAAAGGTGTTCTTTATAAATGGCAAAATAGCCTCCTCCAGAAAACAGTGTTTTTCTTTGACCATTAAAAATCGTTGAAATAGAGGCACTGCTACCTTCGGAAAGATTGCCATCCATCACAAAGTAAATGCGTTGACTGCTGGGATCCCAATACAGATTTAAGGGGCCTGTCCGGGGAATGTTGCTGGGTGGAATGGTCGTTGAATCCACATCAAATTGGGCGACCGACTTATCCAGATTGGGCTGGTAGGTGTTTGTATCAAAGCCCAGCAGTTTAGAGCTGGACAATTGGCTGATATAAAGTCGGTTCTCTTCGCGGGCCAGCTCAATCTCACTCATGTAACAGCCCTGGGTTTGCATTAATTGACCCGGAAAAGCGCTGAGTTTGCCTTCTTTGAGTATATATAACCGGTGGACACAGTCTTGGGAATTTTGGGTGTCGAGTTGAATAATTTGCGAATTATACGTTAAATCGCTGCAAGGCCGACTGGTGATATACAGGGTTTTGCCATCTCCGCTCACAGCCACATCCTGGGGGTAGTCCAAGCGGGGCGGGTCATCGGCGCGAATCAAGGGGCAGGGGGTGGGCGCTGGAATCGGCGTGGGCATTGCTGTGGCGAGTGTTGTGGGGTGAGGTGGGTTGGGCTCACTGGGTGGGAGGACTGGCAAGGCAGAAGGGGTGCGTGTTGGTGAAGCAGAGAGGGTGGTTGCGGGTTTTGCGGGTACAGGGCTGGTCTGGGGATGACAGGCCCAGAGCCCTGCCAGGACAAGCAGCAAAGCTAGGTATTGGCAGAATTTTTCTAAAGTCAGACCCGCAAAACCCATCGAAGATCCCCTCTCTCAGCGTCTGTTCCGATGATAGCTTTGATTCAGAAAATTGTAAAATGAATTCTCTTTAAAAGCCTGTGTTAAGATAAAAAGAAAGTCCAAATCCAAATGGGGTGCTGGTCTGAGTGTGTTTGAAGCGGGGGTTAAAGTATGCAGAACAAACAATGGATTCAGGATTTTGAATCGCTGCCACTGGAGAAACAATCAGAGGTCATTGATTTTATCCAGTTCTTATAGAGCAAACAACCACAAGAGACGGGTTTGCAGCCAGAAAAACGTCCCTTTGGGGTGCTCAAGGGACCTGTTTGGATGTCTGAAGATTTTGATGCTCCCTTGGAAGATTTTGCTGAGTATATGTAATGGCTTATCTCTTAGATACCCATGCTTTGATCTGGTTTTTGGAAGGGAATAAACAGATTCCCCTTGGTTTGCAAACATTGATTCGGGATCCCGAGGAACACATTTTTGTCAGCCTGATCAGCTTTTGGGAAATGGCGATTAAAATTCAGTTGGGCAAATTGCAATTGCCCGAATCGCTGGAAGAAATGCTGGCGGATACTGTCCGAGTCAAGATCGCTATTTTGCCCTTACGGCCTGAACATATTCTGGCGTTACAAAGCCTCCCCTTGCATCACCGAGATCCTTTTGACCGAATTTTATTGGCCCAATCTCAGTCAGAGTCTTTGACGCTGATCAGCCGAGATGCTGCGTTTGATGCCTATGGTGTGATTCGCTTGTGGGAGCGGTGAACGTGTTTTCATAGAACAAGAATATGAAGGGATGTGAGTGCTTGGGCCATGGAAGGACCAACCCTCAATCGCTCTTGTGTTGTGTTGAAGACCGAGGGGACTTTTTGCGTTGATGCTTGGGGTTGGTTGGGGCCGTGTTTGGGGAGGGGGATTAGGGTTTGCTGGGGTCATTGACGATGCCCATGTAGAGGATGGCGTTGGTGTAGCTCGAAATGGAATAGAAAAAAGGCCGATCTGCGACAAAACGGATCCTGGGTGTAATTTCTCCGCCTAAAGATTGACCAGAACTCACCAAGGGGCCGTCGATTCCCTGTTCATTCAGACTCACTTTTGCTTTGTGCAGCATTTGATCCGGTTGTTTGACCATTTTCATCAAGGGGCTGAAATCTGGTGAAGTCAAAATTTTGTCCAATCCCAGCGGAGCCATTAATGTTTTGAGATCATGTGCTTGCTCTTGCTTCCAGCGCGGGAAGGCGATTTCTTCAATCAGAGAACCTTTTCGAATCGCCATTTTTAAGCTGTACCACTCTCCATAGGTAAGTGTTTTGGCCCATTCCAGAGCCGATTTTGCTTGGGGTAGCGCAATCAGCAGGTCTAATTGTCTCAACCGTTCATTGATGGCTTTAACATCCAATTGCTCTGAAAAATAGATTTCTTTGACTTCATCAAAAGGCGCTTTTCTGGGGTTTTTATGCAGAAAAAGCGTTTGTTTTTGCTCACTCAAAGCGGTGGTGAACGTGTCATGGTAAGTCAAAGAGGGCGAAAAAGTGTAAAGCCAGTTTGCTCTTAAATACAGTGTATTTAATAAAATAAATTGGTTCTTTGGCTGCAATGTGTTTTGGGGAATAATTGTGTTGATCTGATTGTGTGTTTTCTCTCGAATCCAAGCATTTATTCGGTTTTCTGTTTCGAAATCCATCGATCCAGTTTCAAACTGCACGTCATAGAGATCGGTCGCTTGGGGCACAAATTCGTCGGTGAATGCCTGATTTTTTTGAATCCAGATTGAATGAAAGATGCCAGTCTCAAATGCCTCCTCGCTTTGGAGTGAGCGTTTGAGCAAGGCATATGCTTGGCTGACTTCTTCATTGCTCATGCCCTCAATCTGTAAGACTTTGCCAAGTGTTTGACGGGTTTCGCCGCTGGAGCCCAGATAGAGGACCGTGAGCAGGCTGGCGATACTCAACGGCGAGAAAACCAGGTTTTGGTCTTTGGGTAGGTCCTTGCTGAGAATATGCAAGAGTTCAAAAGCCAGATGGTTGTAACCATCGAGGAGTTGGCTGTTTTTGAGGCTTTGCAACTCTGTGTCGGTCAGGCTGTTTAGACGGGAAGTGGCAATGGGACTCGGCATTTGGGGAGAAGGCGCGGCATGACTGGTTTGTTTGTTTTCGTTAGCGCGGCTGGGAGACAGGCTTGGATTTGTTTTTGTTGATGGAATTATTTGACAAGCGACCAAACTCAGCCAAACAACAAGGGTCATTCCTTTGTAAACGTTGCCACTCATTGCATACCGCTGGTCACTTGGGTTTCTTTGTAAAGGGTGGTCACGGTGCCGTCGGGAGTAATTTTGCGAATGGCTTTGTTGCCTGTGTCGGCCACGTAGAGATTTCCGTAATGGTCCACATCCAGAGCCGTTGGGTATCTGAATTGGGCGACTGTGCCTTGGCCATCGTTGAAACCTGCTTGATTGGCTCCTGCCAAAACGGAGATTGTTTTCTTCTCGAAATCGTATTTCCAGATCACATGGTGGTTGATATCGCTGACATACATATTGCCTTTGGAATCAAGACGAATCCCCTTGTTTAAAATTCTTAAATTACTCGCTTGAATTGGATCTGGGAAATCTTCATAGTGATAACCAGGCACTCGAATGAAATTTTGAACTTTGTTAAAATCTACAGTTTTAATCGATTTCCCATTTGATCTATACAAATGTTCCTTGTAAATGGCAAAATAACCAGCACCATAAAATAACATATGGCTTTTTTGGTTGAAAATCGTTGAAATATAAGCACTGCTACTTTCGGAAAGGTTGCCATCCATCACAAAGTAAATGCGTTGGCTGGTAGGGTCCCAATAGAGATTTAAGGGGCCTGTCCGGGAAATATTACTGGGTGGAATGGTCGTTGAATCCACATCAAATTGGGCGACCGACTTATCCAGATTGGGCTGGTAGGTGTTTGTATCAAAGCCCAGCAGTTTAGAGCTGGACAATTGGCTGATATAAAGCCGGTTCTCTTCACGGGCCAGCTCAATTTCACTCATGTAACAGCCCTGGGTTTGCATCAATTGACCCGGAAAAGCACTGAGTTTGCCGTCTTTGAACACATATAACCGATGAATACAGTCTTGGGAATTTTCGCTGTCAATTTGGATAAGGTTGTATCCATCATATAAATCGCTGCAAGGCCGACTCGTGACATAAACAGTTTTGCCATCTCCGCTCACGGCCACATCCTGGGGATAGTCCAAGCGGGGTGGGTTATCGGCGCGAATCAGGGGGCAGGCTGTGGGGGCTGGAATCGGCGTGGGCATTGCTGTGGCGAGTGTTGTTGCGATGGCTGTGGGGTGAGGCGGGTTGGGCTCACTGGGTGGGAGTTCAGGTAATGCAGAAGGGGTGCGTGTGGGTGAAGCAGAGAGGGCGGTTGCGGGTTTTGCGGGTACAGAGCCGGTCTGGGGATGACAGGCCCAAAGCCCTGGCAGGACAGCCAGCAAAGCCAAGTATTGGCAGGATTTTTCTAAAGTCAGACCCGCAAAGCCCATCGTAGCTCCCCTCTCTCAGCGCCTGTTCCGATGATAGCTTTGATTCAGAAAATTGTAAAATGGAAAGTTTTACCGAATGACCGGCATATCGCTCTGCCCGGTGGTTACATCCAGCATCTTGCCAAAGCGTTTAAACACGTCTTCTTGCAGATAGGGCACGCCGTATTTTTCGCACAGGGCTTTGACCTTGGGCTGGACCTGCCCGTAGCGCAACATGGGCAGATCGGGCCAGATATGGTGCTCGATCTGGTAATTGAGCCAAAACTGCAAAAAGTCGATCAGATCGTTGCCGCAGGTGTAATTGACCGAGCCCGTGATCTGGTGCAACATGCGTTCGGCTTTGTTGGCGGGTTTGCTTTCAAAGCGCGGGATATCGTCGCCGGTGTGATTCGGGCCCACGATCAAGAAAGAGTGAAAATTGGCCAGTAGCTCGGCCCCGAGAGAGTTGAGCAACGCGCTATAACTGGCCCAGAGGCCCGCGGGCAGAAAGAGGCTGGGCAGCAGCACAAATTGCAGCAGGGCATAAGGCAGATAGCCATCCAGGATCAATTCCAGAATGCCCTCGCGGTCGAGGGTATAGTCCCCTTGGGGGCCTTTGGCCTGGTGGGTGTGGATGGCGTGAATATTGCTGGGGGCATAATAGACCGGCTTCCAGACCAGTCCCAGTCCCAGCATCAGGGCCTGGCGCAGGGGCAAAGGCAAGTTCGAATGGCGCAGTTTTTCTGTATTGCGTTCGAGCAGATCGGGGTCAGCGTTTTCCCCGGTGTGGGTGTGGTGCAAAATATTGTGCTCGTAATTCCACGATTCGGGGGTCATCCAATCGGGCCAATCGACCCAGCGCCGCCAGCCCCGGCCAAAAAAGCGGCTGGTATAGCGCTTGGGCACACCGGGCACGCGATCGTAGCCCCGGTGGCCAATATGGTGCATCAGCAGCCAGCGGGTCGTGCGGCCCAGACTCAGGCCAGCCATGCTGAGCAAATTGGGCCCCAGACCTGCGGTTAGCAGGCCCAGGGCTGTGGCCAGATGGCCCCAATTTTCAATCTTGCGCAGGTGGGCCAGATCTTGCGGGCCCAGTTGGGCGTCGATCTCGCTCCGCAAGGCTTGCAGCTCGGCCATAAAACCGCGCCAGTCCAGCTCTTTGAGGGCTTCAAAGCGGGCTTCGAAGTCTGTGTCTGCTTGGGGAGCTGGGGCACGCTCGTGCGCTGTGTGCTGGGCGGTTTGGGTCTGCTGCATGGGCATCTTTAGTCGTCGCGCTCCAGCATTGCTTTGACCGTGGCATCCATGATCGCCCGCGACTCATCCAAATGGGCGCGGGTGATGCGATCGAGTTTGCCGCCACTGGCTTTGAGCGTGCTGTCGATTTGGTTGCGCAGGCTGACCAAATCGTGGCGGGCCAGGGTGCGGGCATCGGAGGGAATGGACCGGGTTCTGCCCAGGTAGAGGGTCTTGAGCTGTTCCAAATGCACACGCTGCAAATTGCGGCGGAAGCTGGGCACATTTTTGCCCGCTTTGAGTTCACTCCAAACCGTGTCGCTCAGATAGCTGAAATGTTCTTCGAGGGTAAAGCGGTCTTCGCCTTTTTTAAAGAGCATTTCGTTGTTCTGCAGGCGCATCAGCAGGGTTGGGCTCATCAGATAGCTCAAGACACTGGTGTGCAGGCTTTGTACGATCTGGTGCAGGGGCACATCCAGACGCATGCCAAAGGTATCGCCGTCAAAATTCCACTGCCGTTCGGGGCTCAGTTTGCTCAGCAGCTCGGGGCTGAATTGAAAGGCCTCGTTGACAAAGAGCTGATTGCCAATCGTTTTCAGGGCTTCGCGCTGTTTGGCTGCAGGCACGACCTGCAGCGGGCGTTTGCTGTCGGGGTCGCCGACATGGTTGCGGTGGGTGTAAATGCCGCCGACATAGCGTACCATGCCGCTGATCGAACGGAAATATTCACCCAGGCCCATCGAAAAGACCTCGCGCAGACGTGGGTAGCGCTCGCCGGGTTTTTCAAATTGGGCTTCAATTTTGCTCAGCAGCTCTTCGGCCAGATTCAAGCGTTGGCGCTGAAAGGCCAGCGGGTCGTCGCTTAAATCCCAGATATTGGCATTGGGATCGACCGAAGTCGGGCCACCGTAGACATCTTCGTCGGTGCCATACGCCAATTCGGGTTGGGTTGAACGGGCGGCGATTTTGTCGAGATGGCCTTTTTCGCTGGTGGCGCTGTCCGCTGGGAATTGGCTATAGGCGTATTCAATCGCCCAATAGTCATAGAGGCCGAGGCTGGTCTGGAAATACTCGCCTTGGGTCACGCCTTTGGGAGCGAGGTTCACAGGCACATAGTCCATCACCGAGCTGGTCAGGCCTTTGCTGCGGGTCTGGTTGAGCAGGTGCAAATCGCTTGCTTTGTGCAAGGTGCTGGCCTTAAAATTGTGGCGCAGACCGAGGGTATGTCCCACTTCGTGGGCGACCAGGGCCACAATCGACTCGCGCATAAAACGTGCGGCTTCGCCCGCAGGCAGGGCGCCACGGGTGGCCAAGAGCTGATGGCCAAAGGCCGCTTCGCGGGCCAAACCACTGTTGTATTCACAGAGCTGGGAGTGGTTTTGGCTGTTTTTGGCGCTTGGATTCAGGGCCTGCAAATTGGGTTTGACCTTTTCTCCGGCCAGGGGCACAGCCCAGCTTTCATATTCATCAAAGAGATAGCGCACAAAGTCGGCGCTGATGCGCACGTCGGCGTCAAAGATTTCGCCGGTCAGCGGGTGGGCGCGGGAGGGCCCAACAGCATAACCGGCCCCCGGATTGACCATCCAGCGAATCGTGTTGTAGCGCGAGTCTGCCGGATCCCAATCGGCATCGTCGGGCATTTGTTTGACCACAATTGCGTCTTTAAAGCCAATTTTGGCAAAGGCCTGGTTCCAGAGCAGCACACCCTCTTTGACCGCTTCGCGGTGTTCGACCGGAATGGTATTTTCGAGCCAATAGACAATTGGCTCGCGGGGGGGCGAAAGGGTCAAGTTGGGATCGGCTTTTTCGAGCTTCCAGCGGTTGACATAGCGCACATAGGGGTCATTTTGACTGAAGCTGTTATAGTCCCAGAACATGGTGGTGAAATGGCCCACGCGGTCATCGGCCAGACGGGGCTTGTAATCGCTCTGGGGCAATTTGCTCAGGCTGTAATGCATCAGGTGCTGGAAGGTGCGATCATCGGCCAAAGTGGGGGTGGGAAAATCTGTGCCGTCACCAACAAAATTCAGACGCACCTGGATTTCGCTGTTTTTTTCGAAGGAGGTGACCTTCTGAATAAAGCTGTTGCGCTCATCGACGCGGTAGCCAATGCCCATCATGCGTTGCAGCATTTGAAAGAGCTTGCCACTGTTGGCCAAATCGCCCACAAACAATTCAGAGGCATCCACCAAAAGGGAGCCCTTCTCTGGGTGTGGGGGGGCAATAATTTGGGCGCTGCTCATCAGGGCGTCACTCACACCACGGGGAATGGCGCGGGAGATGGCTGTGCTCTCATTGGCGCGGTAGTTGAGATTTTTGATATACATCTGAATCGTTTTGCCGTGTTTGCGGAAATAGACAGGCAGGGTGTTTTCCTGCGAAGAGGAGTCAAAAAAGGCCCCATCGCCGGCTTCGCGGGTCATACTCAGCAGAAAGACCTGCTCCAATTGAGCCGGTTGGAGCTCAAGCAAGATGCGCTGATCGCTCTCTTTAAAATGGAAGTTAAACAGGCCTGGAATGGGTTTAAAGTCTTTGATGGTTTTTTCAAAGGTGGGACCTTTGTCTTCTGCTTCTTGACCTTGGGCCTGAGCCCAGATGGGAGTGGCTGTTCCCAGGGTGAGACCGACACTCAGCAGAGGGGTCAGGGCGAGCAATGAGAGGCGACGTTTCAACATAGCGCTTGGAGTTTCCTTATGCAGCTTTTTTTTGCAGGGATGGATTACCCACCCATGGTACGATCTTCGCGGCGGTGGGTCAATCTTTGCGACCATCAGATCTCAGTTTGTTCACCGCTTGAGGGCGTGAGTGCAGGGCCTTCTGGGGTGTCTTCCAGGCTGGCCGGCTGACGCAATTGTTGCTCCATCAGGGCCAGCAACGCTGCCATGATAAGCGGGCCGTAGACCAGCCCCATCGGGCCAAAACTGGTAATGCCACTGACAATTGCCAGAAAAATCGCCAGCGGGTACATATGGGTGCGGGCGTCAATAAATTTGGGCCGAATCACGACATAATACAGGCCCTGCTCAATCAGCTCAACCACGACCAAAAACAAGACCGCCACCCACCAAGGGCCCGCAAAAAACAGATAGAGCACACAGGGCAGATAGACCGCCAAGGTGCCCAAGGGGATCAGGGCCAGGATTCCGAGTAAAATGCCCCACATCAACGGGCTGGCAAAGCCAAACAGGGCAAAGACCAAAGCCATCAGACCGCCAAAGATCAGTGAGGAGACCATGCCACCGACCAGAACGGTCTGGCCCACATGTTCAACCGAATCGACCAGACTTTGGGCTGTTTTGCGATCAAAGGGCATCAGCCGTTTGACCAGTTCAATGATCTGCTCGCCGTCGCGGATCAGAAAAAAGGCAATAAACAAGAAATAAAAGGTGGTCAGGCCGACCATAAAGGCATTGTTGAGCAGGTTCAGGGCATTGTTGTAGAGCAAAGAGCCAATATTCTGCAATTGGGCCAGGGCGTCTTGTTGGATGGAGGTGAGGTCAAAAGAGGTGCCAAAGACCTTGAGTTTGGCATTGATCTGGTTTTCGAGACCCATCAGGCGTTTGCCAATCATGCTAAAGCCCCCGCTCTGGAACATGTCTTGCACAAATTGCACAAAGCGCACGGCTTCGAGCCCGGCCAATAAAAACAAGAGAAAGACAGGCAAAACCATCACCAACAGGGCTGTGAGGGTGGCCAATGCGGCAAAAAGATTGGGATTGTTGCGCAAAGCCAGTGGCAGACGGGGTTTTAATTTAATAAAAATACTGGCGGTGATCGCTGCCAAGATAAAAGGCATGATAAAGGGCTTGAGCATCCACAGTGCCAACGCCATCACACCGAGGTAGAGCCCCAGGCGGGTGATATACATGCTGGTCAGTTGGTAGCGCGGCTCTAAATTCAACCTTTGTTTACTCCTGGCTGTAGCGTTCCATGATCACGGGTTCGGCTTTGAGGTGAGTCGGGGCCGGTTGCTCGGCTTCGGACTTTTGCTCAAACCCAGCTTCGGGATTGCGGCCCACAACTTTGACCACCAACCACATCAGCGCGCAGCCCAAGAGGATCGAGAGAAACGGCATCAGGCCCAGGGCCGCGGGCAAATAGCCCACTACGGTGGCCATGCCCATGCCCAACAGGGCGTAAGGCATTTGGGTGCGCACATGGTCGATATGGTCACTCGAACAGGCCATCGAAGAGAGTATGGTGGTATCTGCCAAGGGCGAGCAATGATCGCCAAAAATCGAGCCATCGAGCACCGCCCCCATGGCAATGATCATCAGCGGCACGCCGCCCAACTCATAAGCCAAAGGCACAGCCATGGGAATCAAGATTGCCATGGTGCTCCAAGAGCTGCCTGTCGAAAAGGCAATGGCTGCGGCGAGCAAAAAGATCAGCATCGGAATCCAGATCGGATGCACCAAATCTTTGAAGATCGAGACCAAAAACGAGGCGGTACCTAAATCTTGCGAAACCCCATTGAGCCCCCAGGCCATGACCAGAATCAGGCAGGCCAGCCAAACCGAGGCGGTGCCTTTGCCCCAGGCTACCCAGACCTCTTTAAAACTGAGTAAACGCTGGCCCCAGGCCAGAAAAATTGCCAGCAATGAGCCCGCGATCGAGGCGTAGAGCAGCACCGTGGCGCTGTCTGCGCTGGAAAAACTGTCGCTGAGCACCTGAAAGCTCCAGAGATTGCTGAATTTGGCTTGAACTTTGGCCCAACCGCCGCCACTGACATAGAGCCCGACAATGGTCATGGCAATCACCAGCAGCACGGGCAATACAGCGTTGTACCAGCGTGCGGGAATGTCTTCGCGGCCCTCTAAATTGCCCATGGCACCCGAGGTCATAGGCACAGCGCCATCGCGAATCACCAGGCCATGTTCAATCGCCCGGCGCTCGGCGTGGTACATCGGGCCAAAGTCGCGGCGCATCCAGACCAACAAAAAGACCAAAACGAGTGTAAAAATACAGTAAAA
>JBFWRL010000031.1:0-41293 GCA_050248915.1 Candidatus Sericytochromatia bacterium
TGTAGACCTGGACCATTTTTTCGGCCATTTTTTGGCTGCGGGCGTCTTTTTGCGCGGCTATCAGCGGGGTGATTTGGCTTTTGAGAGCAGCAGCCTCAAATTTATCGCTCAAAAAGGCATTTTTAAAAATCTGTTTAAACTGGCCACGGGTCTCTTTGTGGTTCTGAAAATCCGCGCGGGCCTCTTTGCGCATGGCCTGGAGCTGGGATTTTTGCGCATCGCTGAGGTTGAGTTTTTTCAAAAATCCTGCCATATGCTGACCGCGCAGGCCTTTGCCGGGGTGCATGCCAAAGCCCTGGCCATTTTCTTGGGCAAAGGCGGGTGCGTCGAGCCCGAGCAGGTCAAAATCGCTACTGTCTCCGGCATTGAAGCGGGAATTCACCTGTGTGCTGGGGCCTTGGCTTTGGGCGGCGCAGCCCACGACCAATAATGTGGCTGATGCGAGAGCGAATAGGGTTTTGATCAATTTCATTTTGGGTATTCCTCACTGTGTGTGTTTGCTTAAGTTTCAGTATGCCGATTGCCTGTGAGGATAGTTTCAGAAAAGTGTAAAGACTTTGTAAAGAGTCAAAAGAGCCAAGCAACCACCGAAATGCGCTGCCCCCCCAGTACAGCTTTGACCTCGTGCATCAAGTCGGAGCGAAAGGCAATCAAGGTGCCGCAGGGCGGCAACAGTGGCAGGCCGATCAATTTGTGCCCGAGGGCCTCGGTTGGCAAATAAAACACCAATTCGCCGCCACTGTATTGATCCCTTTGGCGTGGCTGTGCAACGGCGTGGCTGAGCAAGACGATCGTGCTGATCTGGCGCGGGGGCAAGTGACTCAGGCCTGGATGATTTGCAAATTCGGGCTGCCAGTCCCGGTGGGGCTTAAAATAATCCCCTGGCAGATATTTGAGAAAGCTGGGCGGCTCAAGTCCGTTTAGCTGCACCTGAAAAAAAACTTCAAACATGGCTCTGAGCGCAATCATGCGATCTGAAATCAAATGCCGCAGGTCATCAGTGACTTCTATCTGGGCCGTTTTGCGGTCGTATTGTCTGTGTTGAAAGGGGCCGATCTGACTGACAACTGGTGCTTTGGCTGTTCTTTGCTGGGCCAAGAGTGGGTGCAGATTCTGGATTTCAGCTGCTGTCAAAAAGTCGGGAAAAGCAAAGAGCAGGCCCTGATTGACGAAAAATTCCAGTGGCTGCGTTTCTTCTGACATGTTAAACGTCGGTCACTGAAAAGCGGTTTTTTCCAGGTTTTTCAGGGCGGTGGCCGAGAGCATCGGCAGGCCTTCGGCAATCAAGCAGTGTGCGCCCTGTTGGTAAACCAGGATATGGTCTTGAGGGCTGATCGGATACGTTTTTAAGCTTTGAAATTGTTTGGGCATTTTGAGCGCTGGATAGCGCTTCTCCAGGGTTTGGGCATAAGCCGCGGCAAATTCTTGGGCTTCTTCGGGGCTGTCCCAGAGGGTATTAAACACGAGCCGGGTCTGTGCACTGTTTGGGGAATTTTTTGAAGTTTGCAAAGCTTGAAAGACCTGGTAATGATCTCCCGCCCAGCCTCGGGCGGCACTGCGGGCGGGCCCGGCTTCGAGGTGCTGCAAAAAATAATGTCGCCAGCCCCACTCGCCCATCACACCACGGGTCAGGAGTGGCAGTTGATCGGGCCATTTGAGCTGGTTTTTAAAGTGCCGGGGGCTGGGGTTTTCGCCGTCGAGGTATTTGGCCGGCTGTAAGATCTGCTCACTGGAGCGGGGGGGATTTTTATACAGGGTGTTGATCTCTTCCCAGCTCCAGCCCTCTTTGCGAAAGGACTGCACAAAGCGCAAGCCCTGATCATAAGGAAAAACCAACGATTCGCGAATTACCCGCGGGGCTTGCCGCAGTTTTTCGAAGGCAAAATTCATGCGCACGGCGTTGGCCAAGCTGCCCAGCATTTCCATCAAACTGAAATTGCTCTGCATCAGTCCTTGCACATATTCTGCAGAGGTCAAAGAGGCATCCCCTTCGATCATGGCCATCAGGGCCAATTGCCGGTCGCCATTGGGCTCCTGTTTGGGCGCTGTTTCGAGGTAATTTTTTAAACCAAAAGACTGGTCTTGCAGGGCATGGGTCAATTCGTGGGCCACCAGCACCTCTTGATCCAATTTGCTCAGGGACATGCCTTCGAGCAGATAGAGTTTGCGGGTCTTGGGATCATAGAAGCCGCCAATTTGTTCGGTATATAACCCGAGCATAAATTGGGCATAGTCAAAATCGCTGGCAAAGAGGCCCCAACGGGTATAAAGGGCCAACTCTCCCTGGGTATCTACTGGGTCCAATTCAGCTTCAAATTCTTTGCGCAAAAAGGCCAGCAATTCTTCGCGGTTGAGGGTGTCGACCTTGACACGCTCTTTGATGGGCAATTGGCGCAGTTTGGCGACTTTTTCCAAGATGCTGCCCACATTTTCTAACAGGGGGTATTCGCCACTTTGCAGCTTGGCTTTGGCGCGGGCCCCCAGTTCAACAGAGGGGGGGGATGCCTGGGCGCTGAGGGTCAATCCGGGGGTTGGCCCCCCCCACCCAAACAGGCCCAAACTGAGCTGAAATGTCGCCACTGGACGGGGCTTGTGGAGCTTGCCTGTGCCGTACCTCATAGTGAAAGGGCCGACTCAGGGGGTTCCTGTTGCGGCGGAATGGGGGTGGGTGTTGGGGTGGGCGGAGGCAGCAGGGGGCCCGCAAAGGGAAAACTGGGGGAACCCGAGGTGGGAGGGGGACTGCTTTCAGTTCCGCTCCCTTCGGCTCCGCTCAGGGAGCTGGGGGAGGCTGGGATGCTTCCCCCCGTTTGGGAGCCCAGTGGCGTTAAGGTGGGGCGGGGAGTGGTTGAGGCCGCCGGACGGGCCCCATTGGGTCGCAAAGGGGTAATCACTGGCACTGGGGTTGGAATGGGCGTTGAACTGATCAAGGGGTTGGAAAGACCCGAATTGATGGGAATATTGGGTACTTTTTCGCAGCGGCGGTAGATATGGGCCACGCCTTCCCCTGTAAACGTGCGGTTGACCTGGGAATTGTCTTGGCTGATACTGCCCGACGAAAATTCGGTGCCCCTGGGAAAAAAGGGTTTGTTTTCGTCGAGGTTTTGCTCCCGAAAGCTCAGATCCTGTTTGACCACCAATTTGGTGCGACTGGGGTTGATTTCAAAGACAAAGGCATTGGGGGCAATTTTGACAAAATTGAAGGGCGCCCCCAAAGGTTGAACTGTATTGCGGGGATCCACTTCGCGCCAGCAGCCCGAAATATCGATGGAGGGGGGAATAAAAACAGCTGAAGCGGAGGCCACGGCCTGGGCCGTCAGCGGACTCTCTGCTTCGGGATCACAGCCCCCCAGCAGCAGTGTTACCAAAAGGAGCCGTTTTAAATGCAGATCAGGTCGTCCATTCATCCACTGGGCCTTTGATTTCCCGTTTCCAGAAACAGGTGGTTAAACCCGTTTGGTTGGGTTGGGCCTGTACCAGCTCCCAGCCGTTTTTACCCAATTTCTCAAAAACTTCCAGGGCTTCAGCGTTCTTTGGTTTTTTTGTGTCAAAAGGCGGGGTCAGCATAAACTGAGCCTGTGTCACCTTGTATTCCCATTTCGGCATGTGCTTTACCTCATTCAGATTTCTGGACTCTGGGCTTGGCCTGATGAAGACAGGCACAAGCCATTATACAATACTGATCAGAACAATTGCACGCCGGTTGAACGGCGGCTATTTGGCTTTTTCAACCCGGATCAATTCCACTTCAAAAATCAGGGTGGAATTGGCGGGAATGGGGCCGACATTGCGTTGACCATAACCCATTTCGGGGGGAATCGTCAATTTCCGTTGACCGCCTTCTTTCATGCCAGCAAAGCCTTCGTCCCAGCCTTTGATCACTTGGCCCACACCCAAGGTAAAAGAAAAGGGCTCATTGCGATCTTTGGAGGAATCAAATTTTTCGCCGTTGGTCAGCCAGCCCGTGTAGTGCACGATCACGGTATCACCTTTGGCAGGGGTGGCGCCGGTTCCGGCTTTGATTTCTTCGATTTTCATTTGGGTGGCGTTTTGGGTTTCAGACATGGGTTTCTCCGAATGTGATTCTTGTTTGGGGCTGCAACTGGCACCGCCGCCAGCCAGCAAATAGGCGCTGAGCAGGGCGGTCAGTGAGACAGAGTAAAGGCGCGTTTTCATGGCTACTCCTTGGCGATGCATCTTTGGCAATGCGTAAACAGATGTCTGTTCAAGATAACCCGCCGCTTGGCCTGCGTCAACCGAGTAACTCCACTGCCGACCGCAGCTTGCCAGGCTCAGTTTGGGCATAAATCAAGGTGGTGTCGAGGCGAGAGTGGCCCAGCAGCTTGGAAATTTGTTCCAGTGGCGCACCTTTGTCGAGCAATTGGGTGGCAAAGGTGTGGCGCAGTTTATGCGGACTGTAATTCTCTAACCCCGCCGCTTTGAGCAGGCCTTTGACGATCTGCCGAAAGGCGCCATATGAAATCCGTTCCCCTTTGTGGTTTTTACCCATGCTGACAAACAGCGCTTCGGATTTGAGATAAGGCAACGAGGACCTCAGACTGACCCACTCTTCGAGGGTATAGATCAATTTTTGACTGATGGGAATCAGGCGCTCTTTGTCACCTTTGCCCACCACCCGCAATTGGCGGGTGTCCCAGAGAATATGTTCGAGATCCAACATTTGCATCTCCCCAATGCGCATGCCTGTGTAAAACAGGGTCTTGATCATGGTCATATTGCGGATTGCTTCGGGATCTTCGTAACTCAAGGTATCCAGCAGGTTTTTGACGTCTTTTTCGGAGAGGTATTTGGGCAGGCGGCGCGGCAAACTGGGGGCGGAGAGATTGCCCGCCGGATCTTCTTTGATAAACCCCCGTCGTTCGGCGTAATCATAAAAGCGCTTGATCGCGATCAGGCGGCGGCGCACGGTGGTGGCTTTGAGGCTTTCCAAGGTGGCCATGTACTGAAACAACTCGCGTTCGCGCACGGCGATCAGGGGCTTTTCTAAAAAGGCTTCAACCAGGCGCAAATCAGACTCATACGCTGTGAGGGTGTGTTTGCTCAGGCGGCGCTGGCGCAAAATATTGAGAAAATCGTCGATCGTAAAGACCTCTTCAGGGTTGGACATGGCCTATTCTCCTGGCAATTGGTAGCTCGGGGGTGTTTCGGGCATAAATTCGGGAAAGACGTAGAGCATCACCCCATCGGAGCGGATATCCATTTGGGCCAATTGAGAAGTGACCAAGTCTTCAAGCAGGACTTTGCTTTGGTCCAGGCTGAGCTGCGTTTCTGCCGCGACTTCGAGCAGACTCAATTCTCCGGCATGGCGTTGGGCCAAATTCAGAATCAGGCGAATCTGCTCGTCTCTGTGCAATGGCTGACCTGGGGCTGTGGGCCGAGCAAAGCCCCAGCGGGCCAAAAAAACCGAGGCCAGGGTCGTGCCTGAAAACAAGATCAACAGAGCAAAATCGACCCCCGCACTTTTTGATTCGTAGGCCTGCAGGCCCAAGAGGTTGGCGATGGCCATGGCCACAAACATCAAACTGAAGAGGGCTGAGCCTCCCCCGATCAGACCGAGGCCTTTGCGCAGGATCGAATTGCTTGAATTTTCGGACATCGGGCCATTTTTCCTCTGAGATAATTACAGATTATTGTACCTGAAAGTTCCGGCCCGGTGTGTGACATCTGCATCAGTCGGCTTCTTTCTGGGGCCATCAGGCTTCTGAGGGTGGAAGGTCTTGCGCTTCAGATGGGAGCTGTTCAGCTTGTTCCGGGTGCGTGTGAAAACGGGTATAGACCAAGGCCATGGCCAGGAGGCAGACCCCCAGACCGACCAGTGAGAGGATTTTAAAGCCCAAACTCAATTGCTGAATATCATACAAAAAGACGCGGATGCTGCTCAATGCCAGGATGCCAATCCCCTGATAACGCAGCAGGCGCGCCTGCAGGAGAAAACCCGCCATCAAAATGGCACAGCCCAATAAAATCCAAATAGCGGAGATCCAGCCTTCAGGCACCAGATAAAACAGCCAGCCCATCAGCCCCAAACTGGCGATGATCCCCTGCCCTATTTGAATTTGGGGATGGTCGCGTTGGATTGCCAGCCAGAATTGCAGTTGAAAAAGCGCCAATAAAAGGCCATGAATGAGCACCGCTGAAAGCTGTAAGCCCTGGGCATACAACTGAAAATCGTAGCTCATCAGGAGGATCAAGGTGCTCAGATTTAGCAAGAGGGCCGATCCTCTCAAAATGGGGCCGGCATTTGGCTTGAACCAAGTGGCATTGGCCAGGGCGGCAAAAAACAGGCCCTGATAGGGAGAGGTCAGACTTTGGTCGATGGCCCGCGCGGCTGCCGTCAATATCCAAAACCAAAGGGCGTCTGCCAGTTCTGGTGCGCGGGCAGAGAGAAAATGGGACCAACCCCAGGCTCCCAGGGCCAGTGCCACCATCAGCAGCGCTGAAAGCAGCGGTTGCTGCTGATCAAATAAACTCCATTCGATCAACCCCAGGGCAATGCCCCAGGGCCAAACATAGATTTTTTCAAGGGGTGCAGCCAAGGGGCCCGAGTGACGCTGCAGCCGCCGGTAGACCAAAAACAATTGGATTCCCAACCACAAGAGACTGCCGCTCACCACCCAAACCGCAGCCAGTTTGAGTTCCATGTACAGGCTCAAACCCGAAAAACCCAGCAGTGAAAAGGCCAAAATGGGGGTGCCTCTGGCCCAAAGCGGTGTCTCTGGCCTCGTTTCGAGCATTTCTCCCAAGACCGAATAGACCGTGCTAAAAATCAAGAGCGTGCCAAATCCCAGCAAGACGTTTTCGGGGTTGGCATTGTACCAAAAGAGATGCAAAATCCAAGTGCCAATTGCTCCAACCAGGCCCAGATAACCCCAGCCGCAGCGGCCAGCCACCAGGGCCAAGCCCAGACTGAGAAAGAGATTGTAAAAGAGGGTAATGCTGTCAAATTGTTGACTGAGCAAAGAGGTTAAGAAACCGAGCACAAAGGCCCGACTGGCCAAGCTCTGGGATTTGCGTTTCAGGGCCAAATAGATTGCCAGTCCCACGACCCCCATCAGCAAAAGGCAGTCGGTCAGTTCTGACAAATGGGTGACTTTGCGAAAATAGCTGAAATGGTAAGCCCCGTAGATCAGAAAATAGAGCAGGGCGATGCCGCCGCCCATCAAGGCATGAGACCAACTGCGGTAGCGCTCCTTGCGCCCCATCCATTCACCCAGGCCCAAGAGGGCCAGACTCGCAGCAAAACCGCTGAATAAGACTGACCAGGGCCCGAGCCAGCCTTCGGTATAGGCGTAACGCACAAACAGACCCAGCCCCATGATCAGGGCAAAAATACCCAAGAGACTGAACCCTTTTAAGCCAATCCAGTCTTCGTACTGTTTTAGCTCCAGTTTGGCTTTGCCAGCACTTTTTCCAAGGTGAATTCCCGCGTTCAAAGCCGGCTCCCAGGGAGCGCCTGAGACGGAGGCCATTTCTTCTACAAGTGAGGCTTCGGGGCTGGGTGGGTCGAGGGAATCAGCCGCGGGAGGCTGTACGCGGACATTCAGCTCAAGTCGGTTCAAACGCGTTTCCAGCTGGTTTTGCCTTAGCCTCAACAGATTTAACTCCCGTTGGATGGCTTTTATTTCTTTCTGCAATGCGCCCTCATTTCTTGCTTGAACCGGTGATTTGATACTTGGCAACTGTGGTTGGGTGTATTCTATGTTACCCTTCTCAGCTTGGCAAATCTCTTTCTCATTGATAGCCTTGCAGCAGTGTGGTATCTTAAAAATACCTCTTTTACATTTGCGTCCTTAGTTCAGTTGGTAGAACGGCGGTCTCCAAAACCGCATGTCGGGGGTTCGAGTCCCTCAGGGCGTGCTTCTATTTCCTTCTGTTTAGACAAAGTTATGTTATTATACATGCATCCCCCCTCACCCCTCTTTCAACACTCTTTTAAGTTTGCTTTTAAGAAAGGCTTTTAAGATTATTGGCATTGAAGGGGTCAGTGTGAGCGCCCCTGAAACGCCGATCAGAATTGTCGACCCAATACGTGTCGCAAGAGCTATCAGGGTGCAGCAGATCATAAAGGAAACGTATAGCTCGAATGTCCAAAGCAACCAAAAAAGAAACCTCGGATTCTGAAAAAACGAGCAAGGCCAAATCCAAGGAGAAAAAACCCAAAGAACAAACCCCGAATCAAATTCAGGTTTTTGTTCAGTTTTGCAAAGACTCCTGGGGCGAATTTAAAAAGATTCAATGGCCCACCCGTAAACAGGCGCTGAACGAGTCGGTGATTGTTTTAATTACCGTTGTTTTTATTGTCGCCTTGGTGAATTTTTATGACTTTATTTCCTCCTTCTTACTCAGTTTTATCTTTCAAAAATAGGCAAAAGAGGCTCACCACATATGATGAATCTTAATACAACTGAAACCCAGGGCAAACGCTGGTACGTGGTTCATACCTATTCCGGCCACGAGAGCAAGGTCAAACAAAACCTGATGCGCCGTTCCGAATCCATGGGCATGGACAACCGGATCTTTAATATTGAAGTGCCCGAAGAAAAAGTCATCGAACTCAAAGATGGCAAACGCACCGAAAAAACCAAAAAGATCTTCCCCGGCTATGTGCTGGTGGAAATGATTCTCGACGACGACTCCTGGCACGTGGTGCGCAACACCCCCGGCGTGACCAGCTTTGTCGGCGCGGGCAGCCGCCCTGTGCCCCTGAGCCCCCGTGAAGTCAAAAAGGTGCTCAAACGCGCCTCTTCACGCAAGGCCCGGATCGAGTTCGATTACAAACTCGGTGACGAAGTCAAAATCACCAGCGGTCCTTTCCAGGATTTCAATGGCAAAATTATCGAAGTCAGCCCCGAGCGTGGCAAAGTCAAAGTATCGGTTTCGATCTTTGGCCGTTCCACCCCCGTGGAGCTGGAATTTGGTCAGATTAACAAAGCCTAAGTGGCTTTACCCCTTGAGGGACATCTGAAACGCACGTTGATTGGCCAGCTTAAACAAGCTGGCCAATTCGCTTTCTCCGAATTGATCCAATTGTTGGGCCAGCAGCAGCCAGTTTTCGTTTTTGTCGATCCAATCGTAGGGCAGGCTGTCGATGATCAGTTTCATGAGGCCAAACAACTCTTCTTGGTTTAATGTTGCTTTGATCATAAACCAGAGTTTTTTTAAGACTTCGACATCGTGGATATCCAGATGGTTATCAGCAGGGGCTTCGTTTTCAGAGAGATCTTCAGTTTCCATGGGTCATCCTTATCTGGGGTTCTGGTTTCAGAATAGCCTGAGGGGGCTCAGGCGGCAAGTTTTCACTTTTTAATTTTTAAGGTCTTTTCCATGGAATTAAAACAACTTCTCCCCCATTTGCTCAACGTTTTTGCTGACGCTCCCTGCTTGATTCTCGAAGCGCCACCTGGTACCGGCAAGAGCACACAAGTTCCACCTGCGCTTTTGCAGGCCGCTTGGCTGGGCCAGCAAAAAATCCTGATGCTTGAACCCCGGCGCTTGGCGGCCAGATCCGTGGCCCGGTTTATCGCCCGGCAAAGGGGAGAAAAGGTGGGTGAGTCGGTGGGTTTTCGCGTGCGCGGGGAGACCTGTGTTGGGCCCCTTACCCGTTTGGAGGTGGTTACCGAGGGGGTGCTCACGCGCATCTTACAGAGTGATCCCGCATTAGAGGGCTATGGCTTGGTGATCTTTGATGAATTTCATGAGCGCAGCTTACAAGCCGATCTGGGTCTGGCGCTCTGCCGCGAAAGCCAACAGGTGCTGCGCGAAGACCTGCGTGTGCTGATCATGTCTGCCACACTGCCTGACAAATTGGCAGAACTTTTGGGGGGCGTGCCCGTTTTGCGCGCAGACGGGCAGATGTACCCCGTGGACGTGCGCTATCTGCCACCGCCCCACGGAGGGGATGCCATAGCCTCTGCCGCCGGGGTGATACGCACGGCCCTGAGAGAAGAGCCGGGCAGTTTGCTGGTGTTTTTGCCCGGCGCGGGCGAAATTCGCCGCCTGGCAGAGCGCCTGGCAGATCTGCCAGAAGATATTTTGCTCACCCCCCTCTATGGCGATTTGTCTCCCCAAGAGCAAGACCGCGCGATTCAGCCGGCCCCGCTCGGCCAGCGCAAAGTGGTGTTGGCCACCAATATCGCAGAGACCAGTTTAACCATTGAAGGCATTCGTGGAGTGATTGACTTAGGGTTGGAGCGCTCACCGGTTTTTGACCCGATCTCTGGCATGACCCGTTTGACCACACGGCGCATCTCGCGTGCCTCAGCGACCCAGCGCACAGGCCGGGCAGGCCGCTTGGAGCCCGGTTTTTGCCTCCGGCTTTGGCCTGAATCAGATACCGCTCTGTTGGCCGCAGATATTGAACCCGAAATTTGTTCTGCAGACTTGGCCCCTTTGGCTTTGGAATTGGCTCTCTGGGGCGTGAGTGACCCTCAAACTTTGGCTTGGCTCGATCCCCCTCCCCAACAGGCTTGGTTACCGGCAGTCGAACTCTTGCACGAATTGGGAGCGCTCAGCCCTGCTCAGACCTTAACGGCCCACGGCAAAGCCCTGGCCCAATTGCCTCTGCACCCCCGTTTGGGGCATATGTTACTCAAAGCAGAGGCCGAGGGCCTGGGAGGGCTGGCCTGCACTGTGGCTGCTTTGCTCTCTGAGCGCGACCTGCTCAGTGGCAGCCGAGACGCTGATCTGGCAGGCCGGCTGACAGCCCTGGCGCGGGGCAAGGTGCCGCTTGGCCGCAAACAGGCCGTAGAACAGGCCGCCCAGCAAATTGCCGAAAAACGCCGGCTCAAACCTGCAACCCGGCCCGCTGAAGCCCTGGGTCTCTTGCTGGGCTGGGCCTATCCCGATCGCATAGCCCTGCGTCGGGGCGACTCATCGCGGTATTTGCTGGCAGGGGGGCGCGGGGCGATTTTGCCCGAAGGGGATTTTTTGTCCAAAGAGCCCTGGTTGGTCATTGCCCAACTGGATGGCCATCCCCGTGAGGCCAAAATATTTTTGGCAGCGGCCTTAGACCCTGAACAATTGGCGCTCTTGACCGAGGGACTCACCGAAACCGGATTGGAGGTCAATTTTAACGAAAAAACGGGAACAGTTCAGGCTTTTGAGGTCATTCGCTATGGCGCACTGCCTCTAAAAAAAGAGCGCATTCTCAAACCCGATGGTGAGACTTTGGCGAAGGCATTGCTTCAAGGGGTGAAGCAGCGTGGGATTGCCAAATTGCCCTGGAGCCCGCATTTGCAACAATGGCGAGAGCGCTTGGCTTTTTTGCACAAAATTCAACCCGAACATTGGCCTGATTTGAGTGACGCTGCCTTGGCCCGTGATTTAGAACAGTGGCTTTTGCCTTTTTTGAGTGGTTTGCAGCGCTTGGACGCCATCACCTCGGATCTGCTGCAACAGGCCCTGGAGAACCATCTGGGTTATACCCGCCTGGCAGAATTACAGGCTGCGGCCCCCACACACATGCCTGTGCCCAGTGGCTCACAGATTCGCCTCGACTACAGTGGCGAAGAGCCTGTACTGGCTGCACGTTTACAAGAACTCTTTGGTCTAGACGCCACCCCTCGGATTGCGGGCGGGCAGGTCCCCCTGCTGATTCATTTGCTCTCACCCGCGATGCGCCCAGTGCAGGTGACCCGTGATTTGGCCAGCTTTTGGCGCGAGACCTATCCCGAGGTCAAAAAAGAACTCAAAGGACGTTATCCTCGCCATTATTGGCCTGATGATCCGCTGCAAGCCGAAGCCGTGCGCGGGATCAAGCGCAAACCGCGCTGATTCGTCATATACGTTGATTTAACGTGTCAGTACAACTCTGTAATAGGCTTTTCCTGATGCCAGATGTGCGAGTGCCTCATTCACTTTTTCCATGGGAAAGGTTTCAACCACCGGATCCAATTGGTGAAGCGCTGTAAATTCCAGCATTTTTGAAATGGTTACAGGGCTGCCCACAGGAGAACTCGAAATGGAACGCTGTGCTGGCATCAAATTAAAAACACTGATGTCCAAAGGTTCGAGGGTAGCACCGACAAGATGTAAACGGCCTTTGGTTTTGAGCGTTCCCAGATACGTATTCCAATCCAATTTGACATTGACGGTAGAAATAATTAAGTCGAAGCTTCTTGCCGCCTTTTGAATCGCGACAGGATCGCGAGAATTTAGCACATGATGGGCACCCAGTTTCTTCACTTCTTCCAATTTGGCCTCACTGGATGTAAATGCCGTGACTTCACAGCCCCAGGCATTGAGAAACTGCAAGGCCATATGGCCCAAACCGCCAATTCCAATCACTGCAACCTTATCTGTTGGTTTGACCTCATACTGTACCAGCGGATTAAAAACAGTAATCCCGCCACAAAAAAGGGGCCCTGCTGAAATCTCTTTGACCGCGTCGGGAATGGGTACACAACTGGTGGCCTGAGCACGTACTTTATCTGCGAAACCGCCATGACGCCCAACGATGGTGCCTTGCCCCTGAGCACAGAGATTGTGATCGCCATTTTTACAGTCTTCACATTGATGACAATAGCCCGAATGCCAACCCAGTCCAACCCGTTGACCGATCTGAAAACCCTTTACATCGCTCCCCAATTGGGATACCAGACCAACGACTTCATGGCCTGCAACGAGTGGGTATTGGCTAAATCCCCATTCATTGTTGATCATACTCAAATCACTGTGGCAAATACCACAGGAAGTCACGTCTATTTCTATCTCATTCGCTTTGAGTTCACCGGGATCATATTCAAAAGGCTTCAGTTCTCCACCAGCTTCAAATGCAGCGTATGCTTTAATCATATGGGTTCCTTGATGTTTATTTCTAAATTGAACTATAGTCACTGAAGGATCTTTATCGCAAGCAAAAAACTTTTTGCTCAACCCCAAACGATCTTGGACCAATGTTACTCATTGGCTGATCAAGTGATAAACTCCCAGCCGCTGCGCCAGGCGTCGAGACCTTCACAATACTCCTGAAAGCCGTGATAAAAGCGGTGATTGGCCAAGGTCGCGCTGTCACCAATGACCACCAGTTTTTTACGGGCACGGGTCAGGGCCACATTCATGCGCCGGGTGTCTTTGAGAAAGCCCAATTCGCCTTCGCCATTGGAGCGCACGAGTGAGATGTACATGATATCCCGCTCTTGGCCCTGAAAGCCATCCACGGTATCCACACTGAAGCTGCCCAAACGCTTGACCTGTGGGTCTTCGCGCAGGCCATCTTTGAGCAGATTGACCTGCTGACGGTAGGGTGAAATGATTCCCAAACTGAGTTGGCTCAAATCCAAGCCCGCGGCCTGCAGGCCTGCCAGCAATTGGGAGAGGTGGGCCTGTAAGAGACCTGCCTCGCCAGGGTTGCCGGTGCTTTTGCTCTCGGGGTTGAGCTCCTCTTCGTGGCCACAGCCAGCGGTGTCGACAAACTCCAGGGGCCGGTTCAGCCAGAGATCTTCGCTGTCATCGTTGGGTAAAAGGGTGTGATTGGCAACTGAATCATGGGCCAGCAGCCGATCTTGATAAAATTCATGGCTCGAAAAGCCCATGATCTGCTGGTTCATGCGGTATTGGGTATCCAACAATATCGCTGCCTCAGGCTGGGCCTCAACACAAATTTCAAACAGGGTTTTGTTGAGCCCCCCCGCCATCGCTTGCGGCGATTTGACCGTGGGCGGCAATTGGCAATGATCCCCCGCCAGAATGACCCGTTTGGCTTTGAGAATCGGAATCAAGCTGGCTCCCAACAGGGCTTGGGCGGCCTCATCAATAAACACGGTCTCAAATTTGCGTTTGTGCATGATCTCCAGTGAAGCCCCCACCAAGGTGCAGAGAATGACCTTGGCCCTGTCGAGGATATGCTCCAGCATCTGGTTTTCCATCTCGCGGGCCATGGCCAACATGCGCTTGACTTCCGCCATTTCTTCGCGGCGCATGGCCCGTTCAGCCGGCCCAAAATTGCGTTTGAAACGCAGGGCCTTGCTGCGGGTGTCGCGGGCCTCACGGCGCAAATTTTGCAGCACCTGAAAATTGGGGTGTTGGCTCAATTGTTCGTCGAGGGTATAGGGCAGGATTTTTTCGGACATGCGGGCGGGGTGTCCCAGCCGCACCACAGGCAGGCCCGATTCGGCCAATTTTTCGCAGAGCAAATCTGTGGCGGCATTGCTCGGGGCCGAGACCAATACCTGTTTTTCGTGTTGCAAGACCGCCTGGATCGCCGCCACCAGAGTGGTGGTTTTGCCTGTGCCCGGTGGGCCGTGGATCATGGCCAGTTCTTGGGCCTGTAAGACCTGTGACACTGCCTTGTTTTGGGAGTCGTTTAAATGGGGCTGGGGCTGAAAGGGAAAGGCCAAAAATCTGACGGGGGCTTCGCCAAAGAGTTTTTCTCTGAGATTCAGCAGTGGACCCTGTTGGCTGCCTTTGAAGATTTCCACAGCCCGGCGCATCTCGCGGTAAGTGGTTTCGTCATAACAGAGATCCAGGCCGAGTTTGCCCTCGTCGAGCCAATCGGGCAATTCGTCGCGCTGCATCACCAATTTGAGGCTGTTGCGGCTCACATGGGTGGCCACGCCCGTCAAAGGCACCTCTTGGGGGAAGGCCTGACTAAAAATGGCCAGAATTTGACCATTTTGAAAGAGGTGGTGTTGATCTAATTCACTGGTGCGTTCCAGCTCCAGGATCAGCTTTTGGCCCAGGCCTAAATCTGTCTGTTTGAGAACCACAGGATACCAACAAATACCTTGGGCCTTGCGGGTTTTTAAAGGCGTTTCGAGGACCTGGGTGCGGTAAAGCTCCTCTTCTGCTTTTTCTTCGAGCTTGAGCATTTGTAGCCAATGCTCAAGCTGGGATGCACTGTTCACGCCTTTGATCTCCCCTGAATGAATTTTGCCCATTATAACACCCCTGATAACACCACTGAGGCGGCGACTCGCGTTTTGACAAGTTGGCAGTTTCCAAACAGCTCAGCGATCCAGGGCCGCCAATTCTCCCAAAATATACTTGGCAATGGCGGGTGGGCTGCAATTGTTTTGGTAATTGGCCAGGGTTTTCAGGTGCATTTCAGCCATCAGCGCTGGGTCTTGCCACAGTTGCTGCAAGACATTTCCGAGTGAGTGCCAATCAGGGGGCATCACCACCCGCGGACAATCAGCCAAATACCAGGCTGGGGGCAAGTCTTCTGTCAATAGCAGGCAGCCTGCCCGCATTGCTTCAAACAGGCGGTAAGTCATGGCACTGTGGCCACGGGGAATACATGCCACCTTGCAGCGGGCCAGGTGGGAGGCATACGTGTTGGGGTCGAGCCCATCGCGAAAGCGACTGCTCCAGACAGCCAGGGCTGAAAGATCTGATCCTGCAGGCCGAAATTGCAGCAAAACCGCTTGAAAGGCCTGGTAAAATCCGATCCGGTATTTGTGGGCGTGACCACTGAAGAAAAGATCCAGGTCGCGTTCGGCCCAGGGCCAAGGGGCCAGTGCGGGTACTTCGCCATTGCAGCCCAAAGGCAGGGCGCGCAGATTCTTTACTGTGGGCATAGGCCACCAATAAGGGGTAAAGAGCATTGCCAACGCGGAAATATAATTCGGGACGCGAAAATCTTCATTGCTAAAATACAACATGACCGTGTTGTGGTTCAGTGCGGTGTGAAACTGCTCAAGCTGATCGGCATAAATATGGGCGATGACCCAATTAAAGCGTTCAAATAGTGGGTTTAAACGCAGTTCTTCAAACAGCGCTTTGAGTCCTGGCAACTCGCTGTAAATCGGCGGAAGCGTCATTTCTACATTGGGCAGCGCAGCCAGCCAATCTCGCTCTGCCGAGAAATCTGGAAAGCGTCCCATGGTTTAGCCTGGGCTGGCTTCAAGCCGTTCAATCCAGTCCCTGACCTGGGATTGCATTTGGGCCAGGGGAATGGAGCCTTCAGACAGCAAGACATCGTGGAATGTGCTGAGAGAGAATCTGTCCCCCAGTCGCGATTCTGCTTCACGGCGCAGGGCCCAAATGGCCAAGTCTCCCACTTTGTAAGACAGGGCCTGACCGGGCAAGACCAAATAGCGATCAATTTCTGACCAGGTATCGTGGGCCGAATTGGCGGTGTATTGGGTCATAAAGTCGAAGGCCTCTTGGCGGGTCCAGCGTTTGGCATGTAAACCCGTATCCACGACCAAGCGGCAGGCCCGCCAAATTTCGAAGCTCAAGGCACCATAATGGTCAAAAGGGTCTTCATAAAAGCCCATTTCATGGCCCAGGCTCTCGGTATACAATGCCCAGCCTTCAATAAAGGCGGTGCAATCGAGGTGATAGCGAAAATCTGGCAGGTTTTCGATCTCTTGGGCCAGGGCCAATTGCAAATGGTGGCCAGGCACCGCTTCATGCAGCGAAAGGGCTGCCATGGTGTATTTGGGCCGCGAGGGCAAGTCGTGGGTATTCACATAATAGACCCCTGGGCGGGAGCGGTCCATGGGCGGGGGATAATAATAGGCCTGTGGAGCTGCAGCGGCGCGGTAGTCTTCGATCTCTTTTAACACACAGGGGGAGAGCGGCAATTTGCCAAAGAGCGTGGGCATCAAAGCTTGGGCCTTTTCCAAAAAGGCCTGGTAATCAGCCATCATCACAGCTTTGTCTGTGTAATAAAAGCGTGGATCGCTGCGCAAAAAGGCGTGAAACCCTTCGGCATCATCGGCTTTAAACCCACATTTGACGCGCACCTGGGCCATTTCTTCGGAAATCCGTTGAACCTCAGCGAGACCCATTTGATGGATTTCATCAGCACTCAGACCGGGGTAGGTGTATTTGTCGATCAAATATTGGTAGCGTGCCTCTCCATCGGGCAGGGCCCAAAGCCCAGGACCTTGGTGGCAATGGGGCGCGTATTCGTCTTTGACAAAATCGTAGAGCTTTTGGTAATGGGGGCGAATCACGGTCTCAATAATGGTGCGAATGACTTCTCGCACCTTGGCCTGCACCGGCTCAGAGAGTTGGCTGGCGTTGACTTTAAACGGTTGGTAGAGGGGCATGGCTTCTAGGGGCAATTCTTTGAAATGGGCCAATTGCTCCAAGGTATGCCCAATCACCGCTTGGGGCAAGAGAATGCCATGGCGCAGACCAATGCGCAAATTGCCAATGGTGTCATCGGCCTGTTTGGCAAAATCGCGCAGTCGGGCAAAATAGCGCTCGTATTGATCAAAGGTACTCAGGGGTTGGATCTCGACCAATTGGGGGAAAGTCAGGTGAATGCCCTCTTGCTGGTCGATCTGCAGATAGTGGCTGCCAAATTCGTAGGCCTGAATTTCCTGTTTGAGCATCAATTCAAACAGGTCATAATGAGTCTGATCGGCTTTTTCCAACACCTCCCGGTCCAGGGCCTGGAGATCCAGCAAAAACTGGCGGTTTTTTTGGTTGCGGCTGGCCGCTGCCTCTTCGGAGAGATCCGTGAGTTGATCATCAAAGCGGTGGTCGCCGTCATACGTCGCCCATTCGGGATAATTGCGGCGTTTGAACTCGTGTTGTTGTTTAAACAGGGCCCAGAGTTCGTTGTGGACGCGGATCCGTTCTGGCAGGGTGGTGGAGGGATTCATAGACATACCTTTAGGCGTTAATGACCTCACCTTACATCAAAGCCCCTAACATGCAAAGCAGAATCGTGGCCGATGTACCAGCATCGCAGCATGGCCTGGGTTAAGATAGAGGGAAATCACGATCACCAACGAAAGAATGACAGCCATGAAAATTCATGCCAAAGCCCCCAACCGCATCGATCTCAGTGGGGGAACCCTGGATATTTATCCCCTTTATGTTTTTTTGGATGGTGGCTACACCCTCAATGCCGCCATCGATCTCTACAGCGAAGTGACCCTCACCCCTCGCAATGATGAGCGCTTTGTCTTTGTCTCTGAAGATCTGTCCCTCCGTTTGGAACTCAGCCGGGAAGAATTGCAAGCCGGGGTTCCACAGGGGGATATTTTTCAACTTCTGGTTGAAATTGTGCGTTTTTATGAACCTGCCACAGGTCTGCTAATTTCCACCCGCAACCAGGCCCCCAAAGGCTCGGGCCTGGGTGCATCTTCTTCGCTCTTGATCGCTTTAAGTGGTGCCCTCAATCAGTACAACCGCACCTATATGGACGGAGAAAGCCTCATTCGCTACGGGGCCGATCTGGAGGCCCGCTCCCTGGGTATCCCCACCGGTAAACAGGATTATTATGCAGCACTCTATGGTGGTTTGAGCGCAATTCACTTTGGCGTTGAAGGCGTTGAGCATCAAAACCTAGATCTGGACGGATCTTTTATTGAAAAGTTAAACCAATCGCTGCTGGTTTCGTTTACAGGCCAGAGCCATTTTTCAGGCACCAATAATTGGGGCATGCTCAAGGCCTATGTCGAAAACCAGGGCCAGACCCGTGAACATTTACATGCGATTCGCCAGACCTCTGAAAAGATGTTGGACGCCCTAATGAGCGAAGATCTGGAGCAATTGGTGCAGTTGATCAATCAAGAGTGGCTCAACCGCAAGTCTTTGGCCGAAGGTGTGAGCACCCCTCAGATTGAATCCATGATGGCTGCCGCTGAAGCCGCTGGCGCGTGGGCCAGCAAAATCTGTGGTGCTGGGGGGGGCGGCTGCATGTTGACCCTCTGCCCAGCGGAATTAAGAGGGCAGGTGGCAAAAGCCTTAGAGGGCCAGGGTGCTCAGGTGATGCACCACAAGGTCGCGAGCCAAGGCCTGCAAGTCAGTGTTTTGGCCGACTGATGGCCTGATTGAGCTGGCAGCATATAATGCCGAAAGCCCACAAAAATAACTGGAAACTTACTGATTCTCGGGGGTGGAAATGCGCACCAAAGCGGGGGCAGGTTCGGGTTGTGCAGGCTGGTTATTGGCAATCAACCAATAGATCATGCCGCCGGTAAGGAGAAAGAACGTAACCTCGGATACGTGATACAGGGTGTCCATGAGGGGGTCCCTTTCTTGACTCTTGGTTTAATCTGGTTTACACGGTCTATTTAGATTTTAGTGCTTTGGGTTCAATCCTGACAGGAACCTGGCAACAAAAAATCTGTGCGCTGGATCAAATGACGCAATGCAATTTCAAAAGTTTCATTTTGAAATGATTATCGGAGCCGAAGCCATCTTAAGAACGCATTCTCAATTCTTGTCCTGAGCGGAGCCGAAGGACATTCTCAATTCTGCATTCTCAAATCTGCATTCTCAATTCTGCATTCTCAAACATACACATACTGTCTGTATGTATTTGTATTATACACAAATCACCCTTGTTATTGCAAGCCCTGTTTTGCGCGCGAAACCTGTTTTTGGGATACAATACGATCCACAGTACTGCCTGTATGGAGGAATCACATGGAATACCGTTATTTGGGAAAATCTGGGCTGAAGGTTTCGGCCCTTTCTTTTGGCTCTTGGGTGACCTTTGGCACCCAAATGGATGTGGACTTTGCCTTGAGTTGTATGAAAGCGGCTTTTGATGCCGGGGTCAATTTCTTTGACAATGCTGAAGTCTATGCCAATGGCCAGTCCGAGGAGATTATGGGCCAGGTCTTTAAAAAAGCCGGTTGGAAGCGCTCAGATTTGGTGATTTCCACCAAACTCTTCTGGGGAGGCCCCGGACCCAATGATCGGGGCCTTTCACGCAAACACATTATCGAAGGCACCGATGCCGCCCTCAAGCGCATGCAACTCGATTATGTCGATCTGATCTTTTGTCATCGCCCAGATCAACATACACCGCTCGAAGAGACCGTCAGGGCCATGAACCATGTCATTCATCAGGGCAAGGCGCTCTATTGGGGGACCAGTGAGTGGAGCGCCGACCAGATCCGAGAGGCCACCTATATTGCCCGCCGCGAACATTTGATTGCACCGACGATGGAGCAGCCCGAATACAATATGTTTCACCGCGAACGGGTCGAAAAAGAATACGCCTCGCTCTACCACGAACACGGCCTGGGCACCACGATTTGGAGCCCGCTGGCGAGTGGGCTTTTAACGGGCAAATACAATCAGGGCATTCCGGCTGGCAGCCGCATGTCGCTGGATAATTTCAGCTGGTTGCGCTCCAAACTCGAATCTGAAGAGGGCCGACAACGGCTTGAAAAAGTGCAGGCTTTGGCACCGCTGGCCTCAGAATTGGGTATTTCCCTGGCACAGATGGCGCTGGCCTGGTGTCTCAAAAACCCGCATGTCAGCACCGTGATCACGGGGGCTTCAAAGCCTGAGCAGGTGGTCGAAAATATGAAAGCCCTTGATCACGTGGCTCTGCTGACCCCCGACGTGTTAACTAAAATTGAGTCCGTCCTGCAGAACCGGCCCCAGGCCGACCAGGACTTTAGAGGTTAGCCTGAGAGGATTGCCTTAGATGTTGGTTTGGGCGGCTAAAAATAAGGGGTGTCTTTGTTCCAGGTTTTAAAGAAAACCTGGGTATTGTTGGTATCGACATAGGCCACAGAGGCACCCGCGCCATTGGAATAATCTTTGCTGCGCGACTGATTAAAAAAGAAAAGATCACTGATGCTGCGGCCCGCACCCTTTTGGGTTGTGCCATTGACGTCTGCGGCCAGGCGATTTGTGCCAGCAAAGATATCCTTGGCCACTTCGTAAGCCATACTGAAGGCATTGTGGGAGTTGCCCCCGGCCTTGAGTTTGCCTTTGAGAAAAGCCTGGTTCTGGGCTTCGTTAAATTGGTAAAAGGTCTTGCCGCCGCTGTTGGGCATGGGCCGCCAGACTATTTCAAACTGGCCTTCTTCGCGGATAATGTCTTTCATGCTGACGGGTTTAAACTGTCCAGGGGCTTTGCCTTGGGCCGACATCATTGCGGCTTTTTTCAGGTTGCGCCCCAAGGCACGGTTCATCATCACTGAGCCCACCGCCAAGTAGCTATTGTAGTCAATTTGACTGCTGGCCATCCCCGCTTCGCCTGTTATCGCGGGCACCAGGGCTTGTAAATTGGCTTCGCTATTGAGCTTGAATTTTTCGACCAGACGGCGACGGGCAACCGGGTCGTCGAGCAGTTTATACACTTTTTCTTCAAACTCTTTTGGCTTGGTCAAGGTGCCCCGGCTGTTAAAATAGCTGCCGAGGTCTTTGATCAGTTCATCTGCCGATTGCGTGGTGGTGGCCTGCTGCAGGGTGGCGGGGTCCATTTGCAATTGCACGGGGATCTGTTTGTGTTTGTGGGCTGCCGTGTGGGCGAGGTAATTGAGTTTGTCGCTGCTCAGGTTAAAGTCGTCTTGGACACTGGCCAGGTCAATGGTTTTGGGCGCGCTTTTGTGTTCGGCATAATAGGGATCGTTTTTGATATTAAAGGCCACGTCATCGAGGGCCAGCAAGGTGTTGACAAAGCCCACCCCAAATTTCTCAGCAAATTCTTTTTTGACAGCTTCGTATTCACCGGCTTTGACCCGGCGACTCAGTTCTGTAAAAAAGCGGCTGTCCACGTTTGTGCCAGCGCCATTGGCTGTGGGCAATTTGATACTGGCGTTGTTCTCTGACAAAACGCTCGCCAATTTATCTGCCCAGCCTGGCAATTGGGTTTTGAAGTTTTGCAAAGTCATCCCGGGCTGTAAATCAAAGGTTTTATTGACCTTGACGGCGTCATCGTGTTCGATCATATTCTGGCCCCCAGCCAACAAGCGGTCGGGAGACTGCAAAAAATGCTCAAAGCTGCGGGAAGGCGCAGGGGGCCCGACCACCTCTGTTGACTGCGTGGGATCGCCATTGCCAGGTTTTTCTTTGCCAGCGAGTGTGACATACGAAAGGGGGTTTTCTTGGCGGTAGGTATTGAGCGAGGGGCCCGTCGGAACAGGGCTGCGGCCTTTGTCTTCAGCGGCAGGAAAGAGATGGGCTGGCAATTTGAGGTTCATGCCGACATGCAGGGCATTGGGATGGCTGAGAATATCGCGGTTGGCTTTGTAAAGCTCCATATACAGATTTGAATTGCCAAAGTACTTATTGGCAATGGTGCTGAGGGATTCTCCCCGTTTGACGGTATGGGTACTGGGTTGGCTGGGAGGCTCAAAGGAAAGCTGTGTCAGGGCGCTGCCTTGGGGACTGCCCAGTACGCGACTTTGATCGGCGTTTTTGCCACTGCTGGCGGGCAAGGGGGGGGGCGAGGCGGAAATGGCTGCAGGGGGTGTTTTGCTTAAGGGGGCAGCGGTGGGGGCCACTGTGGGTGAAAGAGGACGGCCATCTATGCGGCTCATGGGTTAAAACCTTTTCTTTTCAATTCAAAGACAGAGAGATGTATCTGGTTATAGAATAAAGAGACCCAAGTCTTGTTTCTGGCCTCACTCTATTGGAGAAAATGTGCTGACCACCATGGGAATTTGCATCGATCGCTGCCTCTGTTTTAATCAATCTTTTGCTGAATTACACAAGCGGGCCCAAGAACAGGGCATCACTGCACTGGCAGACTTACAAAAACTGGTGGTCTTTGGGCAAAAGTGCAAACTTTGCCATCCCTATGTCCAGACCATGCTGCGCACGGGGGAAACCGTTTTCGACCGAATTTTGACCGAAAGAGATCTGCCTTAAACGCCCGTAAAATAAGACGCGCGAAAACTAGGCGCTGGTAAATAAATTCCAGCTATCAGCCAGGGCAAAACTGGGCACTTTTTTTAATTCCGAAGAGAGGCGCAACAGAACCTCCAGATCAACTTCGGGTCTTTCGTATTCTGTCTCTTCAGCTTCACCGTCTTCGAGAGACTGTTCTTCAGCATCTGAGCTTTCGGCCTCTTCTTCGCTCTCTTCGACTTCGGCCTCTGTTGCCAGCTCAGATTCAGCAGATTCAACTTCGCCTTCGGCCTCAGGCGCCTCGGCCTCTTGGGTTTCTTCTGTTTCGGGGGCTGTTTGAGCTTCTTGTGGTGCTTCGGTTTTTTCTGGCTCTTCGGTCTCCATCAATTTGCCAATTTCTTTGACGGCTTCCATGGATGCCATGTGGCTTTTGGCAAAAGAGGTGCTGCTCACATCCCGCATGGGCGTTTCGTTAAACGATTTGGCCTTGTTTTCGTCTTTGGGCGTGGGAGCCTTTTCTTGGGGGGCGGGGGCGGCCTCTGCTTTGGCTGGTTGGGCAGCAGCTTTTTGAGCCGGCTGCGACATTTGCACGGGGGTCATGGGGGTGTTCATCGAAGCACGAATCATGGCGGCACCATCCTGTTTTTTATTATTTTAACAAAGCATGGGGCTTTATATCCAGCCCTCAGGCCAGGCCCGCCAATTGATGTAATTTGCGGTAATGGTGCCAAGACTCTGCCCGATTTGGATTTTCTTTGACCAAACGTTCGCTAAAATACAGGGCTGTCGCAGGTTGTCCGGCCTGTTCATAAGCCAAGGCCAGTTTTTCCAGCAATTGGCTGCGGCTGGGGCGCAGACTGTAAATATCTGGTTGAATGGCGATGCGTTCCAAAACGGCCAAGGCCAATTCATAGCCACGCAGGGCCTCTTCGCGCAGACCCATCTGCTGGCATGCTTCGGCCCAGAGCAAAAGCGCTTCAGGGTCTTGGCAAGCGTGGGGCTCAATGGCTTGGTGTACAGGTCGGGGATCCCCTTTGCGCAATTCGACACGCCAAACGCCCTTTTGCAGCGTATCGCGGATCGGCGACGCCTCTCCAATTTGGGCCAACCCCAGGCGGTAATAGTCCAGGGCCTTGTCCCAGTTTTCGGCTTTTTCTTGGGCTTGTCCCAAAATCAGGTACATGCGTTCTGTTTCGGGGGCTTGGGGAGATTCGGCAATCATACGTTCCATCAGTCCTGTGTCGCGCATCAATTTGTTTTTGTCTTGCCGGATTTGCAGTTGGTACCCCTGGTGATAAATCGGCAAACCCTGAATATGCACATAAACCATCCGCTTTTGGGCTCGGTGCATCAGCAATTCGTGTACCCGGCCATAAAAGCGGTAGTCTGGGCTATTGGCAAAGAGCCGCGGCACCGGCAGGCTATCGGCACTGACCTCGACGCCGTCTTCGTCGAGAGCCAAGACCGAAAATACATAGGCATCAATGCTGTCCCGGTGATGGGCCAGGTATTGTTTGGCGCTGGGAATAAACCCAACAGGCAGGTATTCATCGGCATCCAGCATCAGAATCCAGGGGCATGTGGCCTGTGCCAAGGCGGCATTGCGGGCCGCGGCAAAATCATCTGCCCAGGCCTGCTCAAAGACCTTGACCTTGGCAAAGGATTTGGCGATTTCGAGGGTGCGGTCAGTCGAACCAGTATCCACCACGATGATTTCATCGGCATCGGCTGAAACACTCTCCAAGCAGCGGCCCAACAGGGCCTCTTCATTGCGCACAATTAAACAGACTGAGATGCGTGTCGCGTCCTGATCCTGGCTGGGGGGCACCACCATTTCGGCCAGGGAGACCTGTTCAGCTGCGACGTTGGCTTTGGCTTGCAGGGAATGGGTGCTCCAGGCGCTGGGATCCGTCTCTCCCTCCTCGGCATTTAAAAAACCTTCAACAGCGAGCCGCATTTGGTTTTTTAAGACCTGGCTGTCGATTTCCCACCAAATCCGGGCATCTGCATTTGCGCTGAGTTCGGTGCTATCGCTGTGTACATGGCTGGGCAAGAGACCCATGGGCAAATGGCTTTGGGGCACACCTGTTACCAGTGCCGGAAAGGGCGATTCTGCCAGGGCTTCTAATATCGCCGGGGCCGGGGGAACGCGGCAGGGCAGCAACCAACAGGTCTGATTCGGTGGTAGGGGCAAGGGGTGTTCTAAGAGCACAACAGGGGGCAAAAGATCTGGGGTGAAACGCTGTTCGGCCCAGGCTCGGGCCCGCTCAATTTCGGGACCTGCCTGTTTCTGGGTCAATGCCAGAATGACGTGATCACCGGCCACAAATTCTTCAAAATAGGCCTTGAGGGCAATGTCAATGCCGTTTTCCCAATTGGCTTCAAGGGGAAAAACAAAGACAAAGGGGGTTTCTTGCTCCTGCTCAATCGCCGTGGCTGCTGGGCTAACAGGCACCACCGGCATGGGTTCTCCCCGCAATTGAGCCAACGCCCTCTGAGACTGTTGGTGTTGGGGCATGATTTCGAGAATTTGTTCGAAGGCTTCACAGGCCGCCTCAATTTTGCCCTGCATGACCAAAACCTTGCCCAGGTCAAAGCGGCTTTCGACAAAGTCGGGCTGGGCCATCAAGGCCTGTCGGTAATAGGTTTCAGCCTGACTGTAGTCTTTGCAGGCAAAGAAGCTATAAGCCAGATTGTGCCAGAGCATGGCCTGATTGGGCAAACGCAGGGTGAGATGTTGCAAGAGTGGTCGGGCCAGCAAGGGGGCCTGATTCTGCAATAACAAAAGCGAAAACTCCAAGACCACTGAAAGCAAAAACGGCTGACTGGTGGAATTCAGCGCAGAGAGACTGTCTTGTTTGAGTTCTGCCAATAATGCTTCTACCAGGGGTTCTGAATCTTGGGCTTTAAAAGAGCCTTGATGTGCATGGGCCAAGCTGGTTAAGGCTTGGTGCAGAGACGTGGAGAGACCTGGCAGATCAGGGAATTGGACCAAAACCGGTGCCAGTGCAGGATAATTATGGGTTAAAAACGCCGCTTTGACAAATTGTTCTGCCAGATAGGGGTGTTCGGGCAGGGTTTGCCGGGCGGAGGCAAAAGCATGGAAAGCCTGGGTAAACATGCCCTGATCGAGAAAGAGTTCACCCAATCCAATCCAGGGTTTCCAGGAGATATCTGGCATTTGCAAGAGCGGATTAAAGAGGTGCAGGCTCTCTGTTTGACTCAATTCCAGCGCCTGCTGAAAACAGGCCTGGGCCAGTTCTGTTTCTTTGACATGCCGGGCCATAACCCCCCGCAAGACCCAGAGACCCGGTTGTTTTTCGAGGGTGGATTGGGTGTGCCGGAAGCGATCAAGCTGTTCAAAGGCCTGTTGGTGTTTGCCCAATTCCCAGAGCGTTTTGAGCAGGTAGAGGCGGGTGGCCAGCAAGGTAAAGGCGGTATCTTCAGAGCGGGCTGCCAGATTTTGCAATTCTTCAAAAATGGCTTTGGCCTGTTGGTCATTTTGACGCTCAAAGGCCCGAATACCCAGCAACAATTTGACCCCTGTGGGTGTATCTGCTGACGTTTGGGCGGCTTCCAGGAGGGGGCCTGTGACCTCAGGGCTGCGCAGCCAACAGGTCTCTTGGGCAATTAACTCAAGGCCCGCCGCAAACCCCACCTCAGGTCGGCGACTCAGACTTTCGCGAAATAGAGGGAAATAGACCTGGCTGTCTGCTTGGGTTTGTTCACGTTTGAAAAAACGGCTTTCGCTGCGAATATCGATGGCTGATCGGCAGACCACTTCTATTTCGACCAGGCCGCTTTGGCCCATGTTTTTTTTGAAAGCCGACCAAAAATCGCGGTGGGGAATTTCCCCTGGAAAAACCAAACCAATCCATTCCTGTTCGGCTGCTTGGCGAGCAGCGGCCCAGATTTCGCCCATGTGGTTCTGCCATTGCAGGGGCAAAATTTTAACCCCAAAGGCTTTGGCCACCTGTAAAGTCGCCGGATCGGCCCCGAGATCCAGTACCAGAATTTCAGCGACCTGGCCGTTGAGGGCATCCAGGCTCTGTTTGAGCAATTTTTCATCGTTGTGAACAGGCAGACAGACACAAATGGGAAGCATGGGGAATCCTTTCTGATGGGGGGAATCGGCAGGGAATGGGTTATTTATCTTGGGCCTCAAATTCAGCAACCAAAGGCAAATGGTCAGAAGCCCAATAGGCCTCTGGGTTTTGCTGAATATGGACCGAGCGGGGCCGGTATTCTGGCATCATGCTTGGCGAGACCAAGATATAGTCGATGCGGGAGCGGTACTTTTTGGGATGGTAGGTAAAAACCGAGGGTTTAATGCCCAGATCTTGGGCAGCAATATCCACCAACCCGAGCGGGTTTTGGGGCCCAAGCAAGGGTTTGAGTGGGGCTGAAGTGGGTTCGTCGTTAAAATCCCCCATGACCAGAAAATTGGCTTTGGGATTTTGGCTTTGAAAGGCCTTGAGCAGGCCCTGAATAGCTTGGGCCTCTGCTTGGCGCACAGCATCGGATTCGTTTTTGTCGCCGAGTTTGGACTTGAGATGCACAGCAAAAACAGTCAGGGTATAGCCGCTGGGCGCTTTGAGTGTGACTTGGAGCAAATCGCGGCCAAAGCCCCGTTTGCGGCCTTTGAGTTCAAATTTAAAGTCTTTGTGGCTTTTCACTGAGACAATGGGCAATTTGCTCATCACTGCGACATCAATGCCCCTTGGGTCATTGCCATCGATCACAATGGGCTCTTGGTAATTCATGTCTTTGAGGTATTTGTCGCGGAAGTCTTTGAGGGTTTTTTGTGACTCCACCTCTTGCATGGCCACCACATCGGGTTGCTCAAGGTGAAAAATGTCAGACAGGGCCCTGAGTTCTTTTTTGGGTTTGGCTCTCTCTTTTTTGTTGCGGGGATTGTCGGGAATGCCATCAAAGAGGTTTTCGACATTGTAAGTGGCTATTTTGAGGGTCGCCGGTGCAGAGTTGACTTCAGGTTGGGAACAGGCCAAAAATGTGGCCAGAAAAAAGCCCGTTGCCAAAGGGGCTTGGAACAGGGCCCAGGAGGGCCGGCGTTTGTGACGCGGGGAAAGCTCAAACATAGGGGAATACCTCAAAATTAGGGCTTCTGTATGATACCATACAGCATGCGCCAATTCTTGATAGCCATTCAGGGCCAAAACCGAACCGGCATCGTGGCAGAAGCCACGGGGCTGCTCTATCGCCTTGGGGTCAATGTGACCGATTCATTTATGACCACCCTGCGCTCTGAATTTACGATGATGATGATTGTACAATTGCCTGAAGACCTGGATTTGCAAGACTTTGAAAGTGCTTTAACTGCCTTGGGGAATCAACAATTGGGGGTGTTTTTGCGCCAACTTTTGCCTGCCGAGACCTTACACGGCAGTGCCGAGTGTGTGCCCAATTTTTCTCTTTCGGTCCTCGGGCGCGATCAGGCGGGCATGATCTTTAAATTCTCGCAGCTTTTGGCCCAGCAAAATGTGAATATTACTGACGTGAACACCCGCTTGCTGGACGGTAGTCAACCCCCGCTCTATGCCATGATCATGGAGACCTTTGTGCCCCTGAGCCTGGATCAAGTCGCCCTAAAACAGGCCTTGCAAGCCGTGGCCCTCGAAATGGGTGTGGATGCACATTTTCACCCACTTGAACAGCTCGAAATTTAAACATGGCGATTCGCGAGGTTTTGGTCTATCCCGATCCCCGTCTGCGCCAAAATGCGTTGGCGGTGGCAGATTTTAGCGCGGCCCAGCAAGTGATTCAAGACCTCTGCGATACCATGAGTGCTTCGGGGCATTCTGTTGGCATTGCCGCCCCACAAATTGGCGCGCTTTTGCGCATCATCGTGATTGACTGCTCTAAACATGTCAAAAAGAGCCAAGGCCAATTGGTGCTGGTCAACCCCGTGATTCTGGCGCGTGAAGATCATTACAGTATGCGCGAAGGCTGTATGTCGCTGCCCGATTATCTCGGCCCGGTCAGCCGCGCTCGCCGAATCCGCGTTCAGGCCCAAGACCCGACGGGCATGACCTTTGAAATTCAAGCCGCCAAATTTGAAGCCGTGGTGATCCAACACGAAATTGACCACCTTGATGGCATCTTGTTTATCGACCGCGTAGCTTCCCCCCGCACCGAGCTGATGCGGCGCAGCCAAATGATGCAACGGCAAGGGCTGCCTGACGCTAATTGAGTTCAGCCATGTATTTTGACAGGGATGAAGCCAAAAGGTAAAAATCCATAGTGAGTTGCAATAAATCTGTGTCAGTGTACAGGCCAAGCATCAGGGTTTGTGGGTTCTCTAAAACCTTGGGATCTTTTTCCAACATTTTGATCACCCATTCACCCATGCGGCTTTGTAAGGCTTGTCCGTCTTTTAAGTAGGCATAAATGCCCAAATGGGCAGTCTGTAATTCATCTGGTGGATGTAAAGCTACAAAGGCTTCAACCACTGCCAGACTCTCTGCATTCATATACTTAATTCGGCTGATGGGATCTTTGGGCTGCTCAGAAGGATTGGGAAGGGGGGATTGTGCTGAGAGTGCAGGCATCGGTGATAAAAATGAACTGCCAATGGTACCGGCTTTGGCAAAAATGGCTTTTGCTTTTGCTTTATAATCCACGGCAGTTAAAACGCTACCCTGTTGTTTACTGCGGCTTTCCGCCCTCAGTCCATCTAATTTAAATCCAACCAAAATGGTTTGTACTTCGGCTGTCATTGCTTCGATTTTGGCAAATTGAGCTTGGTTGCGGGTGTAAAAGTCGTTCATCTGTTTTGAGAACGTACTGGAATCAGAAAACTCCACCTCTTTTTGCAGTGATTGAAAGAGTGTTTCGCTTTGGGAAAAATAGCTTAAGAGCAGGCTGTGTTTGGCCTGAACCTCAGCTGGGGGTGTGATCGATGACAGTTTGGATTTCATTTGTTGGAGGGCCTTTAAATTGGCCTGCAATGAAACTTTGTAAACATCAGCCAGACTGTTGAGTAAGGCATTTCGGCTGCTCTCCGCTTCGGGGGAAACGGTGGTTGGGGCTGAGGAAACCGGCGAACTGGGAGCCGGTGTGCTGTTGAAACCGAGTTGGGGGGTGAGCAAATTGGGGCTGCCCGTGCTGGGCGCTGAGACAGAGGACGTTGGCAAACCAGAAATCGATCTCCCCCCGCTGTTCATGGCAAAAGACAGGGCGAGGGGATTGGCTTTGACGCCCTCTAAATTGCTTTTGCCAAAGTCTTTGTAGAGATTTGAAATTTGCTGTGCATAAGCTTCGGGGCTGAGCTTGGCTGGGGTTGGGGCGATTTGTGAAACTGGCTGGCAGGCCAACACGGTGAAAAGACAGAGGGAAAGTAAAGAAATCTGGTTTTTTTGCATCAATTTAACTCCTGCTGTGTGAGAAACTTTTTCCAGTATATGTTAACTTTTCAAAAAAGTAAACTAGTGATTTGTCTCGGGCAAAGTCAGCTCTTTGAACACCGGTCGGTAGAGATCATTTCTGCGTAACAAGGTCTCAAAATTAAGCGAATTGCAGGCATAACTCACGCCCAATTCATTGCCACGCGAAAATGCCGGATGGGCTTTTGCAGCATAACAAAAGGTGTCTTTGTCATAACCTGGGGTTTCGGGCATCATCTCCGTGTAAAAAGGAATGTGTTTGACCTGCCCTGTCCAGGGCCCTGTGAGCATGGGGGCCGTGCGAATCACCACCTCGCGGCTAAAAAAAGCCGAATGGGTATGCACCATCACCCATTTTTGGCTGTGTGGGTCGAAGTGCAGCGAGGCCTCTGTGGCCCCTTCAGGCACCAAAATCTGGGCATCGGGGCCATCCAATCCCGGCTTCCAGCGCTGATCTTGGCTAAAATAATGCAAAGGCCAGGGAGATTGGCCCAGATCACTGAGCGCGACCCGGTTGAGTAAGAGCGGGTGCTTTTTGATGGCATCCTCGCGCACCGCAAGCAGGTAGAGGAAAGCGCCAGATTTGACCAAGGCAATGCCGGGAATGGTGGTTGAGCTTTGACTCAAGGGCCTGTAGTTGATTTGCCATTTTAACGGGTAATCGCTGTAATTGGCGATTTCCGCCACAGTCACGCCTTTGATCGCAAAATTAAAGCCGTTTTCGGGCCCAGCGGTGGTTTCCACCTCTTCTAGCAGAAGATAGAGCTTGGCCCTTTCTTCAATGCCATGGACCGGCCAATACTTGCGCTTGTGTGAGGCCAAAGGGGGAGGCAGAAAAAAAGCGGCGGGCTGTTGCTCAATCCGGTTTCCTACCTGCTGGGTTGTCTGGCGAAAAAAATAATCCAGTTTAAAGCCCTCGGGCCCACAGCTTGAAATTCCCAGGCTATTGGCCACCATCGTGGCCTGGGTGCGTTTGGGGCCCGCTTCTTTGTTTTCAATATCCACAACAAAACTATCGCCAAAGAGCCAGACCGTTTTGCCCGAGAGCAGAGGCACAGAAAAGATCCCATCACCCCCCCGCCAGTTTTGCTGAAAGGGGAAATCGGGTTTGCAGGGGACATTTGCCCGCGCAGGGGGGGGCCATGCAGTCAGAGAACCTGCCAGCGACAGAGCTGTGAGGATGGCCCGAAAAGGCTTGGCCCTAAAGAACGGGACTGTCATTGCCCAACAACTTTTTGCGAATCAGGCTGATCGGGGGCAGTCCTTCGCTCAAAAAAGCATCGTGAAATTCGCGCAGCGAAAAATCTTGGCCTTTGAGGGCCTGGTAATCCACCCGCAGTTTCTGCAGCATGAGTTTGCCCAGGGTGTAGTAGAGATAGGTCGGATCTGCCGTGCCACGCCGGGTTTCGAGCAGGGCATTGGTGCGCGATTGGTAACCCTCTGTGACAAAGAAGTCCACGCCTTCTTCAAAGCTCATTTGACCTGTGTGCATTTGAATGCCAACAATGTACCGGGCATTGCGAAGCAGGGCGTCTTGTAATTGGCCCAGGCGCAGCTTGAGATCGCCCTGGCCATAGCCCTCATCGAGCATCATTTGCTCACAATAATGGGCCCAGCCTTCAAAATTGCTGGCAGCAGAGAGAATCTGCCGCACCTTGCTGGGGGCCTTTTGGGCCCAGAGAAACTGGATATAATGGCCGGGATAAGCTTCGTGAATGGCTGTTGAAATAATCACGCCATAGTTAAAACCCGCCATATACTCCTCAATGTCTGCCGCTGGCCAAGTGGGATCGGGCAGAGTCACATTAAAATAGGCTTCGGTGGCTTTGGCTTCAAAGGGGCCGGGGGTGTCCATTGAGGCAAAGGTCATGGCCCGCATAAAGGAAGGGGTCTCTGCAATCAGCGGCGGTACCTGGGAGGGAATGGTGAGGATCTGCTTCTGAACAATAAAGGCCTGAATCCCGCCGAGCACGTCTCTGAAGCTCTGCAAGAGCTTTTCAGGGGCTGGATGGTCTTTGCCCAGCGCGGCCAAGACTTCTTCGGGGCTGCTTTTGGGATCGAGTTGGGCCGCAACCGCTTTAAATTGGGCCTGGTTTTTGCGCAAATCTGCGTAGCCAATTTCCAAGAGGCGTGGCAGGGGCAAATCCACCTTTTCATCGTAAAGCAATTTTTTGCGGTAGTTTTCGGCCCCAATGCGAAAATCCCCGTTTGAACGCGGCAACAAATCGCTTTTGAGCCAATCCAAATAGGTCTTGAGTTCGGCAATCACCCTTTGGTTGGCCGTCTGAAATTGGGCCAAAAGGGCGGGATCTTTGACGTCTTTAAATGCCGCAGGCACATCGTTTTCGAAGAAGGGAATCATGTCGGGGATTTGTTCAATAGCAACTTCGGTGAAGATTTTGGGCGGGTTTTTGAGATTGGCGCGGGCAGCGGCAAAAATGGCGGGTATTTGTTTTTCGCGGGCAATCACGGCTTTTAAACGCTGCTCGGGTGGGGCAAAACTGCGCGAGATCAAGGTGTAGATGGTTTCGCTGGCCCCACCGGCATAGCTGTCGGGATTCTTCTCCCAGCCTCGGATCTGCTCGGCTTCAAGCAATTGGGCCTGTAAATGGGCCATCAGCAATTCGCGATCTTCGGCCTCAAGCGGGCTAAGTTGTGCTGGCGAAAAGGCTGCCAATTCAGCCAAATAGCGTTTATTGTCGCGGATGTCTGCTTCCACAGCGTCTTTGCTGTAATCTTCTAAAGCGTGGTCAAAATTGTGTTGACCAAGATAGGTGGCATAGGTCGGGTTGTTTTGCAGATAGTCGGCAAAATAGCGATCCACCCAGGCCTGCCATTGGGGATGGGCGGCTGGGCCAGAGACGTTGCGGGCCATCTGAAAAGACCCAGATACAGGCGCAGAACTGGCCAAACCCGCAGGCGCAGGGGTAGCGCCGAAAAACAGGCTCAAGGCCAAAAATGGGGTGAACAGGCGTTTCATGTCGCACGACCTCTGTGATTCGGATGGGCATTCATTCTAACAAAGTATTTGGCACAAGCGGGGACCTTTTTTAACCCTCTCACGCCAAATGCAGATGAGAGGTTATACTTAAAACAGGGCCCAAAGCCATTTGCCCAAAACAGACAGGAGCACGGTGTATGACAGATTTGCCCAAAACCCAGCGCCACGATTTGGAGATCGAAGAGATCGAAAAAGATCGTCTGAGCAGCAAGGTGCGCAAGATTCGCGCGCAGGGAAATGCCAGCGAAAACTTTGAAGCCCTGGTGCAAAAAGCCGAAGACCTGGCCAAAAAAATCACCTATCTCGACGAAGACCTGCGTGTGGTTGAAACTGACTCTGCCCACGAAGTGGTCACCCTGCGCAGTGATGAGCCCCAAAGCAGTCCCCAAGACGTGGAATATTTCCAAATGGAGCTGCACAAAGATGGCCAGACCCAGCTGGAGCGCAAACGCTACAAACGCGAAGAGACCGAAACTGAAAACGTGGATTTTGTGGTGACAGAAAAGACGCTGGAGCGCTTGGGTAAAGATTTGGGCAAAGATCTCAGGGGAAAATAGAGCTGGCCCAGAGAGCCTCTTGACCGGGGATCTTCATTAATAAATGAACTCCTGCAGATGATACGGCACACATCTGGCCGGCAGATCTTTTAATGCCTCTCGCCAGAGCTGAATCTCGATCTGCAATTCAACTTCAGACAAGGGGATCAAACCGGCTTGCTGGGCCAGTTCAAAGTAGGGCTGATCTGGGTGAGGCACAAATTCAGACAGAAAAATAAAATCGTTGCGGTCGAGGGGCAAGGCCATCAAAAGTGCGGTTGAGGCCTTGAAATGCGCCTGGGCATATTGCTTTCCCCCCGCCCCGATCATCAAGATCAAACCCAGATTCAGTCCTGCCGCTTTGAGCTTTTGGCATTCGCTCAACATCAGCTCTGGGCTGCCGGGTTTGTTCAAAAACGCCAGTAGGGCGGGATCTGCGGTTTCTATGCCCAGGTAGACGCGGCTCAATCCCCCCTCTTGTAGCTCCCGCCACTGTTCTGGGCTTTTGGCTTGGGGGCGAAACGCGTCCATAAAACTGTAAATAGGCAAAGCCGGCCAGCTCTGGCGCAGGAGCGACATGGCTTGCAAAAGCAAGGGCTGCGGCGTCATCAAAGCGTCGCCGTCGGCCAAAAATATCCCTTTGCGCATCGCCGCTGCAGGCCCCAGAAAAGCCTGAACCGCCTTTATGTGCTGGGTAAACGCCGCTGGGCTGCGCACCTGGAATTTGCGGTCTTTGTAAAAGTTGCAGAAATTACAGGCGTTATACGAGCAGCCCACCGTGAGCTGGACCACGATTCCGAGGTACTGATCAGGTGGTAAGATGCTGATGGGCTGGTAGATCTCAGCAAATTGGTGCCCCTGTTCCCTCAGGCGATCTGGCGTCCAATGCAAGATATTTGTCACGGCTTCGGCCTGCTCTGGACTGAACGAGCCGGCAGTGAGCTGGCTGCTAAGATCGGCGTGAATCTGCGCTAAACGGGCTTCGGCCTGTTCTAAAGGCAGTGGGCGGCGAAAACGCCGGATCTTGCCTGCCACACTTTCACGGCCTTTGTGTAACCAGGCATTGCTCAAGCCCCGCTGATAAAAATCCCCGGCCTCAAAAAGGCTGATCGGGCGACCGTCGTGCGAAAATACATAGACTTGCTCTCGGCCTAGCTCGCGTCGGGCGGCGGCCAGACTGTCGCGGTTGATGCGCAGACGAAATTCAGAATTCATGATGCACCTTTAATGATCCCTGACATGGGCTGACGTATTCATCATAAGCAAACAAGGAAAGACACGCAATGAAAAAAATGGCAATTTTGGCATCCATATTGGCTTCGTTCTCCTTTTCAAGTTCGGCCTTTGCTTACCCCGGCGATTCGTATGCTGAGACTTTAAATTGGATTAAAAAACATCCATTTTTATCGAGTCATTTCGTGGGGCCGCTCAGTGGCATGGATTTTTGGAAAATAATTGCCTTTCGCCAATTGCAAGACACTGTTTTTTTGGATGTTGAACTCTATTATGATTCCGAGATAAATGGAGATAAACAAGCCAAGCTGTGGGAAGAGTCTCTCCATCTTGTTCGGCGTAAATACAATCCAAATAAAGCCATGGATGAATATTCGGATAAAAGACCTTGGGAAGATCTTGAATATCTCCATTTTTGGACAAGAGAAAACCCCAAAGCGAGGTTAATTTTAACCAATGTTTATCATTCGGCTTTGGCAAATGACTTTGCACAATCAAAGCTCATTTTCCAAGGGAATGAATATACTGAAGAAGCGCCAATGTCGTATTACCGAAGAAATCTTCCAGAAAACAGTCAATATAAGCTTTTTGCGTGGACTGAAGACGTGAAGATATTTTTAGGAAACCAATATGGATTTGAAGTAAGCAATACGGGTGTCATGGGCAAAACACCCTATTTTTCTCTCAAAATAATCTCCAAAATAGAAGCGCAGAACAGTGCCCGTATTTTAGCGAAAAACATGAAAATTTACCAAAAATATTTAGAAAAAGAGAAGGCCAAACAACAGCGAAATGCGCCTTCAGATATTAAATTATAGTCGCGTCAGGGCTTCAACTGCTTGGGCTGGACGCACGAATTAAACCGTGACCCAGTTTTCTAATTTTAAGTTTGGAACATGTTGGAATTCTTTGACATTATGACTGACTAATACTAGATTGTGCTGTAAAGCGTGTGCTGCAATTAAAAGGTCATAAGCGCCAATGATTTGGCCTTGTTGTTCTAATTGAGCCCGAATGATACCAGCGTGAACGGCAGTTTCCTGGTCAAAATTCAAAATCATCAGTGGGAGAATGAAAGCCTGCAAAGCAGTTGCATTTTGTTCTGGTTTTGAACTTTTGGAGACACCATATTGCAATTCAAAGAGACTAATACTCGACAGCCCAATCTGAGCTGTATCTTCTTGATAAAAACGCTGCAAAACATGGATAGGACGTTGTTTGATAACATAGATACAAATATTTGTATCGAGCAAATAACGCATTAAAAATCTTCTCGTTCTTGAATCGCGGGCTGATTGCGTTGATCCATAAAATCAGAACTAAAGGCGCTTAAATTTTTAGCCCAATCTTGCCAATTCGCTGGCTTTAAGCGGATCACAAGCGTGTCGTTTACTTTTTCAAGCCAGACTTCTTTTTGATTCAGTTGATATTCTTTCGGTAGGCGAATGGCCTGACTATTGCCACTTTTAAAGACTTTTGTTTTCAACATGACAAGACCTCAAGAAATTTAATGTATACACAATTGGTATATACATTTCATCTTACCCCTGATAATTGAAGAATTCAAGGGGCAACCGACAAACTGACCTTTGCCCAGGTGGCGCCTTACCCTCTGAATGGGTATGTCTATTGAAGCAACGCCTCTAAAAACGCCTCGCCATACTTCTCCAACTTATGCGCGCCAATGCCACTGACCTTGAGCAGGGCTTCGTTGCTTTGGGGCTGTTTATCGGCCATCTCAGCCAGGGTGGCATCGCTGAAGATCATATACGGGGGAATGCCGGCCTGATCTGCGAGTTCTTTGCGCAGCTTGCGCAAACGCTCAAAGAGCGAGGGGTTGTAGTCAAATTCTGAGGCTTTGCGTTTGCCCTTTTTCTCTTTCGGGGCTTTGGGGGCCCGCACACGGGGCTGGGCCATGATCAGCGTCTCTTCGCCGCGCATCAGGGCTTTGGCGGGCTGCAACAATTTGAGCACCGAATAATCGCCCACATCTTGAGAGAGAAAGCCGCGATGTACCAAATGCCGCAGCAGATTGCGCCAATAATCTGCGCTTTGCTCAGCGCCAATGCCATAGGTGCTGAGCTGGTCGTGGCCCCTTTGCAAAATGCGCTCATGGTTGGGGCCGCTGCCTCTTAAAACGTCGATCACATAAGCCATGCCAAAGCGCTGTTTGAGCCAATAGACACACGACAGGGCCTTTTGTGCATCCACAGTCACTTCCAACATCTCGGGTGGGTTCAAGCAGATATCACAATTGCCGCAGTCCTGGGTTGGACTTTCGCCAAAATAGCCAATCAAAATGCGGCGGCGGCAGCTCAGGGCTTCGGCAAAACCGATCATGGAATTGAGCTTGTGGCTTTCGATCCGGCGGCGTTCGGGATTTTCGGAGTTTTCGATCAGGCCGCGGGCAATGGCCACATCGCCAAAACCAAACAAGAGCAAGGCTTCAGCAGGCATGCCATCGCGGCCAGCCCGCCCAGTTTCTTGGTAATAGCCCTCAATATTTTTGGGGAGGTCATAGTGTACGATAAAGCGTACATTGGATTTGTCGATGCCCATGCCAAAGGCCACGGTGGCCACGATCAATTGCAAATTGTCTTGTAAAAATTCGTTTTGCACCCGTTTGCGTTCACCCGCACTGAGACCTGCATGATAGGCCGCTGCGGCATAGCCGCGATCGACGAGCATTTGGGTCACTTTTTCGACCTGTTTGCGGCTCAGGCAATAGACAATGCCCGCTTCGTCGCTGTGTTCTTTGAGAAAAGTCACCAATTGCTCTGCGGGTTTGTTCTTTTCGAGCACGGTATAGCGGATATTGGGCCGATCAAAGCCCGAAACAAAACTGCGCTCGGGGGGCAATTGCAGCAGTTTGAGAATATCTTGGCGGGTATGGGCCTCTGCGGTGGCCGTCAGGGCAATCAAAGGCACCTCTGGGAAATGCTCCCGCAAAATGCCCAATTGGCTGTATTCGGGCCGAAAGTCGTGGCCCCACTGGGAGATACAATGGGCCTCATCGATTGCAAAGAGGGCGATTTCCAGCTCTTTTAAACGCTCCAGAAAGCCATCACTGAGCAGGCGCTCGGGGGCAATATACAAGAGATCAAGTTCACCGGCATGGAGTTTGGCCAGCACCCGTCGCGACTCCGCTTGGCCCAGCGAGGAGTTGTAACAGGCGGCGCTGACCCCGTTTTCGCGCAGGGCATCGACCTGATCTTTCATCAGGGAGATCAGCGGCGAGACCACAATCCCCACGCCGGGGCGGTGCAGGGCCGGAATTTGGTAGCAGAGCGATTTTCCGCCGCCTGTGGGCATCAAGACAAAGGCATCTTGGCCCTCAATCAGGCCCGTGATGATCTCTGCTTGCAGGGGGCGAAAGGAAGAATAGCCAAAGATCTGCTTGAGTGTGGCCAAAGGGGGGGCCAAAGAGGTGGCTTGAGCAGCAGTGGTCATGGCTGAACTCCTTTTTGTAAACGAATAAACTGACTCAATTTGGCTGTATAAACTTGTATGCCTTTTCCATTATACCCCATCTTTTCGAGGTCCAAGTTAAAGAGCCCTGTCAGAAATTTCTCATACGGATCTCCGGCTTTTCCCGATGCCTGTGTTTTGAATTCTTCGAGAGAATAAAGACAGACATATCACTGTGGCGAGGAAAACAAACATGCAATATTGGCAACCGGTCATCCTTTGTGGGGGCTCCGGCACCCGACTCTGGCCCCTTTCTCGGGAGGCCTTTCCCAAACAATTTGTGCAAACAGGTTCAGCCCCTTCACTGTTTCAACAGACCCTGATGCGCTTTCAAGATCTCCAGGGGGTTCAAACACCCTTGGTGGTCAGCCATGAAAATCATCGCTTTTTGGTGGCCGAACAACTGCGGCAATTGGCAGAAACCCCTGCAGCCATTCTGCTCGAACCAATTGCGCGAAATACAGCGCCAGCATTGACTTTGGCGGCGCTCTGGGCCCAGGCCCAGAATCCTGAAAGTCTGCTTTTGGTTCTGCCCGCAGATCATGCAATGCAAAATCCTTCTGCCTTGCGGGATTTGCTGCCCCGTGCGGGGGAGTTGGCGGCAGCGGGTAAAATCGTGACCTTTGGGATTCAGCCCGATCGGCCTGAAACCGGGTATGGCTATATTTTGGCAGAAGAAGAAAAGATTGTGGCGTTTATCGAAAAACCCAACCTCAGCCAAGCCCAAACTTATTTAAACCAGGGCAATTACCTCTGGAACAGTGGCATGATTGCGCTAAAAGCCCAAACCTGGTTGCAAGAAATGCAGATCTTCGCTCCCGACATTTTACAAGCCTGTCAGGCGGCCTTTGCAGCGGGTCAAAAAGATATGCACTTTTTTAGACCCGAGGCCCATGCTTTTGAGGCTTGTCCGGCCCTGGCCTGTGACTATGCTGTTTTAGAAAAAACCCAACGGGCAGCGGTGTTGAAATTGAACGCCGGCTGGTCAGATGTGGGGTCTTGGGATGCTTTTCAGGCTTTATTGGCCCAAGATGGCAAAGGCAATGCCTGTCACGGAGATGTACTCACTTTTCAGGCTCAAAATAATTTGCTGTTCAGTCAAAGCCGTTTGCTAACAGCAGTGGGAGTCGAAGATCTGATTGTGGTGGAAACTCCCGATGCTGTTTTGGTGACCCACCGCAGCCAGGCTCAAAATGTGAAAGAGGCCGTTTTGACGATGCAGCAGATGCGCCGTCCCGAAGTCGAAAACCACACCCGCGTGGCCCGGCCTTGGGGCTTTTATGAAACCGTAGACCAAGGCGAGCGCTTTCAGGTCAAACGAATCACGGTTCATCCTGGGCAAGCGCTTTCAAAACAAATGCACCACCATCGCTCTGAACACTGGGTGGTTGTCAAAGGCACCGCTCGTGTGACCTGTGGTGAAAAAATCGCACTGCTCACCGAAAATGAATCGGTCTATATTCCCGTGGGGACCATTCACCGGCTCGAAAATCCTGGTAATATTGATCTCGAATTGATCGAAGTTCAATCAGGGGCCTACTTGGGGGAAGACGATATCGTCCGCTTTGAGGATCGCTATCAACGCCGCTAAATCGGGTTTAATACGGTGAAATGAAACTATTGTTGGTCGAAGATGATATCAGTATGAGTCTGCTCTTTGAACGCCGACTCACCCGTTTGGGATATGAGGTCTGTGTTGAAAACAGCGCAGAGGCCGCTTGGGAGCGTTTTCAATCAGAACATTTTGAGCTGGTGATCACCGATTGGGTCTTTTCTGGTATGAGTGGTTTGGAGTTGTGTAAACGACTGCGTTTACACCCTTTGGGCTCCTATATCTATATCTGTGTGATCACAGCCCGCAACGCCCGCGAAGATCTGCTCGAAGTGCTGGAAGCTGGGGCCGACGATTACCTGGCCAAACCCCTCGAAATCCCACTTTTGGAAGTGCGAATTCGGATTGCGGAACAGCAGGTCTACCATTTGCAACAGCGACGTGAAGCTGAGGCTGAATTGTCTCGGTATCAGGCCGAATTGGAGGCCCGGGTTTTGGCGCGCACAGAAGAATTATCTGACATGATTTCGGCCCTGCAAGACGAAATCTCCCAACGTCGCAATGCCGAAAAGCGTTTGGCTCAGACCCATATGCAATTACGCGCGCTTGCCAGTCATTTGATCTCGATCCAAGAAGAGCAGCAAAAGCGCATTTCCCGTGAAATTCACGACGAATTGGGCCAGGCCATGACCGCTTTAAAAATAGATCTGGCTTGGTTAAACCAACAATTGACTGGGCAACCCCTTCTCGAACAAAAAATCCAAAGAATGATCCCCTTGGTCAGTGATACCATCACAACCATTCAACGCATTTGCGCGGAATTGCGCCCAGGAATTCTCGATGATCTGGGCTTAGAAGCGGCCTTGGAATGGCTTGTTCAAGAGTTCAGCGAGCGAACGGGTTTGATGTGTAAGTTGCAAATTGATCCCGAAGAACTCGATTTGCCCCTCCCGCTTTCTATTACCCTGTTTAGAATTTGCCAAGAATCCCTGACCAATATCATGCGCCATGCTGAGGCCCAAAATGTGCAGCTGAAACTTGAAAAGGTCGGACAAGCCGTCTCGCTGCAAATTCAAGATGACGGCAAGGGTATAGAAAGTAGCCAAATAAATCATCCCCTCTCTCTTGGGCTGATGGGGATGCGTGAACGGGTTTTGCCTTGGAATGGGGATGTCTCGATTCAAGGGGTTCAAGGCAAAGGCACCACTATTTTTGTTCAAGTCTGTTTAGAGGAAGTGATCCCATGATCCGTATTTTGATTGCCGACGACCACGCCATCGTGCGTGAAGGCCTGAAACAAATTCTTTCGGGCCTGCCGGATTTTAAAGTTACAGCAGAGGCCGCCAGCGGCTATGAAACCCTACAAAAACTCGATGAAAACGAAATAGACGCCGTGATTTTGGACATCAATCTGGGTGACCAAAACGGATTGGAAGTGCTCAAGCAGATTCGGGTAAAATGGCCCAGCTTGCCCGTTTTGATCCTCACCATGCACTCGGAGCAGCAGTACGCCACACGCATGCTCTAGGCCGGTGCCTCGGGCTATTTAAACAAGGGCTCTGCCTCCGAAGAATTGGTCAAT
>JBFWRL010000032.1:0-41233 GCA_050248915.1 Candidatus Sericytochromatia bacterium
TCTGTGTTGAGTTGTGCACCCTACATTTTCAAAAAGATCCCAGCCCAGACAATCTCGCCGCCAATTTGCTCTTTGCCGATGGCGCGGCGGCGGCCCTGCTCTGTGGTGAGGCCAAACGCCCCCAGCAGCCTGTTTTAGAACTCACAGGTTTTGCCTCCGAAGTGGCTTTGCAGGGCTGGTCAGACATGGCCTGGGATCTCTCTGAAAGCGGTTTTTTGATGCGCCTGAGTGCTTATGTGCCCGAATTGTTGCAGCAGGGCATTGGACCGCTGGTGGAGCGGGCCTTGGGAAACTTGGGGTTGAGCCAGGCGGATGTCGCCCATTGGGCGATTCACCCCGGTGGGCGCAAAATTGTTGAGGTCACCGAAATGGCCTTGGGCTTGCCTGTTTTGGCCGCCTCACGCCAGATTTTGGCGGAATGTGGCAATATGTCTTCACCGACAGTGCTCTTTGTGCTGGAGCGGATCTGGGAGCGCTTTATGCTTTGGCAGCCCCAGGAGCGGGTCTTGGCAGCGGCTTTTGGGCCCGGTCTGACCTTGGAAACCGCGCTCTTGACTGTGGTGGAATAATGGCGGGGCTGAGATGGGGGCCGGATTTGCGTCAGCGCTCTCAGGCCCTGGAACTGCTCGATGCGCCAGATATTCCCCGCGCAGATCTCTGGCGAAACCTCGCAGAACTCGACACGATCAACCGCTGGCTGGGAGGCCATGCTGTGACCTTGCGGGGGTTGCAACGCCTACTGGCCAGTTTGCCAGAGGGGCCCGAAGATGGGGTGGTGCGGATTGTGGATATTGGCTGTGGTGGCGGAGATACCCTCAAAGCGATTGCGACTTGGTGGCAGAGAGAAGTTCAGAGCGCAAAGAAGACGTTGGGTGGCTCCAAACACCCTTTTTCGCTTGTTCTCACAGGGGTTGATCTCAAGCCCGAATGCCTGGCCTTTGCCCGACAAGCTTGTCAGGGCTTCGAAATTGATTGGATTTGCTCAGACTACCGCCTGCTTGAGGCTGAGTATGATATTGTCCTGAGTTCGCTTTTTTGTCACCACCTTGATTCTTTTCAATTGCGCGAATTTTTAAGCTGGGCACGTAAATCTACCAAAAGAGGGCTTTTGATCAATGATTTGCACCGCCATCCACTGGCTTGGTGGGGAATCCGTGTTTTAACCGCTCTTTTTTCACGTTCACATTTGGTCAAACACGATGCACCACTCTCGGTCTGGCGGGGGTTTTCGCGCGCAGAGCTGGCTGAGGCCCTGATGGAAACCGGCTGGAATGCCGATTTAGAGTGGTGTTGGGCCTTTCGCTATCGGGTGCTGGGCTATGTCTGAAGCCTGGCCTTCAGCCGATTATGATGTGGCCCTGGTGGGGGGGGGGCTGGCGGGTTTGGCCGCCGCTGTGCTCTTGGCCCGCCAGGGTTGGCGTGTGGTCTTGTTGGAAAAAATGGCTTATCCGTTTCACAAGGTCTGTGGTGAATATCTGGCCCAGGAGTCGCTGCCCTTTTTAAAGCGCTTGGGGGTGCCACTGGATGCATGGGACTTGCCACAGATTGAGCGGGCCTGTTTTTCTTCGCCCCAGGGCCGAGAATTGGCTTTTGCCCTACAGCCGGGAGGGCTGGGACTGAGTCGCTACAAATTGGATGCCGAATTGGTTCAATTGGCCCGCGCAGCGGGGGCCGAAGTGCGCGAAAGTTGTCTTGTTCAACAGGTCAGTGGGGGCCCTGGTGCTTTTGTGATAGCCACCCGAGCGGGTGAACTGCGGGCACGGGTGGTCTGTGGTACCTGGGGCAAATACGCCAATTTGGACTTGCAGTTACAGCGCAGATTTATGCAAACCCGCTACCGCTCTCAGGCCTTTGTCGGGGTCAAATACCATGTTCAGGCAGATTTTCCGCGTGATTTGGTCGCTTTACACAGCTTTGAGGGGGGGTATTGTGGTATTTCAGCGATTGAAGCGGGAAAATTTTGCCTGGCTTATTTGGTCGAAGGCCAAAAACTCAAAGACTGTGGTGGGGAGATTCCCGAATTGCAAAGCCGGATTTTGAGCCGCAACCCCTTTCTCAAACAGCTTTTGGGGCAGATCACGCACCTTTATGCCAAACCGCTGGTGATTGCCCAGGTCCATTTTTTACCCAAGGCCCCGGTTGAAGGGCATATTCTGATGGCGGGGGATACCGCCGGTATGATTGCGCCGCTGAGTGGCAATGGGATGAGCATGGCGCTGCGAGCGGCAGCCCTGCTTGTGGAATGGATTCCCCTTTATCTGCAGGGCCAGATCAGTGCCGAACAATTGGAGCAGAACTACGCCTTGGCTTGGAACGCCCTCTTTTTGCGCCGGATTCAGACCGGGCAAATTTTACAGCGCTTTTTGCGCCAGCCCCAGAGTTCCGACCTGCTGATTCGGGCCTTAAAGCCCTTTCCCACTGCGGTGGCCTATTTACATGCCCGCACCCATGGCCATTCTTTTTAGTGGCCCCTGCTAAAAGGCTTTAAAAGAGTTGCTGACGTGCGGTTTCAATCAAATGCACGACAGCGGGATTGCGGATTTTGCGGTCGATTGAAATGGCATAAAAATTGTTTTTGATCGACGCATCGCGTCCCAGCACTTTGACTTTGAGGCCTTTGACGAGATCGGCTTCGATCACCGTGGGCAGGCAAAAAATCCCATGGCCTTGCTGACCAAAGACCTTGAGCAGGGCCATATCGTCAAATTCAGCGATAATATTCGGTTCGAGGCTGTTAAAGGCCAACCATTCGTCGAGCTCCCGGCGCAAGGCGGTATTGTGGGAGGGCAAGAGCAGAGGGGCACCTTGCAACGAGCGGGGAAAATCGCTGCCATAAGCTTGCTGCAGCGCTTCTGTCGCAAAGAAACTCACCCCCGATTCACCCAAAAGGTGGTTATATGCTTTGATGCGACTGCTGGCGCTGATTGGGGCATCCGCCAGCACAAGATCCAATTCGAAGCGCGAGAGGCGTTGCAAAAGCCCTTCGAGATTATCGTCTTCCATGCAGACAAATTGGACGGGCAGATGGTAGTGCAACAAAGGCTCCAAAATGCGGTAGGAGACCCGTTTGGGCAGTGAATCTGTAATCCCGATTGTCAGGCGCATTGGGCGATCGCCACTGGCTGAGCCCGAAAGAAATTGCTGTAATTCTTGGCCGAGGTTAAAGATCTCTTCTGCGTAGCGGTAGACCATTTGTCCCATCTCAGTCAGCGACTGATTGCGGCCGCTGCGCACAAACAGTTTTTGACCCGCGGCTCTTTCCAATTCTTGCAATTGGGTGCTGACGGTGGGCTGGGAGAGGTGGAGTTTTTCGCAGGCCCGTGTGATGCTGCCTTCGCGGGCCACCATCCAGAAATAATAGAGATGGTGATAATTGAGCCAGTTCATGGTATTTTGTTCTCCAAACTTTCAGCGTTATTTTAGAACTTGACTTTGGGGGGGAGACTTTTATTTATTATAGCTATTTTCTATATTTTATATTTAAACATTGAATTTGTAAATATCAAGAAAATCACCTATGATAATCCCATAACCGATTTTAAGGAGGCCCCCGATGAATACCTGTCCAAGTTGTTCTTCTGCCGTCTCTCAGGAGCCACCCATTCGGGGGGCACATCTGGAACATTGTCACAGTTGTGGGGTGGCTTGGTTGGATTTTAGCCAACATCGCCCCCATCTCTATGCCCAACTCGACAAACAGATTGCCCGCTGGGAAGCGCGTTGCCGCCAAGAACTCAGTGCGTTTGATGCCCGGCGGGCCTGACGCTTTAAATAGTAAAAACAAATCTAATTTATAGATATTTCCAATGGAGGAAACCCATGTATCAAAACCACAATGAACCCCATTCTTTTCTTTTAAAGGCCAGTGATCCTGAGAGCTGGGAGCAGATTCAAGCCGTGCTTGCTGACGATTTTACTGACCAAAAGTATTACCGTTCCAAGTTTCGGGATACACCGCGCAAGACCAAAAAGCGCAATAAATACCAGGGGCGCATTCACTGAGCGCTCTCTGACCCTGTTGAGATTCTAACTTCTCTCTGATTCCCCTCCTCAGTCCCGGCTGGCAGTTGTAAAACTGTCAGCTTTTTTTCGTTTTGGCTGCGGCTTTAGAGGTATTGTTGCCAGGGGGGCAATTCGGGCTCTGGAGCGCGGGGGGGGATGCCTTGTGCCATTTCTTTGCTGCGCTGGTTGGCCATGACCAGCAGTTCAATTGGTTTTTGGAAAAAGAGCCGATCTGTATCCATCAGGCATTCGGCAATTTCCAGGTAGCTCAAACGGGTTTCTTCCCCTGTCTCGGGATCACTCATGCCACTGGAGCCAAAGCCGGTTTCTTGCAGCAAAGGGCCAACGGCCATGCTCAGGGCGGCCTCGTTCTGGGCGGCCTGAATGGCCAACAAGATGCGTTTGTAACGGGCTTCTGCTTCCATTTTGTGCTCCTTGAAAGGTCTCTCTCGATCTTAAGCTGCAAGGCCGGGTGGGTGCAAGTTTTCTGCTAAAATACCCTCCAGCAAGATCTACAACAGGTGCAATTGATGGACTTAGACGCGTTTCGCAAGCAGGCTCACCAAATGGTGGATTGGATGGCTGATTATCTTGAAAACGTCAGCGATTTTCCGGTTTCACCCGATGTGGTGCCCGGCCAAATTCGGGCCCGTATTCCCAGCCAAGCCCCAGAACACCCAGAGCCCTTTGAGCAGATCTTTGCTGATTTTGAAAAAAACATTTTGCCAGGCATGACCCATTGGCAGCATCCGTCTTTCTTTGGCTATTTTCCCGCCAATAGCAGCCCACCTTCGGTCTTGGCGGAAATGCTCACGGCGACCTTGGGGGCCCAGTGTATGAGCTGGCTGACCTCCCCTGCCGCAACTGAATTGGAGCAGCGCATGATGGAGTGGCTGCGCGATCTGCTGGCTTTGCCCACCCACTGGACCGGTGTGATTCAAGATACGGCCTCTACCGCGACCTTTTGCGCATTGCTTTCAGCCCGCGAACGTGCCACAGCGGGAAAGGCCAATTTACAAGGCTTGCAGGGCCAGCCCCAGTTTACTGTCTATTGCTCTTCCGAGGCCCATTCTTCGATTGAAAAAGCCGTGCGTATGGCTGGATTGGGCAGCGATAATTTACGTAAAATCGACGTGGATCAGGCTTTTGCGATGGTTCCGTCGGAATTGGCGCTGCAAGTGTATCGCGACCGCGAGGCAGGTTTTACTCCCCTCTGTGTGGTGGCGGCCTTTGGAACCACGGGATCAACGGCTATTGATCCCCTTGGCCCGCTGGCCCAGCTCTGTCAGCGCGAAAACCTGTGGTTGCATGTCGATGCGGCGTTTGCGGGTTCGGCTTTGATTTTGCCCGAGATGCACAGCTGGGCTGAGGGACTTGAGGCTGCCGATTCGTTTGTGTTTAACCCCCACAAATGGCTCATGACCAATTTTGATTGCTCGGCTTATTATGTCAAAGATCCCCAGGCCTTGCTGGATACCTTTGCCCTGACCCCTGAATACCTCAAAACCGATCAGGATCACCAGGTCTATAATTACCGCGATTGGGGGCCCCAATTGGGGCGTCGCTTTCGGGCCCTCAAACTGTGGTTTGTCTTACGCAGTTATGGTGCGACTGGCCTGCGTCAGATCATTCGCAGGCATTTGCAGTGGGCCCAAGACCTCGCCGCTGAAATTCAAGCGGCTCCAGATTTTGAACTTTTGGCACCGGTCACCTTCAATACCCTCTGTTTTCGCTATCTGCCTGCCCAGGCGCAGGATTTGGATCAGGTCAATCAGACCCTGCTTCAGATCTTAAACGCCTCTGGAGAACTCTTTATGACCCATACCCGCCTCAAAGGGGTGTATGTCTTGCGCTGGGTGCTGGGGCAAACCCAGCTCGACCAGCGCCATATTGCCGCTGCCTGGGAAAAAGTCCAGGCCACGGCGCGTGCACTTTAAACGCTGCTGAAAAAGGAAAAACGATGAAAAGATTTTTGGCTTTGGGTGATTCGTACACGATCGGAGAATCGGTGGCAGAAAATGAACGCTGGCCGATGCAATTGGCGATGGGCCTGTACAACCGCGGCATGGAAACGCTGATTGAGCCCCAGATCATAGCCACCACGGGCTGGACAACACGGGACCTTTTGGATGCAATGCAGGGCAGCCCCTTGACACCACCTTATGATTTGGTCTCCCTCTTGATTGGGGTCAATAACCAATACCAGGGACGCAGTCAGGCAGAATATGCCCAGGAATTTGAGCTTTTGCTGCGCCAGGCGATTGAATTGGCGGGCATGAGAAAGAGCCGGGTCTTTGTGCTCTCCATTCCCGATTGGGGGGTGACTCCCTTTGCCGAAAGGCGTGATCGGGCCCAGATTGCCGCTGAGATCAATGCTTTTAACAAGATCAATGCCCGTCTGAGTTACCAGTACGGGGTGCAGTATATTGCGATTACCGAAATCTCCCGTGAAGCTGGGAAACACGTCAGTTTGAATGCGCCCGACGGCCTGCACCCCTCGGCGGATATGTACCGCCGCTGGGTGGATGTATTGATTGATCGTGTGCGCCGGGAGCTTTTGGACCACGCTGTGCGAGACATCCATTAAGAGGCGGATTTAAAGGCCCAAGCTGGCTGCTTGATCGAGCAGATTGAGATAGGCTTGGCGATAACCCTCTTTGTCGTTGCCTTTGCCCTGTTGACCCAATGCTTTGATCTGAGGCAGGGTGAGATTGCCTTTGTGGACCGAATCGCGCAACAAAAGGCCAAAACCGGCCACTGAAGCGGCAAAGTGCATATCCTCGGAGCTTTCGGTCCAGGCTTTGGCCTGGGCGCTGACACTTTGGCTGATTAATTCACTCACGTCTTGGTTGGGGTTTTTGTAGCGCAGATGGAGCTTCATCAAGTCGCCGGGACCAAACGCCGTGGTCTGTTGCTCTGCTGTCTGGGGTATGTCGCTCGGTGCCATCCCGGTCCCTGGTTCCAATTCATACAGGGCTGTGACGGTATGCCCGGCTCCCAATTCACCTGCGTCTTTGGCGTCGTTGTTAAAATCTTCGGCACGCAAGAGGCGATTTTCGTAGCCAATCAGGCGATAGCGACCGACATGGGCAGGATTAAAGTCCAATTGCAATTTGACGTCTTTGGCCACGGTAAACAGGGTGCCCCCAATTTCTTTGACCAAGACTTTGCGGGCCTCTAACAGGCTGTCAATATACGCATAATTGCCATTGCCTTTATTGGCCAAGATCTCCATCTTTGAATCTTTGTAATTGCCCATGCCAAAGCCCAAAACAGTCAAGAAGACCCCTTCTTTGCGTTTGGCTTCAATCAGGCGCTCCATGTCTGAATCTGACGCCGCACCGACATTAAAGTCCCCATCGGTGGCCAAAATGACCCGGTTGTTGCCTCCTTGAATAAAATTCTGGCGGGCTGTTTCGTAGGCCAAGTGAATGCCCGCCCCACCAGCGGTTGAACCTCCAGATTCCAATTGGTCGAGGGCCCTGAGCATGGCCTCTTTGTTGCGTCCGGTGGTTGCTGGCAAGACCTGGCCTGCGGCCCCGGCATAGACCACAATTGCAACGGTATCATCGGGGCGCAATTGGTCGATCATCAAGCGCAGAGATTGTTTGAGCAGAGGCAATTTATTTTCTGCACCCATGGAGCCAGAGACATCGAGCAAAAAGACCAGATTGCTGCGGGGGGCCTGGCTCATATCGACTGATTTGGCCTGTAAGCCAATTTGCAAGAGTTGGTGTTCTTTGTTCCAGGGGCATTCCGACAATTCAGTGCTGATGGCAAAAGGCAAATTGCCTGTGGGCTGGGGGTAGTCGTAGCGGAAATAATTCAACATCTCTTCGATCCGCACGGCGTCTTTGGGGGGCTTTTGGCCCTGATTGAGAAAGCGGCGCAAATTGCTGTAAGATGCGGTGTCGACATCGATCGAGAAGGTCGAGAGGGGATTTTTGATCGCATCCAAAAAAGGATTTTCGACAATCGCTTGGTAACTTTCATTGCTGGCATCGGTAGGTCTGAGCAGACTTTGGTTTGCGACTGCGGAGTTGATGGGCATTATCGGCGAGCCGGGAGCTGCCATGGCAGAAGGGGCTGCAGAAGGAGCCGGGTAAGTGCTGCCATAGCCACTGTAATGGCCCTTGGCATAAGAGGAAGAGTAGGTTGTCCCGAGACTGTTGCTGGATTGAGTCACCGAAGTGGGGCTGGGGCCACAGGCTGAGAGACTGAGCGCAGATAAAGAAAAGCAGACAAAGCGGGTCGTTAGTTTCATGGGGAGAACTCCTTGGAAATGAATCGAACTGAATGATCTGATTATAGTTCTAATTTACATTTGTGTAAATATATAAAATTAATATTTTGTAAATTATATTCGCTTTCCCCGGCATGTGAAAAGCCCCTGGGTTGACTCCAGGGGCTGGGTTCGACTGGCGGGACCAGAAACTAATGGCGGTATTTTAATCCGTTGATAATCGGGGCGTTGTGGTTGAATACCCCGCCGTGTTGACTGAGATTTTCAATCATTTGCTCCACGATGGGTTTGGGCAGATGTTCCACGGCTTTGCGTTTGATACTTGGGCCGTCTTCTTCCATGCCATCATTGATCAGGAAACCGGCTTCGTAGAGAAAATCTTTGGTTTGTTTGGCATTGGCCTGAGCCAGGGAATTGAGCAGGGCCTTTTCTACGGTGGGGTTGTTGGTCCGCTTGAGCATCCGCGACATCTGATCGAGATACCCCGCTGATTCTTTGGGGCTATTGAGCAGGGTGCCTTTGATGAATTTGTCTCGCTCAGCAGGGTTGGACAAGGTGGCTCCCGCTACACGCAAGCCAAAGAGGGGCAGCTCATTGTTGTGACCGGCTTGGCTATCGCGTTTTAACAGGCCATGGGCCTGTTTGATACCAGCCGCCGTTTGGGTGCTTAGGCGTTGATAATTTAAATTCTCTTGGCCATCAGCGCCGCTGATAAAACCCACTTGACGCAGCTCTTGGCGGGTTTCTTGGGCTGTTTTTAACTGTGACAAATCGCCTGAATCTTCAGAAAAGGGCAAAAAGACTTTGGAGGAAGAGCTGGCTTGGGTGGTGGCGCTGGCAGATAACCGGGCCCGGTCTTTGTGCGCTTCGGCTCCGCTCAGCGCAGGGGCTTCGGCTCCGCTCTGGGCAGGGGCTTCGGCTCCGCTCTGGGCAGGGGGAGGCGCTGATGCGGGTTGTTGTTTGGCTTGGGCAGCACGGGGAGCCGCATCTACTGTGGTGCGGAAACTGCGCGTAAAAGACGATATAAAATCTGAAAAACCTGACATTTCAGGGAAACCTGCTTTACTCAAATTCTTTATTATTATCTGCCCAAATGTGGATGATCTTGCTTAATTTTCCAGGTTAGGGGTTGCGCCTGAAGCCCTCAGCTTCCAAAATTTGGTACAGCAATTGCAGGGACCGCTGTTCCTGTTCCAATTGTGGGCTTTTGCTCAGGGGCATTTTGCGCCGACCCAGGTCTTGCAGGGCTTCAGCCAAGGCCCCCAAATCCTCTAAGCTGCAGCGATCCAAACATTCGAGAGGATTGGCTTTGGGATTGATACAGGCCATCAACAACTGTTTTTGCATGGCTGACAATTGGCGCGCATTGGGCATGGACATTAATTTTTTTTGCGCGTTTTGAACCACCTGCCAGGGCAATTGGCGTAGTTCTTCAAAGAGCTTGGGAATTTTTGCCTGTGCGCGCTGAGCAATGCCCACAAAGGGATCGACAAAGGGCACGGGCTCAACCGCTGGCAGTTCATAACCCATATCCATGGGGGGGTTGAACAGGGGCTCAACCGCTTCCACGGGGCCTTCGGCCAGGGGATAAAGATCCTCCATTTCCTCCAAAGAAGCCATGGTTTAGTTCACCATGTCCACAATGAAATCGGGAATGGAAACCACCACCCAATTGCCCTGTTGGGCCCTTTCCATGTTTTGATCGAGGGTACGCAGGGCGTCGCCCAATTGGGCTTTCATCCAGGCTGCGGCCTCGCCACCTGCGGCGGCGGCCTGGCTGAGGTATTTGCCAATCAGATCGCGCAAAGGCGCGTAGCCATTGGTAATACTGCTTTGATCCCAGGCCGAGCCCATCTCCGCCATGATTTTGCCCATAAATTCTTTGGCCAAACCACCGTAATGTTCTGCGGTGGCCATCAATTTGCGAATGCCATCGGCCCCCTGGCTCATGAGTGAACTGACCATATCACTGGCCTTGACCATGCCCGATTGCAGCAATTTGCCCAGCGCTTCGGGATTGCCATATTTCTTGATGGCGGCAATGGCCTGGCTGCCCATGCGTTTGAGATCATCCACCGCCGCTTTGCCCTGATTGACCAAACTGACAATGGCATCTGTCGCGCCCATTTCGTTGAGCTTTTGCAGAGCGTAACTTTTTGCGGCCGAGCCTGCGCTGCTGACGGCATTCACAAGGCCATCCACAGCCCATTTGGCTGCATCAGCGTGCAATTTCCCAATTTTTGACATCAGATCAAGGCCCGCTTGGCCGAGATTGCCCAGGGCAGCAGCCAATTCTGGGCCGCGTTTTTTGATCACGTCCCAATAGCGGCCGACCACTTCCTGGCTGACATTGACCCCTTTTTTCATCAGATCGACCACGGTATCGCCAAAGCGGCCCAAGGCAGCCCCTGTGCGTTTGTGCAGATCTTCAAGGTAGGCAACGGCTTCTCCGGCTTTGCCTTTGACCGTTTGAGCTGTATTGACCAGAAAATCACGGGTCGATTCAAGTACTTTTTGGCCTGCATCCCCCAATTTCTCCAGGGCCGCCTGGGGATTGTTGACCACCCATTTTGCCATATCCAGCCCCGCTTTGCCTGTGCGGTATGCGGCTTGTAATCCCTCACCAATGGCATCGGCAATGTGGCCAGGTGCGTCTTTGATAAATTCCAATGTTTTGACAGCCATGGCCCCACCGGCAGCCACAATGTTTTTAAGACCCTGTACGGCACTGTCGATACCGTGTGCGGCCATGTCTTTGAGGGCCACCAAAGCATCTGCTGCTTTGCCCACACCTTTGATGGCAAAATCACGCAGGGCAATAGCCGCTTCGGCGGCCATCTGGCCAGCCATCTCACCATATTTGCCAGGATTGGCGGCGATATCTTTGGCGAGGTCAATCGCAGATTGGGCGATTTCTCCGCCTTTGTTCAGAGCGCTGTTGAGCAGTCCTTTGGCGGCCACCACACCTTGGGCCCCCATTTTGTAGAGGGCCTGATAGCCATCGGCAATGGCCATGGCCCCTTTGGTGGTCATATCTTTGATAAAGGTGCCTGCGGCTCCCACCGCCTGGCTGACTTCATTGCCAATTTTAATGCCGGTTTGAACGGCAAAGTCCACCGCTTTTTGGGCGTAGGCACCGGGGTTGGTGGCCACGTCTTTGAGCACATCATAGACTTTTTTGGCGGCGTCGACGCCTTTGCTGGCTGCGGCTTGTAACATGTCTGCCGCCTGGCCCATCACTTCTTCGACGGATTTGCCCAATTGGGCCGCGTATTTTTCGGGGTTGCGGATCACGTCTGCCAAACCGTTGATATCCCCAGTGAGACCTTCCAAACCGCGATCCAGGGCCTTGGCCTGCAATTCGTGCAGTTTATTGATGCCATTGAGCGCCGTTTCACCGGTCAAGCGGGTCAATTCGGTGGCAATGTCGATGGTGCCGTCCAGACCATAGATATTGACCACTGCAGCGGTTGCTGCCAGACCTGCTGGCGGCAAGACCAAAGGAGCAGCCACGGCCACACCCAGCGCGGCTGCTTTGATGCCCAGACGCAGCTCGGGAGGCATTTTTTCGGGGTGTTCGTTATAATATTCGACCATGATGTCGATGGCCACTTCGACCCCAGCCAGACCCAATTGGACCGGCAGGTCGATATTCCCAACACCCGTGGCTTCGAGGATCGCCAAAGCGGTGTCCAGGCCGTTGGCACCGGCACCGAGCAGGGCCAACGCCCGCACATCGGGATCTTTGTACTCTTTGCCTGTCAGATCTTTGCCTGTGGCGGCAATGGTGCCCAAACGCACGGCGTCATAACCCGAGACCAAGGCCCCGGCCACAGGCAGAACTTTGCCCACCCCTTTGGCCAATTTGGGGGCGATCTCCAGCATCGACATGCCGATTTTTTCCATGGCAGGCAGCATTTTAACAATGCCTTGCAGGACTTTTTCGCCGAGGTGGCCGTTGGTGAAAATCCGGCTGGCGATTTCACCTTCCATGTGTTGTAAGACTTTGAGGGCTGCTTCGGATTCTGCAGCTCCCATGCGTTCAAACATTTTGAGGCCCTGTTCAAAGGCGGCCTCGTCAATTTTTTCGTTGCTCAGCACTTTTTTCAGGGCTACCCGGCTTTCTGGGCTCAGACCCAGTTTTTCAGCTGCTTCGGCCAATTTGGCTTCTCGGGCCGCCATTTTTTCGGCTGCGGTGGCCTCAGCTGTGGCTGCAGAGGTACCGGCAGGTATATCTGTTGTTTTGGGGGGTTCACCCTCCACTCTGGGGGTATCTCCATCGACTTTGGGCGGTTCGCCATCGACTTTGGGCGGTTCGCCATCGACTTTGGGTGGTTCGCCGTCGACTTTGGGTGGTTCGCCGTCGACTTTGGGTGGTTCGCCGTCGACTTTGGGTGGTTCGCCGTCGACTTTGGGTGGTTCGCCGTCGACTTTGGGCGGTTCTCCATCGACTTTGGGTGGTTCACCATGGGGTTGAGAGGGATGGGCTTCGGCATGGGCAATGGCGGCACTGGCGTCGGTCACGCCGAAGGTTTTGAGCAATTCTTGCACACGACCGGGGACAAAATGGTCACCGTGTTTGTGGCCAAAGAAAGTGGCCATCAGGTGTTCCAGGGCTTCGGCTCTGAGCTGAACAGGGGCGTGAGAATCCAATAAATGGCGGATATTATTGGCGGTACGGGAATCTATTTTGAGGAAGTTGGTAATGGCATTGAGGGTTTTGTTATCGGCCCCGACGATCCGTTTGCCAACCGCTTTGAGAAAATCGACCCCGGCCCCGACTTTGACCACGCCATCGCCGGTGATCATTTTGAGCGTGGCTTTGACCAGGTCTGAGCTTTCACCCAGGGGCAGCACTTTTTGCAGCACTTCTTTGGCATGTTTGCCCAGTTCTTTGCCAAAGAGGGTCTCCAGTTTTTCGACGTGCTGCTTGAGGTTTTCGGGCATCAGGGCTTTGACGTCAGGCCCAAAATCTTGAATCAGCTCATACATGGCGCGCACGTCTTTGAGACCTTCAAAATTGCCGTTCATGACCGTTGCCAAAAAGCCAATTCGGCTGTCGGAACTGGCCTTGTCGGCAAAGAGTTTGGTCATGATATTGCGCAGCGGGGATTTTTCGGGCAGATTGGCGACCAAGGGAGCGACAATTCGCTGCAGGGCTTTTTTGCCTTCGGGTGTTTCGTTCAAACGCACAATAATTTCGGCAATGGCTTTGGCTTTTTTGACCGGATCTTTGTCATGCATGGCCACGAATAAATTTTTGGCAATTGATCCGGCTGTATCACTTTTTAAGCCAAATTTGGCGTGTAAAATTTCTTCGGCATGGTGGGCAAATTTTTCGGGATCTTTTTCATGGGTCAGATCACTTAAATGGCCCGCGTCTGAAGGTGTTTCTCCTTCTGGGGTGGGGTGATTGGGGTCCGTGAGCTTTTCAACGTGGTTCAGGTCGCTCAGATTTTTTTTGGCGTCTTCGCCCACGCCCTTAAATTTTAAGCCATCGGGCCCAAATTCAGCGCCTTCGGCATAAACTTGAACTTCGTTATTGCCTGCCAGCAATTCTTGCAGCAGGTCTTTTTCACTCTCATCGATTCCGCCTTTTTCAATGGCGGCTTTGAGTTCTTGGGTATCTTGGGCGGTCAGGGGGCCTGAATTGCGGGCCTTAATTGTTTGCAGGGTTTTATATACGTCGGCGTTAAGACCGGTTACTTTTCCATCAATGCTGCTCATCACTCTTTTGCCTTTCGTGAACTGGTTTGGCTAGCTTTGCGCTACCTGTTGTCTGTTCTGCTGTCTCGGAGAAGGAATGAAATAGACAGCATTTGATACCAATAGAAAAAATATACCCAGAATTATGCTAAAAATATCGCTGGGGGATCAGGGATTATCAATTAAATTGACCTGGGTTTCGATTTTTGCGCCCACTTCGTCTTCGAGAAAGAGTGGGACAACCAATTGGGTGGTTCCTGTGACCTGATAATTGGCGTCGATTTCTACCCGGCCATTGTTCGCGCCACCCATGCCGCCTGAATTTGAAACAGCGACAGGGCCTTCTGAATAGGTAAAAGAAGTCGCTTTTGACATGTTGGTGACAGCATTAAAGGGGCCGACACCTGTTGTAAAAACACTGGCAGCCACATAATAAGCGCCTGGAGCGACATTGTGGAAGGTCAGGTCTTTGCTGAGACCTGAGAAGGTTTGATTGATGGTGTAAATATTCCCCCCGACGGGGCTCAACACGCCGGGGGAGGGAAAGCTGGCCGAACTGACCAAAAAGACCCGTACCCCTTGAATGGCTCCAAAGGTATAAGCGGCATGGCCACTTTGAGAAGCTTTGGTCTGAAAACCCCCTTTGTTCAGGTTCAGTTTAACCAGAAAAGAAGCGCTGCTCCGGGGGTCTCCCATATCGATGGAATACAACTCAGTGGTTGTGGGAGAAAGTTTTTCGAGCAATGAAAAAGGCAAAATGGCTGAAGGGGGGCGCTGGGCTTGACATCCGCTGACGAAGACAAAGAGGGCCAAAAGGGCTTTTTTCATTTTTTAAGGTCCTGCCACAAGGGTGAGATTGATGACCAAGCTGGGCGTTCCTGTTAAGAAATGGTTGAGTGGCGTCACGGTCACTCTGCCAGGAAAGGTCGGATCTTCGCCGCCTGCGGAAGAGACAAAGGCGTGTTGGAGACCACTGTCTTGAACCTGAATATAATTTGTGCCGTTGGTATTGGTGATATTGGTGGTGCTCTGGTAGGCCGAGGCGGCCACATAAAAGCTGCCCTGATCAACCCCTGAAAAGGTAAACATCTGCGTTTGACCAGTCTTGGGCATCAGAGGGGAAATATAACTGGGGGTTTGGGTGCCACTGTTTCCTGGCACCAAATACAATTTTAAGCTGTTGACGTCGCCATGTAATTTTTGGGTGCGAAACCCCCCTGCTGAGACCCGAGGGCTGCCCCCAATCACAATCCGAAACTTGCCCGTGTGGGCAGGATTCTGGCTGACCTGAATCACGGTTTCTGGTATGGGCTGTGGCTGAGACGGTTGCAAGGGGATAATTTGTAGGCTTTCCAAACCTGGTGGTAAGAGCTGCAGGGCCTCTGGTTGGCAGGCGCTACAAACGAAGATTGAGAGAAGTAAAACAAGGTTTTTTTTCATGATTAGAAGGCCGTTATCGGTGGGATGCCCACCGTTCCATTGGTTATATTCACGTCGACATTTAAACTGGCACCCACCGGTGTCGGGGTGGGGGTGGGGGTGGGGGTAGGATCTGTGACCACGGTTGGAAAGGCGCTTCCGCCCCCACCTGAAGAGGATGAATTGCTGGTCGGACTTGGGCTGGGTGTGGGGGTGAGTTCTGGCGAGGGCTGTGGCGTGGGTTTTGCCGTAGGTTCTGGCGTGGGTTTGGGGGTGGCTCCGAGTTTGGGCACAAGGGGTAAAGCGACGGTCTCAGTGCTGGGGGTGGCCAATGGTGTCGGGGTGGGACAGACGGGTGGGGGCATTTCGGCCGTGAGTTCGGCCTGTCTTTGCAATTTGGGTAAGGTGAGACGTTTGAGCAAAGCCATTTCAGCCTCAGACAAACGGGATTCAAATCCTTCACGCAGATCTTGATTCAGGCTGGCCCGTTGACCGGCTTGGATTTCAACCTCCTGGCGATCTCCGGTTAAAAACTGGCCTTTTTCGTCGGCGGCCACGGTTAAAACAATCTGTTTGCCAATGGGCAAATTGCGGGCCACAACCCGTGGCTTTTCGGGCGTCATGGGGCCAAAGACGGCAGGGTTTTCTAACGTGAGCCCACTTCCGTAGATCACCAAATAAATTTGGCGGGTTTCGGGTTTGATCATCTGGGTGCCAAAAGCGGGGAAGTGAACGGCCACTTGCAAGCCACTGGCTGAAAAACCGCAGGGCTCAGCGGGAATTTGGGGCTTAAAATTGGCCAGGGCCCGCAATTCTTCTGGTTTTAATTGGGTTTCTGGGTTGGGCTGTAAATCGGCATTCACAGCCGTGCGTGTGCCACCACGGACGGTGACACTTTCATTGGCGGCGCTGATCAATTTGCTCTGGGCATCATACGCTGCGACCACCACATTTTGGGGACCAATGGGCACACCCTGTACCATCATGCGCGGATTAAAGCGGGTCAAGGGCCCCCAAAACTGGGGTTTTTCCAGACTCAGGCCATTGCCGTAAACCATGACATAAATGGCACGGGTTTCGGGGGCCACGGTCTGAATCTGGAAGCCCGCTGCTTGGGGAAATTGCACCGCCAAACTCAAGGCACCTGAAACCGCTTGAGAGCCACTGAAAAGCTGACAGGCATTGAGCAGCCCGCCGATCAGTAGGGCGCCAAGGTATTTTAGGTGTTGGGATGACATGGTGCTTTTGCTCCTGTTACGGCGAAGTGACGGTCGTCGTGGGAGCCGTGGCATTGCCGTCGGTGACACTGATGCGAGAGTCAATATCCGCGCCTTTGGCGTCGTCGAGCGTTATCGACATTTGCAATTGGGAATTTTGCGCTGCCGGAATTTGGTATTGGGGATCGACAAAGACCCCCCCGGAACTGTCTCCGCCGGTATTGGTGACTACCACAGGATTGGTCGCCGTGCCATGAAATTTGGTTGTGGTTGAGGCTTTGACCAAGTTGAGAATATAAGCGGGGGAGGCATTCTCGTAAATGACCCGGGCTCCCACATAATATTTGTCGGTGCCTGAGGTATTGGGGGCGACGTTATGAAACACAAAGGTTTGGTTGCCACCGACCAGGGCCTTGGGCAAGGTGTTCTGAAATTTGATCAGGGCATTGATATCACCGGCTCCAGGGGGCCCTCCGCTCGCTTCGAGCAGAAAGACCTGAATTTGATTGGCCAGCGTGCTGGCTGGAATTCCCCCTGTCGAAATCAGGGTTTTAAACAGCTTTTCCTGTTCTTGAAAATTCAGGCTGACGCTGAAAGCCGCGCTGGTTTTCTGGCCGTGGCCGACATCCAACATGGTGATGTTTTCATGCTGGTTTTGGGCAGTTTTGACCAGGTTTTGAGCCACCGGAGAGAGCTGTGCAAATTGCAACCCTTCCAGGGACAGCGCTGACGGGGGGACCGCAGCGGGAGTGCAGGCCAGAAGCATTCCCAGGCTCAGGCCTGAGAGAGCAAGACGTTGAATCAATGTAGACATGGTATTCTCCTTTGGATTGTGAGTGACAGTGAATGTCGGCTTAAGTCACAGAAATGCCGGGAATGCCGGTGGTGCCATTGGTCACCGTGGCTGAAGAGTCTATCTGAGCCCCCGCTTCGTTGCGCAGGGTCATGCTGATTCCCAGGGCGGCAGTATTGCTGACTTGATAATTGGCATCAACATGGACCTGACCCGCGCCTTCTCCACCTGAACCCGATATGGCGACCAGTCCCAGTGCCCCGTGGTTATGGGTATTGGGGGTGGCAATCAGGTTGATTTTATATGGGGCTGTCGGCGGGCCCGAAGGAACATCAAGCAAGGCACTCACACCGATATAATATTTCATGGTGGCGGCATTGGCAGGTACATTGGCGAAGACAAAGGTATGGGGCCCCAAGCCGCTGCGGCTGATCAAGCTGCCTCCGGCATTTTTAACCAGGGCAGTAATATCACCGGGGGCCGGTGCGCCGTTGGACTCCAGCAAAAAGACGCGCAATTGGTTCAGGGTGGCACCTGATGGCACCCCACTGGAAGAGATTTGGGTTTTAAAATCACCTGCTTCTTTAAAATTGACGGTCAAAGACAAAACCGCTGGGGTCTTTTTGCCTTGGCCAACATCAATCACTGAGACATTCTGACTGCCCTGGGCCTTGAGCTGGCTGACCAACTTATCGGCTTCGGGAGAGCTGTTGATGGCTGTGGCGGCTGTATTTACAGGGGCTGTGGCAACAGGGCTGGGTTGGCTGTTGCAGGCCATCAACAGGCCTGTTGCCAAGAGCAAGGCGGCGGTCTTTCTTTTCATGGAATTTTTCTCCTTTGGGTTTCAGCAAATTTATTGTGACAATTTTATCTTACAGTGATGTTGATAGAATGAAATATTGCGCCGCTTGCATTTCTGATGTGGTCTTGCTCACAGTAAACGCTGTCAACATTTCAGCAGGTTTCAATGTGGTGGAGATGACATATAAACGTTATTTTTTGACCCTCGGCTATACTGAAGATTGTTTCTTATCCCGTCTTACTCAAGAGGACCCAACATGTCATATTTAATTGCTGTTGAGCAGCTTTACCCCCAACTCCAAGCCGGGGATTGGCTGATTGTTGATACGCGCTTTGCTTTGGGCGATCTGGCTTATGGCGAAAAGGCCTATGCCCAAAGCCACTTGCCCGGGGCTGTCTATTTGGATTTGAATCGCGATCTGTCGGGCCCTTTGGCAGAACATGGGGGCCGCCATCCTTGGCCCGAATTGCCCGTTCTCCTGGCGACACTGCGGGGGGTGGGGCTCTCCAATCAGAGCCGGGTTTTGATTTATGACGATGCTGCCAATATGTATGCGGGGCGACTCTGGGCGCTGTTGCGCTGGCTCGGCCATGAGCAGATCTTCCTTTTGGATGGCGGGTGGCAGGCTTGGGTTGGAGCGGGAATGCCTGTAACGGCAGATCTCCCTGAGATTCAGCCGGGAGACTTTGAGCCAGAACTACAGCCCCAGTTTTTGGCCTCTGTCGAAGAATTGCGTGCACCAGCACCCGATGTGGTGGTGTTGGATGCCCGCAGTGCTGAGCGCTACCGGGGGGAAAGTGAGCCCCTTGATGCCCGTGCGGGGCATATTCCCGGTGCTTTGAATCGGCCGTTTGCTGAAAATTTGGCTGGTCAGCTGTTTAAATCGCCTGAAGACTTGCGTACTGAGATGCTGGCTTTGGGACTGCGGCCGGAGCAAGAAATCATTGTCTATTGTGGTTCTGGTGTGACCGCCAATCACACCCTGGTTGCCTTGGCGGAGGCCGGGTTTCAGCGGGGCCGGCTCTATCCCGGCTCTTGGAGCGATTGGGTATCTTATCCGGATAACCCAATTGCCACAGGCCCCCAACCTTAAATAGTCCCAGAGAAAGAGGTCCTTTTGTATGAGTTTGGTTGAAGAACGTGCCCATAATCGCGCCCATTGGGAAGACATGGCTCCCCGTTGGAAAGCCTGGTGGGGGCAGTATAAACCCGCTTCTCAGCCGGTGTCTGAAAAATTATTGGCTTTCTCAGGGATCACACAGGGGCAACGGGTTTTGGATTTGGCCACGGGCATGGGTGAGCCAGCTTTGAGTTTTGCCCGTGAAGTGGGTCCTGACGGCTTTGTCCTGGCCATAGATCAATCACCACAGATGATCGCCTGGGCCCGAGAAGAGGCAACAGCTGCTGGTTTGAACAATTTGCGCTTTGATGTCCAAGATGCTGAGAGCCTGGATTTGGGTGTAGAGCCTCCCTTTGATGCCCTGGTCTCACGCTGGGGCTTGATGTTTTGTCTCGACCCGGTGGCCACCTTACAAAATGCCAAACGTTGGCTGAGACCCGGCGGCCACTTGGCTGCTGCAGTTTGGTGCCCCCCCGAAGACGTGCCCATGATCGACTTGGCCACGCGGGTGCTGGAGCGTGAGTTGGGAATTGTTTTGCCCCGTTCGGGGCCCGGCCCTTTTACCCTTTCCGATAGCGCCTATTTGGCGTCGCTGATTCAGAATGCCGGCTTTGAAATGGTCGCCAGCGAGAAAGTGGCCGTTTTGCTGCCTTTTGCTTCGGCCCAGGCCTTTTTAAATGAGCGTATAGCGCTGATGCCCCCGCTGGCGGAGGCTCTGAAGGGGCTTTCACAGGTTGAACGGCAACAGTATGATCAGGCCCTGGAGCTGGCTGTTGAACCCTGGCGCAGTGATAGCGGTGTGAATTTGGCCAATTGGGCCTATTGTATCTCGGCCCGTGCGGTAATTGCCTGATTTTGAGTGAAATTCAAATGAGAACAAGAGGAGAAAAATGATGCGTAAACTGGCTGTTTTGGGCGCTGTATTAAGTGGCGCAAGTGCGGCAGGCTGGCTGCTCAAACAAACCTTGGCCAAAATGGGGCCAAATGTGCCCGATGTTGGCCCAGAGACCCTGATTCTCTACCAATTTGACTATTCGCCTTATTGTGTCAAAGTGCGTCACATTCTCGATTTTAAAAAAATTCCCTACCAGATTGTGGAGATCACGCCGTTGATTCACCGGGAATTTTCGCGCCGCCAATCGGGGCAGGTTAAGGTGCCGTATTTGCGCCACGGAGATAAAGTGATTTGTGACTCCTCGGCGATAGCCCTCTACCTCGAAGCCACCTTTCCCGAGCCCGCACTCTTTCCGACTGATCCGGCCCTCAAAGAGCAGGTGCTTTTGCTCGAAGACTGGCTCGATGAAGGCTTTCAACCGGCTTTGGGCAAAGCCACGTATGTGCACAATTACCTCAATCCCCAGCCCCTGATCGCCAATCCCAATCTGAGCACGGGGATTGCGGGCCTCGACCGCTACAAAGCCCAGATTATTCCGATGATGCTTTGGCGCAATTTAAAGGTGCAAAAGCTTAGCCCTGCTGACTTACCCCAGCTCGAAAAACGGGCCCACGAGGTGCTGGAGCGCATCAAAGCGCTGTTGCCACGCGAGTATTTGGTCGGAGAGCAATTGACCCTGGCAGATATTTCGCTGATGGCCCATCTCTACAACGACGACAAGCTGCCGCTGCTGGGGCCAGACTCTGAATACCGCTGGCTGATTGATTGGCGCGATCGGCGTTTGGCCGAGATTGCTCAGACTTAAGGCGCGGGTGTCGGTGCTTCGCTCGGCACGGGGCTGGCCAGATGGCGGCCTGTACTGTCGAGTACGGTCATGCGCAAGACATCCAGATACGAGCCCATCGCCTTCTCTGCCCCTTCGACCGAGCCAAAGTGTTTGGCCCAGATCTTGAGGGCCTGATCGGGGGTCTGGGCATTGCGGCGGGCCTCGTCTATCGCGGCCTCCATGCGGCTGATCGGAATCTCTTTGGGCACTTCTTGGGGAATTTCATACGCTGGGTCTTTTTGTTTGCGCTCTTGGTGCAATTGGTATTCGGGGTTGGGCATTTTTTCGACCAACGAAACCCCTTGGCCCAGGGCCGCATTGGTAAAGAGCAAATCGCGCAAATCGTATTTGCCCGCTTTCCAGGCGCGGGAGGCCAGGTCTTTGATCCCCTCCATTTCCACGGCCCAGTGCAAAATATACTGGTCGTGGCTGATGCGCCCTGAGCGCGCAGCCAAGGGATTGCTGGCAAAAGAGTCGATCACGCCCTGTTGGGCGACTTTGTTGCTAGAGCCCCAGAGCACAGCGGCATTGCCCGCGTAGGCTTCCGGTGAGCGCGAACGCATGACTTGTTGCAGCCGGTCGTATTCGACACGGGCCCAGGCCCCTTCGGGACTGTCTGCTTGTAATAATTTGATATTTTTTTCCAAGAAGCTGCTCACCGCATCTTCACTCTGTTTGCGCACAGCCGTGCGTGCCATTTCTTCGAGCACTTCGGGCCGTTTGCCGGCGTGTTGGGGATCCGCTTTGAGCTGGGTATACGTGGCATCGACCTGTTCGTGGTAATTTTTCCACTGGCTATCGGCCCACTCAAAACCGCGTGTGAGTTCAGCCACTTCACCCCCTTTTGAGCCGGGTTTGGCATCGCGGGCAGCAGCGGCGGCCAAGGCCTCTTTTTGAAAGCCCCGCCAGGCCATTTCATGATCGGGGCCAAAGCCTTGGCGAATCTGGTAAAAGTCCATGTTTTTGCCATTCAGGGCCTGGGCCTCCCGCGCTTGATCCGGCACTTGGCTGGCTTTGCTCGGGCCCGCCAGATCGACATCGAGAAAATGGGCCGAGGTGTAGATATTCACATCGAGCAAATGTCCCGAGGCGGGGGTGATTTTGGCCAAATTGCCCAAGGCAAAGGCCAGCAACTGCATTTCGGCTTGGGCCCGAGCAGGCTCGCTCATCACCACAGGATTGACAATTTTGACTACCAAATCCACGTCGGCATAGACGCCGGTATAACCGGCATCTTTGGGGCCGCGGCCAACATAAGGAGGGGCCAATTCCAATCCCAATTCTTTTGCTTTGGCCTGAACCTGATCCCAGCAGGTTTCCACTTGCCGATCGCGGGCCTGGTGCAATTTGCCAAAGATCTCTGGGGGCAAGACCTGGGCCAATTTGCGCACTTGGTCCCAGCCGCCGACGGCTTCGTAAAACTGCATCACCACCGCGTCCTGGGCTGGGGTGGCACTGTCGCCAGTGGGGCTTTGTAAGTGGCTCTGTAAAAAGCCCCGCAATTGGTTTAAATCTGTGATCTTTTGGCCCGCCAGCTCCAGATGCGGCAAGTGTAGCGCCTCTTCGAGGGAGGCGTTCATGCTGCGGGTGCGGGGCAGGCTGTCTGTGCCCTGGAAGCGCTTGCCATAGTCCAGGGCGTCCAAGACCAAACGGGCGGCCATAACTGAGGCTTCTTTGGCGGGGATACCCAGTCCCTCCAATTGTTTTTGGGTCTCTGCCAACCACTGTTTGCGTGTGTCTGCGTCGGCTTCGGGGTGTTTGCCTGCTTTGCCCAAGACCTCATGTAAAAGGGCCTTGACTTTGCTCGCTTGTTCGGGGGGGGCCGCAGATTGCCAAGCCGATTCCAATTGCCCCAACATGCGGTCGTGGGCCAGTTGGCCTGCCTGCTCTTCGTGCAGTCCGAAGCCCTTTAAGATCTGCAGATGGGCATCGTGTTGGGTAATGGGGTTGTCGCTGGGAATTTCACCCTTGAGCTGTTTTTGTTGCAGCAGGTGTTCTCCCCAAGCCGGCAGCAAGCTGCTGACGAGCTTTTGAGCCAATATTTGGGCCTCGGCTGGCGAGAGCTTTTGCGTTTGCAGGTATTTTTCGACCCGCAGGCTGAGTTGGGCCTGCAAAGCGCCTTCGGGGGCATCGTGCAACAATTCCATCGCAATTTTTTGCACGGCTTGGCCGTGGCTGCCGAGTTCTTTGGGCAGGGCCGAGGCGCTGTGTACAAAAGCAGGGGAGAGGGCGTCCAAGGCCTTCAGTTGTTCCTGGATTTTGATAAATTGGGCCTGGCCTTCGGCTTTGTTGGTCAGCAGCAGCGGGGCTGTGTCGATCGCCAATTGCCGCAATTGGTGTTGCACCAAGAGCATGGCGTGGGCGGGAGAATCAACCGCCCCCAGATCGATCAGTCGCTGGGCCTCTTTCTGGGCCAATTCGGGCAGATTTTGCAAGTCACCATCCACATGCAGGGGGGACTTTTGAATCAATTGCCCCGCCACCTGACCCCGTGCCATTTTGAGTGCTTCAGCAGCGTCTTGGGCCAGTCCCTGTTTTTGCAGCATGGTGGCCAAGTCCTGGGTTTTGAGCGCCACTTCAGCGGCGGTACTAAATTCGGGGTGCAGACTGGCCACACCGCTGACCTGGGTGGCGGTTTGCATCTGATAGGGGTGCAAAAAGTCTTTCAGGCTGGCCTCGACTTTGGCCTGGGCCTCGGGCGGAAGTTTGTCAAAGGCCACAGCAGATTTGACGCTTTTTTCGAGCGCGCTGTGATGGCCCGCGGTGCTGAGATCTTTGTTGTTCATCAGGCTCTCTTGAAAGCTGTGCACCTCTTTGACAATCTGCGCTTGGATTTTGGGATCGAGTTCGAGCCCGGCCTTTTGGGCGAGATCCTGGGTCAAAGCCAGGCCCTCAGCTTGCCCCTTGAGCTTGGCATCGCTGTGCATTTTGGCCATGCCGTGGGCCGTCTGGGCCCCCATCAAGAGATAATGGGTCAGATCCTGGGCGTCTTTGAGGCCCTGGGGATCGTTTTTGTAATAGGCGGGCAGGGCCATTTGTGTGACCATGGTTTCAAACACGGTCCAGGTGCTGTTTTGCAGGCTCTCCAACCCTTTGATATCCCCCAAATTGGAGACCGCAAAACGGGAGCTGGTATCGACCGCCCATTGCAGCCAGCCGTCGGCGTCGCCGTACTGTTTGGCCAGTTCTGAAGCCGCTTTGGGCAATTCTTCCATGACAATATTGCGGGTCAAGCTGCGCGTGGCACGAAAGCCATATCCCAGCAGAGGGCTCACGCCCATGGCGGCAGAGTCGGCGCGGGCCAAGACATAGCTGAATTTTTGGTTGCCCCGGCTGACCCAATGGCCGGCGGTTAGTATCGCGCGGCCCGCGCGGTTGCCTTCCAGGGCTGTGCGTCCCGCCCGTACCACAGACAGGGCTTGGCGAGCGGCGCTGATGCCTGTGACCGAGCCTTTGGCCAAAGTCAAGGCTGTGGACATGCCCATGGTGGCGACAAACATCAGCGCTTCATCGGTGATCGCCGCCATAACTGCAATTTTGGGATCGTTCCAATAGGCCTCGTCGCGCTGAAGTTTCGCAGCACTGCGGGCGGCAATGCGCTCTGCTGCCGGGCCTCCTTGGGCCTTAAGCCCACTGCTGTACTCGCTCAATTTGGCCTGGGTTTTGGCCGCGCTGCGGCCCTGGTCATAATCTGAGCCAGGGGCATTGGCGCGTTTCATGGTTTGGGTCGAATCAGCCACAGCCAGCGCCTGAGTCGCTTGTTTGCTGGCGCTGGCATTGAGCCCATCCGAGCCACCGATGCTATAGCCAAAAACCCCTTCCAGGGCCTCTTGTTTTTCACCGGCTGATGCGGTCGAGCGCAAAATCGCCCGGTATTGTTCTTGTTGGGGCGCAGGCAATTGGCGGTAGGCACTTTCAGCGGCTTCGGCCTTTTGAATTTCTTTGGCCACGGCCTCGGCCAAAAGTTTTTTGGCTCCGTCAATGTCCCCATCGCGGGCCATGCTGCGGGCAATGCGGGCAGCGGTGCCCACGGCCAAACCCCCACGTTCAACGGCCAGATTGTACCCGGTTTCGATATCATCAGAGACGCGGTTTTGCAATTCTTCGAGCGCCAATTCCAGTTCGGCTTTGTGGTGTTTGAACAGCTCAATGGGGTTGCTCTGGCGGCGCAATTCTTGCCAGGCCGAGCGCGATTCATCCGCTTGATTGCCGGTCTCGACGACTTTTTCGACTGCTGCGGCCAGGGCGGCGGTGGCAGATGCGGCAGAGGCGTGGGGGTTGAGCACATACGCTTGGTAAATACTCACAGCCTCTTTGCGGATCAAGGTCAGGGCGGCTGCTTTGTCTTTTTCAGGCAGGCTATTGGCCGTTTTGAGGGCCGCCAAGAGATTGTCGGCGCTGGCGCCCGGGGTGTGTTGGGGCAGGGTCGCAGCTGCACTGAGATAAGTGGCCACGGCCTGTTTTTTTAAGCTGTCTGAATGTGGGTTCTGGGCCAAAAGGGCATCCATGGCTTGGACGTTTTCGGCCTGTTGGGTTTGTAAAGCGCGGATATTGGCCACGGGTCCGGCGGTCAGGGCATCGAGGCGGGCATTGTTGACCCATTCGGGGCCGCCGGGCATACCCAGGGGACTGGCTTCGTAGGCCGAGACTTTGTCTTTGAGCTCTTGTTGGCGGGCCAGAAGTTTGTCCCGCTCAGCGCCGGGAGGCAGGTCTTTGAGCTGGGTTGGAATGCCCTTTAATTCAGCCTTTTGCTCGCCATAATGGCGCTCGGCGTCGCTGTTAATACTGCTTTCAAGCTGGGCTTGACCTTGGCTGCGATCCAATTCGCGCTGCATCAATTGGGCCCGGCTCTGTAAAAAGCTGCCGTTTTCTGCGCCCCAGGCGCCTTTGTCGTGCATCACAGCCCCGAGTAAACTGTGGCGCGACACGGCTGCCGCTTCTTCGCTGCGGGCCAAGTTTTGCGCCGTATTTGTCCCTGGAGGCAATCCCAAGGCCTCAGCCAAGGCTTTGGCGCGCAGCACCGCAAAATTGCTGCTGGGGGTGACATTGCCTGCCTGGGCCTGGGCTTCGCCGTCGCGCATTTCTTGCATGGCTGTGGCGAGCTCTTTTTGGGCGTCGGCCAGTTTTTGGTTCTGACCCGGTGTTTTGGCGTCGGCGTATTTGGCAATGCTCGCTTCAGCGGCAGCAACGCGCTGGAGCAGGTCCATGCGGCCAAATTGTTGGTAATGGGAATTCCCCTGGCGGCTTTTGGCTTCTGCCAGCGCAGCTTCTTGGCCATCTTGGCCGTATTGGGCGGCTTCCATATGTAAATCCCGCGAGGCTTTGCTGGCTTTTTCGACTTTGGCCTGTTGGGCTGGGCTGCTGCCGCCTACGGGATTGTTGAGCTGAATATCTGCGGCATACGTGGCCTGGAGCTGGGCCACGTTTTTGCCGTATTGGCCCAAGAGCTTCACTTCGGCGGGGGCGGTGGGGCTGCCGAGGGGATCTTGGCTGAAGGTTTCGTGTTGCTCGGCTTCGAGGGCCGCCAATTCAGATTCCAGGGCGGCCCGGCGGGTTTCGTGCTCGGGCAGACTCATACTTGGTTTGGGCAGGCCTTTGAGTTCTGTTTGCAATTTGCTGATGCGATCCGCCAGGTGTTTTTGCTGGTCGACGCTGTCCATGACGGGTTTGAGCAGGTCGCGGGTGCTTTGCAGGACCTCTTGGCGCTGGTCAATCACACTTTGGTTGGCTTGCCATTCGGGCAGCATTTTTTCGGCCTCAGCCACGAGGTTTTGCGCGCTGTCGAGGGTGCCTGTGGGCAGCGCTTCGGCCGTCAAGGCACCGCCTTGTAGGGCCACGGCCTGTTTTCCACTTTGGGCTTCCACGCTGGCTGCATCCAAGAGCGCATGGGCTGCTTTTTCGCGCATACCGAGCGGAGCTTCAGCCCCGCCATTGACTTCGACGCGATAGACCCGCACCTCTTTCATGGCCATTGCGGTTTGCAAAGCGGTGGCCATGGTCTTTTCACTTTTGGCTTTTTGGCTGGTGGCCTGGCTGCGCAGACTGTCGAGCTGTTTTTGCTCAGTTGGGGTCAGGCTGGGTTTGGCTTTGAGGGCCTGCATGGCCTGATCGGTGGCCTGCCACTCGCCCAGGGCTTTTTCTGCGACTTTGCGGGTATCGCGCACGGCCCCAGCATTGTGTTTTTCCCATTTTTGGCTGGCATTGCCTTTGATTTCATCCAGTGTCAAATTGGCGGTTTTGACCTGATCGGGGGTCATCAGCCCGGCTTTTTGACGGGCGGCGTTGACTGCTTTGCCAAAACTGACGGCATAGAGCAGGGGCTGAAAGAGCGATTGGTGCTGCTGGTCGAAATCTTGCAATAATTGGCCCAGGCCCGCAGGAGGCGTGCCCGTCTCTTTCCATTTGGCCAGACTTTCGGCGTTTAAGCCGTATTTCTCGCGCACAGCTGCGGGAATTTTTTGGTTGATCTCTTTTTCGAGGGTCTTGAGGGTAAAGACTTCTGCTCCTGTGCTGGGGAGGGAGGCTGAGACAGGGGCTGGGGGGGAGGCTGCTTGGGCGGCAGAGCCCAAAAGCGCCGCAGAAGCCGGAGCGGGATTGTCGCGGATTTGTAAGAGAATCCCTTGGGCGGAGCTTTGCAGGTCTTTGGCCACGGCTTGGTGGCCGGGGCTTTGCAGGGCCTGAAAATGGCGTTTGAGGGCATTTAAAAGTGTGCTTTTATCAAGGCGCAAAGTGGGAATTTCAATCGCTTCTGATCCAATCCGAATCAAGAGGGTGCTTTCGGGTTTGAGTTTTTCGACCTTGGCCACTTCTTTTAAAATTTGGCCGCTGAGCTTGTCAAAATCCAGTTGATTGGCGTCGATGCTGGCGGCTTCTAAGCTTTGGCCGCTGGCGCTGAGGTGGTCTTGGGTAAAGTTCTTGAGATCGAGTTCAATCGTTGAGTTGGGCGGAGCAGCCGGCGTTGCCACGGCGGAGGGTGGAACTTGAGTCGCGTTGGCGGCATTGGCTGGGTTGGGCTGCAGTGGAGTGGATGACTGGGGGGAATTGGGGAGACCTTGTAACATCTGTGTTTCCTCTAGCAATGGGGTGATCATGTTTTGGCTCAGAGAACCTGAACCATCTTAATGTACCCAGCGGGCTTCGATTGTAACAAATGTTAAGGAATGATTCTCTAGCTGGGCTTTTAGCCGCTGTATTTGCCGTATTGGGCCGCAGGCGAACTTTGGTATTCTTTGGAGTTCAAACGGGCTTTTTCCAGATCGGCCTGTTTTTGGGCCTGGAACTGCTCCAAAGCCTGAACAAAGGTCAGTTTAAACTCGCGTTTGAAGAGCGTGCTCATTTTGACAATCAGCAACTCCAGCGCTGCCAGGGTCTGTTTGAAGACCTCGGAAGAGGTGTGATTGGAGGCCAGAATTTGGTTTTTAATCGTGAGCAGATCCGTGTGGCTGAAATAGAGAAAGCGTTCTTCGAGCAGAGTTTGCTCTGCTGCTGAAAGGGCTTCCCAGAGTCCAGGGGGACACGCCACCTGGGCAAAGGCCTGAAAGCGGTCTTTGCGTGAGAGCCCCTGCAGCACTTTTTGTTCTTCTGCCGAGGCTTGGGTGGCATTGGCGTTGTTGAGCCAGTCGGGCAATTCAACGGGGTCTTCTTGACCCAGCATCTTGCTGCCCCGCTGCTTGTCTGCGATTTGGGCCTGTTTTTTGAGCATATCCGCCAAAGGATCACTTTTGTCTTCAATCAGGTATTCTTGGCCTGTTTTGGCGATGACCTCTTTTCCAGATTTGTGGGCCCGCCACTTTTCCAGCCATTCGCCGCCTTCCCAGAGCCCAGATTTTTGCATCAGGGTCTGAAACTCGCTCCAATACTCCTCTTTCCAGCCATCCATTTTGAGCATCATGCGCTTCATCTGGCTGGCCAGGCGTTTGGACAAGAGTTGGGCTTTGTCGGCACTGAGCCGCTGGGCATAGAGTTTTTCCAGGCGGGAGCCAAAATCGCCGTCACTGGTCTGGGCATTTTTGAGCATGTTTAACAGCGACTGGGCTTGAAAACTCAAGACCACAGCGGCTTTTTCATCTGGGTTGCGGGTGCCTGAGATCAAACCTGAAATTTCTTGCGAGACCGAGCGGGTGGCTTGCTGGGCCGCCAGCTTTTGGCTGATTTCAGCGGGGCTGCGGGTGGTGGGGGCCTGGGGTTTGTTATCGGCTTGGGCCTTTTCCCAGGCCGCTTTTTCGGCTTCAAAGGCCTGTCTGCGCAATTGGTAGAGCTGGGCCACTTGCCCGGCAGGGTTGCCCAAGACCTGGCCTTTGCTAAAAACCAATACCCGCTGAATGATCGGCAGGTATTTCTCACCAAAGGGCAGAACAAAATTGCGGATCAGTTTTTCACTCAGGGGAAACGTCGTCGGGCGTGGTTTGCCTGTTTCGGCATCGGTGCGGGTATACGAGATGGAGTTTTTATCGCTGCGGGTGATTGCCAGTAACACATGAGTTAGGGCTTGATCCAGGGGCATTTCCTGGCCTTTTTTGTCAGCGATTGCACTCTGGCCATAACTCTCAGTTAGGCTGTCCATCACGATTTGGTAATCGGGGGTGCCTGTCAGGGCTTGGTTATTCAGGACAAGATAGGCTTTTGTCACCGCTTCGGGCTCAGAGACCGCCTGGTAAAAGCCTTCGCAGAGTGTCAGCAGTTTGGCGCGCTGGGCATTGCGAAAGGCCAGCAGCAACTCTTCCAATTTCTTTTTCTCCGGGGCAGGCAATTGGGCGGGTAGGGCTTTGCCTTTGAGTCCTTGAGTGAGTAGCAGAGCCTGTTTTTCCAGGGAGGAAACTTCAAAGGCTCTCAATTTTGGCACTTCGCTTTGAGACATAAAATATATACACCCATCTGAATGAAGCAAAGGGAATTTGCTTGAATCTAGCTTTTTAATTTAATACAGATGATTGTAGCAAAATATTGTTTCTTGGCGAAAGGTTTGAAAAATACGGGATGTGATTTTGATATCACCGGGTGATTCCATTTATTTGTATGAAAAAAATATATTATTATCTAAAATAACTCTTTAAGAGAATGCCTTTTAAACTGGGCATTGCTATGAAAATTCATGAACTTCTCTGTCAAGTGACAGAACCGGGCCAAGTATTGACGTATTCTGAAATTTGCAAACGGGTACAAGACTTACAACCCGAGGTAAAACTTCGCAGTATTCTGCCTTCTGAGCATATGCAGGGCAAACAAACTATCTGTAAACTTTGCCATGAGCAACCGATCTTTGAAAAATTAAGCCATGGCCTTTACCGGGTTTTGAACCGTTCCCAGGTTCTTCCGCTTTTGTCTATTCACGATAAATTGGCCCAAGTACTGGCTGAAAATCATTATCAGCACCACAATATCACGCAAATACGCCAAGCGGTGCTCGCCCGTTTTCCAGAGACCCATGTACCCAGTATCATTCCTCTCGACCACACTTTGGGAGGGGCTTGTCGTGTCTGTCAGCCAAGACCTTTGTTGGAGCGTACCGATCAAAGAGGTGTATTTCGGGTTCTGCCCGACTCTGAACCCATGCCAGCCTTGGAGGCCCCTCTTTCGCGGGCTGTTGCTTTCCTTTATGACTATTTGAACCAGGGGAAAGCGGATGATTTTATTAAGCCTTCTGCCTCATTGCTCAAAATCATTGGACAAATTCCTGATTTAAGCTCGGGTCAAATTGCGGTGTTAAAAACGGCTTTGTTTCAACGGGTGGTGATGGATATTAAAGAATTTGGCCATTTGCTTGAACCAGAACTTTTACATGCCCGTTTGGCTCTGAGGCTTTATGAGCAAGAGGGGATAGAGATTTCGCTGGCCCATTGGGCTGTTGAGGTCTGGGCCTGGGTTTTGGCAAAATTGAGCGCAACCCAGGTCTATGCAAATACCGCTTTTATTCAATTGCAAGTGGCCGAGGGGGCTTTAAGTTGGCCCAGCCCTGTGATTGCAGACTTAAAGCTGCAATTTTTGAACCCTATTCCTTTGGATAAAAAGATGATTTGGTTGAAAAAAAACAAGCAACGGATTGCTTTTCTGATAGAGCCAGATCAACAATGCATATTGGGAATTCGTGTTGGCTTGAAGACCTTTGTTCCTTCACGTTGGTCTCATTTGGCCATTTCTCATACGCAAATACCGCTAAATTTACCTTTGTCTGAACGTGAAAAACAGGCTTATACTTGGTTTCTCTGTCAAAATCAAGAAAATCTCTTGCCATTTTTGGCTTGGTTGGATCAGTTCTGTGGAACAGACAAAGATTAGGAGTTAAGTTGCATACTTTCGGTACTGATGGGCTGGTGAATTGCGGAATTCAAGTGAATTGAGTCTCTCTTTTTCCTGCTCTTCGGCAATTTGCATTTGCAAATAATTCAGGGCCTGATTAAAGTCCGTTTTTCGCTTTTGACTTTGAAACTGTGCCATTTTGTTGCAAGCCAATTCAATCAAAGCGATTGTTTGAGATGCAAGTTCTTTTTCGTCGGGAGGGACCAAGTCCAAAACCATATTTTTCAACTGGGGAAATGAACAGTGGGTGTATTGGGTAAAAACGGTTTCTAGCAGATATAAAAAGTTATCATTTAAGGCTTCGAGCGTGTTTTGGGGCAAAGCACATTCAAGCACCTGTTGAAAATGAAGCGGCTCTTGAAAGGCTTTCAAAATAAATTCCAATTCAGGTGGAATATTTGTCTCAAATGAATCGGCATCTTCAGTTTGCGTTTGCTGGGTTGCCAGGAGTTTTGAGCCTGCAATTTTATCTTGCATCATCTCATTTTGGCGCAGCATGGCATCAAGGGGATCTGAGGATGCTTGTGACTTTAGGTAGAGAGAAGAACTGTCGCGCTTCTGTTTTCCTGTAAAGACGTGGGCTTCTTGCCACATTTGTAGCCAGTTTTTTCCTGCCAGACGCTTCAGCTCTTGGAGGAGCTTTTGAAAAGCTTCAGTCATCCTTTCAGCCAATTGTAGTGCTTGTTTGGCTCCCAGTTTTTGGGTGTAAACATCTTTTAATTTATTTAAAAAAACATTTTTAGGGGCTTCAGCCAAAAACATAAGCTTGCGCATATTTTCAGGTTCTAATGCAAAACTTGCTGCCTGTTCTTGTTCGGCTGTTTCGCAAAAAGCGTATAAATCTGCTTTTTTATTTGGTAATGCTTTTACAAATTGCTTTTTTTCTTGTTCTTTTTTTTCTTCCTTCAGGGCATCGGGAACAATCATCGTATTGTTTTCTCTGTTTTGGGTTGCTTCCCAGGCTGTTTTGTCTTTTTGCCATTGTTCTCGCTTGAGCTGATAGGTGTGACTTAATTCACCCGCAGGGTTGCCAAAGACAATTTCGCGGTGAAAAATGACACTGCGCTTAAGTAAATGATGATTGTTGACCCCTTTAAAGGGCGCCAAAAAATCTTGTATCACTTCTTCTTTAATTGGGACTGTGATGCTGGTTTTTTTCTGGGTTACAGGATCAATGTCAACATAGGCCACAATCGGTTTGGGTGTATTGGTAAAAGCCAAAAGAATTAAGACAAGTGCTTTTTCAAGCCCAATGGCCGCTAATTTGGCTGGACGCTCTTTGATGTATTTTGCCGCAATGGCACCCATGACAAACTTGAAATTTGTATTTCCCTCTATGCCCAGATCATAAAGCTTAAAATAGGCTGAAACAATGTCGTTATCTTGATAAGCTTCTCTGTACAGCTCTTGCAAGGAACGGTAAGCCTGTTCTTTTTTTCCTGAACGAATAGCTGCCGCCAAGGTATTCACATAATGTTGATGTTGTTTTTTGAGTGCAATGGTGGGTTGTTTTCCCTCAAGCACCTCCATCAATGTCAGAGAGAGTGCTTCGCGGGTAGACGTGGTTAGTTCAGGGGGGCAGGTTAGTTGGCTCACAGTTGACCTCAGTTTCGATTATCTTGTCAGCGAGGAATGAGGAGTGGTGAATCTTTGGGCTTGAGATTTCCGCAATGCTGAATGAATGAAAAAGACTTCATGTGTAAGTTATTTAGTTTGTGTTTTGGGTGGTGGGGGCATTGACCTGAACAGCCTGTTTTGCCTCTTGCCCACTACAGGCACTAAGCAAGCACAATGAAAGGGCCAATGCAAAGGGGGATTGTTTGGGCATGGAATTTCCTCGGTATTGAATTAAGACACTTATATAAAATAATAATTTCATAATATTAAAAAGTCAATTTATAATTTTGTTTTAAACCAAATTATTCGGCAATTGTGTTGACAATTGCCGAATAATTGAGCACAATAAGGCTATCTGAAAGTTCTTCTCAGAATCAACTGTGGTTAAACATGCAGAAACGATTTCAAGTGGTGAAGGCGCAGGAGCATACGTTTCTGTTTAAATACGACAAAGATGCTCCTGAGCTGCTTCATATTTATGTTCGGCATCTGACAGAAATTTCAGATGCGTTGACTGTCTTTTTCAAGCACACAACAAATACCTGGAATGTTCAACATCAGCGCTTTGAATCGTTTACTGAAACGCACGGCCTTTATTGGTTTTGGAAAGACGAGGGAAAGAAGATTGTTGTCGTTATAACCTGTTTTAACCTGTGAAGGAGGACACTGTGAACAAAGATACACCTATCACCTATGAAATTGTCGGAGATATAGAACTCCCCGATGCCGAAGTTGTAGATATCAATGCGCGTATCACTCAAGCCGAAAAAGACGTCTCAGAGGCACGTGTGCATTTCCGCTGGGGATCCAAGCAGGTTATCTTGATAAAACAAATTGCAGCTAAAATGGGTATCCCCTATCAAACATATATCAAGCAAGCTTTAATGCGTCAGGCGATGGAAGATTTAAAGAATCTCAACGCAATTGAAAGTCATTTGTAAGGCTGTAAGGCTTGAACGGGTTTTGAACTCCAGCTTGGTTAACGCTGACTGCGAAAGGCCTGAAGCCGCTTCCAAAAAAGCCAGCCCCCACCCAGCACCAGGGCCAGGGAAGCCAGAGCGAGTAAGAGCATCAGCGCGTGCAAGGTTTAGTCCCCGGCGGCTTCACCAAAAATTGTGGCAAAATCAATCACCAGCGCCTGTTTGAATAAAGTGACACCGACTTGGCTGTCTGAGGTGTAGGTCTGAGGCCGTTGGTATTTTCCTTCTGCATTTAAAACAAAGACCATGATGGTTTCTTCATGGGGATGCACCACCCAATATTCTTTGACCCCAAAGCGTTCATAAAGATTGAGTTTTTTGACATAATCCATGGCTGCACTTCCGGGTGAGACCACTTCAATAATCCAATCAGGACTGCCTTGGCAGCCCCGGTCTGTCAGTTTGAGGGGGTCACAGACCACCAGTATATCTGGCTGCACAACCGTTGTTTCTTCTGCTTGCGCAGACAATTTCAGGCAGACATCCAAGGGGGCTGTGTAGACCTGACATCTTTGCCCGCGTAAGAAGGCATAAATTTGAAAAAAGAGCGCGCCCTGGACGGCTTGATGACGCCGTGATGGGGCTGGACTCATGGCCTGTAAACCACCTTCTTTGACGTAGGCCGTCCCTTCGATAATTTCCCAGCGTTCACTGTCGGGCCAGCTCAAGTAATCTTGATAGGTATAACACGCGTTGCTGCGCGTGGCAGGCAGCCCCATGGCGTTCACCTCTTTTGTGTTTGTCTCTTTTTATCATCTATCAGTCATTTCTGCCTGTCAATGCCTCCACTCTGAGCTTCGCTGCGCATTTGCTACAATAGAGCTAAGAAACACACAAAGCAAGACTTTTTATGCAACAAAAAAACAATCCCTTACACGGCATTACCCTGGAGCGCCTCTTAACCGAATTGGTGGACCAATTTGGCTGGGAAAAACTGGGGCAGTGGGTAGATATCCGCTGCTTTCAAAACAACCCAAGTATCAAATCAAGCTTGACCTTTTTGCGCAAAACCCCTTGGGCCCGCAGCAAGGTCGAAGCACTGTATCTCGAAACCCGTCCCGATTCTGAGACTTAAATCCAAGGAGCCTGTGATGCGCTTATTCACCCCACTTTTGGCCTTCGGACTGGCTTTGACCTGGGCGGCCGGTCCTGGCTGGACCGCAGAAAAAGATCCCTTTGCTTTGATGAACAGCGAGAAATTGGGCACCTTAAAACTGGATATGCCCCTGTCTCAGATCACATTGCCCGCCAGCTGTGGGCAGCCCCATAAAGACACAGAAACCTTTTGGGGGGCCGATGGCGCTTTACACCAAAGCTGGAAATACACCGCTTGTGGGCTTGAATTGGGTCTGGTGCGTGAAAAAAAGACGGATCCCCAACACCTTTTCTCGCTCACACTCAGGGCTCCCAGCCGTCTCAAGACCTTGCGCGGGATTGGCATTGGTAGCAGTGCCCAGGCCGTGCTCAAGGCCTATGCCGCAGAGTACAATCCCGGAGAGAGCCAAAAGGGCCAGACGATTGTGGCTGGAACCGTTTATGGGGGGCTGATCTTTATGCTTAAACAGGGCAAGGTCAGTGAGATCTTCTGGGGGGCCGGGGCTGAGTGAGTCTTGCTCTGGTAGACATTGGCCTCAATCTGACCCACCGGCGCTTTGATGCCGACCGTGAAGCTGTGCTGGAGCGGGCCTTGGCTTCAGGGGTGCAACAGATGGTGCTCACGGGCACCTGTGCCCGCAGCAGCCGTGAAGCCTCTGAATATGCGGCTTTGCACCCAGGGGTGCTCTATAACACGGTCGGCATTCATCCGCATGATACAGAGCGGGCCACCTCCCAAGACGTACAGACCTTGCGGGAATTGGCGCAGCGGCCCGAAGTGGTGGCGATCGGTGAGTGTGGCCTGGACTTTAACCGCGATTTTTCGCCGCGCGATGTGCCGCAACGCGTTTTTGCCGAACAGGTCAAGTTGGCCTGTGAGTTGCAAATGCCGCTGTTTTTGCATGAGCGCGAAGCCCAAGCGGCTTTGCTGGCGGTACTCGACAGCTTTGGGGCCCAATTGCCCCCGGTGGTGGTGCATTGTTTTACCGGCAGCGAAGCCGAGTTGCAGGTCTATCTGGAACGTGGCTATTTCATTGGCATCACGGGCTGGATCTGCGATGAGCGCCGGGGGCAACACCTGCTCGAGATTGTCTCCCAGATTCCGCTCTCGCGCCTGATGCTCGAAACCGATGCGCCTTTTCTCACACCCCGCGATCTGCGTCCCAAACCCAAAAGCGGGCGCAACGAACCCGCTTTTTTGCCGCATATTTTGCAGACTGTGGCGCGGGCCTATGGGCTGAGTGCCGAAGAAGTGGCGACAGCGACCACGGCCACCGCAAAAGCCTTTTTTAAGCTCTAGCGCTTGGCTTTGCCCGGCTGCAGGCCATGCATTTTGCGAATATGGGGCGTGAGCTTGTTTTTGAGCACGAGTTCGCCACAGACCTGGCAGGCTTGGTATTTGTGAATGGTGTGGCTGTCGCGGTGCTGGTTGAGCAGGTGTTTTTCGACATTGGCCCTTTGAATCGCGGATTTGCAAAAAGGGCATTTAAAGTCAGGCAAAGGGGCTTGTGTCATGGTGGGCTTTCTAAAAGTGAGATCGAACCCCTGCAGCTTAACAGATTCTGTTAGCTCAAGGGGTAGCGATAGAGATGAAACCCCTTTTCATAATAATCGTTTAAAAATCCCTGATTGAAATTTAGGATATCTTTTGCTTGGGTCAAGATACATTGAAAACCGAATTTTTTATATGCTTTAACGGCCCAATGTGCTTGGGGATGAGCCAGTAGACAGAGGCCTTTTTTTTTCCGGCGCAGGGCCTCTTCGCGGGCAAACTCCATGAAGCGATGGCCGTATCTTTTTCCCACTTGGCTTGTATCCAAATAAAGGTAGCCGATATAGGCATAAGGACCAAAATACTGGAGAGAAAGGGTGCCCACCGCTTGTTTTTTTTCATTAAAACCAAGGTAGAAGTCTCGGCACTGGTAGTTGCGTTCTTGCCAGGCTGTATCCACAAAATGTTCGTTGAGATCTTCTGGGTGCACAAAAGAGGCGTACCAATCAGCGGAGGCGCGAATCAATCTCGCTACTTGTTCCATCTCTTGGCGTTGGGCCTTTTGGATATGTAAAGGGTGATTTACTTGCTTGGTAATGGTCTGTGACATGTTTAAGCTCCTGAGTTGAAAATAAAGTGGGGGTTACTCCTTACTGATTTTGAAAATTAAAATAAGCAAATAATAATTAATTAGCAATTATTTGCTGATGATAACACGGCCAAGAAAATTGATCAACCCCAAGCGACTGTTAATAAATGGCAAAAATTGACGTATTTTTTGGAGTTTAATTAAAAATGTTGATTAATAAAGTAATTGAGCGATGATTTCAGAGAAGAGATGAATCCCCATTTCGAGGAGCTCTTCCGGAAAATCGTAGTCTGCACTGTGCAGTGTCAATTGTTCACCTGCTCCCAATCCAAATAAAGCCCCTGGGACAGATTGACTAAACCAACCAAAATCCTCTGACCAGCGAAAGGGTTCGGGCGGTGCTTGTGCAATCCAACCTCTGGCTTGGGCACCGGCTCTGACCAGTTCTGTGGCCATCGGGTGATTGTGGGTTGCCGGAAAATAATCGTGCCAGCTGCAGGCACAATCTAATTGGTGTTTTTGAGCAATTTGGGTAACCTCTGCCAAAGCCCTTGTGCGCAAGTCTTCTAAGGTCTGATCTTGATAGCTGCGCAAAGTGGCCATGATTGTCGCTTCGCCAGGAGTAATACCAAAAGAGGCCTCTCCCAAGCGAGCGGAGACAATGGTCAGCAGGGCAAACGGTGCTTGGTTTTTAAAAATTTGATTGAGGGTTTCCAATTTGAGGATTATTTCAGCCATTGCCTGAGCAGGGCTTTTTCCCCGTTCAGGATAAGCGGCATGTGAAGTTGCTCCCTTTAACTCAATTTTAAGTCCGACCGAAGCAGCGGCAAAAACGTCCTCTTTGATAATGACTGCTCCGAGTGGGAACTTGGGCAGATTGTGAAGGGCAAAACAATAATCGTAGTTTAAGGCTTGAAATTGGGGGTCTTTTAAAACGGCTTGGGCCCCTTCACCGGTTTCTTCTGCGGGTTGAAAGAGCAAAATAACCCGCCCAAGCGACGGGGGATTTTGTTTTAAAACAGGAGCCAAACCTGCAAGAATCGCCATATGTCCGTCATGGCCACATTTATGGGCTATCCCTGTGTGGGTCGAGCGGTAGAGCAGATCGTTGCTTTCTTCAATCGGCAAACCGTCCATGTCTGCTCTGAGCAGAAGCGATGGGCCTGCTTTCCCTGAGTCAAAAATTGCGGCCAATCCCTGGCCTCCCAGTCCTGTCAGCAATTGTTGCGGCTGGTGTTGCTGAAGAAAGCTTTCGAGTATCCGGGCTGTCACTTCTTCTTGACCTGCCAATTCGGGTTGCATGTGCAAGATGCGTCTTAAATGGATAATTTCATCCAGATGGGGAAGTTTTTCTGAGCTCGATAACATTTTTCTCTCTTTTTCTGATTCCTGAGCGATTTTAAACAAAGCGGTCTGTAAAGCGAATCAACTTGCCCAGGGCGCTTTGGGGCTTGGTTTGCATTTCGTGAATCAGCCCCGGCCAGCCACTTTTTTGCAGTTTGGCAGCCATTTTGCGGTAGCCTTCGCCATAGATCGGGTTGGGGTCTTGGGCCAGGCGCTGATGCAAGACCCCTGCCAGTGGGGTGCCATCGTTTTGGTAGACCAAAGCCGTGGCCAGATTGCAAAAGCCTTCGATCTCTCTTTCACCCCAGACATCGTTGAGCTGTTTTTCGTTGAGCCAGACATGTATGAGTTCGTGGGCCAGTACGCCCATAAACTGCAGGCGGGGCAGGCCATAGAGAATAAAAATGCTGTGTTCTTGCAATTTGCCCTGGCCTGCTACTTCGCGTATCAAAGTTTTGGTAAAGCCGTGGCTATTGGCATTGCGCCCGACGCCCAGGCGCTGTTGTAAGGTGCGCTGATCGGCCAAACTGACGGCGATGTATTGGGGGATATAGTCAAACCCCACGGCCTGCAGCTGTTTCAGCACCCCTTGGCGGGCGTGTTCGATCTGGTCTGGGGTGGTGATTTCGGTCATCTGGCAAATGCCACAGACAATCCGGCCATCGCCGTATTGCACACCCCCTTGGGAGGTCTTTTCTGAGATCAGCCGCGCACAAACATGGCATTGAAGGGTGGGCAGACCGCCGTGGTGGGGATGCAATTTGTGCCCCCAGAGATCCTGCAAAAATTGACCGACAATCGGCTGGGCACAGCCGTCGCAGCGGGGGGCTTTGTGTTGGGCATAACAGGCTGTGTGATAGACCCCGCCGTCGCTGTCGCGGGTGTATTGGCCGGTGAGCTCACCGCCGCAGACCGCACACTGCTCTTGGTAATGTGCCTGATAACAGGCTTCGTGGAGTTTTTTGCCGTCCAGGGTCAACCAAGTGGGGCCGAGCGGCTTTTGGCAATGGGCGCAATGGAGTTGAAAGCGCTGCTGGCTGCAATGGGGGTGATAGAGTTTGTTGTCTTTGAGGCGGTATTCTTCTCCCAGCGGGGCCTGGCAATGATTGCAGCAAAAACAGGCCGGATGAAACAAATGGGCTTCGGCCCGCACATATTGTTTTCCCAGCGGGGCCTGACAGCGACTGCAGCGTTTAACTGGGGCCACGGTTTACTCCTTGAGCAATTTGCCTGATCATACCAGAGATTTCGGCTTTTGATGTATGCTTTTTGAGAAGAAACATGCCCCGCCCGTGTGACGTGGGCAGTAAAGGAAAACAGATGGATTGTTTGCCCGCTTTGGAAGAATGGTCTCCCCGAACACGCTGGGAGTTTGTCAAAGAACATCTCGATGCCCTGCGCTGGCATCTGGAATCGCTTGAAGGGGCTTTGGAACAAGGCGCTTCAACGCTGATGGCCGAACGCGCACACTTGCAAGAACTCTGTCAGCGGGGTGTGGAAGCCCACACCCTGCTGGAGCAATTGGCTCATTTGCCTGAAGAGCAGCTCAAAAGCCTGACTTAAACGCTACTTTTTGAGGCCAAACATGCGCAGTAATTTGTCGAAGAAACCCTCTTTTTTGGCAGGACGCGCGGCAGGGCGGGGTTCGGCCTTGGGTTCGACTTTGGGTTCGACTTTGGGCTCCTGTTGCGCTTCACGGGCGGGTTCAGCCACAAACGAAGGCAGGGAGACCAAGTCGGGTTTACTGGCCGCCACAGGCTCGGGCTCAGGCACATAGACGGGCTCGGGCTCGGGGGTGTAAACCGGTTCGGGTTCTGGCACAACCACAGGCTCGGGCTCAGGCACATAGACGGGCTCGGGCTCGGGGGTGTAAACCGGTTCGGGTTCTGGCACAGCCACAGGTTCGGGCTCAGGCACATAGACGGGCTCCGGTTCGGGGGTGTAAACCGGTTCGGGTTCTGGCACAGCCACAGGTTCGGGCGCTGTGACGGGGATTTCTGCGGGGGCTGCAGCAGCATCTTGTTTTGCGAGTTCTAAGGGGGCTCCGCAGGCGTGGCACTCTGTGACCAGGACCGATTTAATTTCTGCGTTACAGGCTGGACAACTGTAAGTCTTGTCCCCTTTGATATCCACAGCGGACCACACTTGCGTGGGTTGGGCATTGAGATCCCCACCACACATCATACAGACGGGCATGACTTCAAATCCAGGCGGTACGGGGTTATTACAATGGGGACACACTTTTTCTGCCATGAATATCTACCTTTAGAATTGCAATAGTTCGTGAATTGTATCACTATTCAGATCCAGGCAAAATAACATGGGTTAAAATGCCTGTAAACAAATTGTCTCTGGAGAAAAAACAATGAGCGAGAAACGCATTGCCGTGGTCACCGGTGGCAACCGGGGAATTGGATTGGAAATTTGTCGACAATTGGCCCGTCGCGAAGATTTACATGTGGTTCTCACCAGTCGGGATGTCGCCAAAGGCCAAGCGGCTGTTGCACAATTGGCTGCTGAAGGGCTTGAAGTCACAGCCTTTCAATTGGATACCACCTCTGCAGCAGATATCTCAGCTCTGGCAGCGTGGTTGCAAACGACGTATGGCCGCGTCGATATCTTGGTCAATAATGCCGGTGTTTTGCTCGATCAGCAACGGGGCCAAGGCAGTGTCTTTGCCGCAGAACTGGACACGATCAAAGAGACCATGGACAGCAATGTCTATGGCCCATTGCTGCTTTGCCAAGCCCTGGTGCCCCTGATGAAAGAAAATGGCTATGGCCGGATTGTGAATGTC
>JBFWRL010000033.1:0-41247 GCA_050248915.1 Candidatus Sericytochromatia bacterium
TTGATCGCGACATATAATTGGATAAAGCGATTTAAAACCGGCTCTTGAGAACCGGGCGTGCGCAAACTAACTCCACTCATAAACAGGCAAACTCTTTGAATTGTTTTGGATTGACTCTGAGCTTATTATACCCAAAAATCCAAAAAATATCTGCGCAGCGGATCAGGTCTGGGTTTGTAACTCAACAGACGGCTTTGAAACGTGTTTTTTTAAGAGCAAGGGCGCGATCAAGAGGCAGAGCAAACTGCTGATTGCTGCCAACCAGCCGATGGCACCATAGTGCAAGAGATGGCCTTGGGCATCTTTGACCACAATCATTCCGGCCATCAGCGAAGCGACGCCCGCAGATAGTTGTTGCACGGAAGATTGGATACTCATAAAGCTGCCCCGCCTTTGGGGCTCAACCGTGCCCGTGATCAAAGCCATGGCAGGAATCATGCGCCCCCCTGAGACAATAAAAAAACTGGTGGTCAAAAGCAGGGCCAAAGGCAAAGCCGTGGGGCCAAGATGGGTGATCCACAGTTGTGGAACCACCGCCAAAATTAAAAACAGGGAGAGAATTTTGAGTTTGCCATAACGATCAGCCAATCGGCCGATCAGAGGACCCGTAATCAAGGTGACTGCGCCCCCAAGCAGGTAGATCAGTGTCAATTGGGCTTCGCTAAAACCCACATTGGCCACCATCGAAGGGCTCAAAAAGGGAATGAGGGCAAATTGCCCGATCATCATAAAGACGGTCAGCAACAGAGCCCAGAGCTGAGGTGGGCTTTTAAAAACACTGCCCAACACCTGCAGGGGGTTGTGGCGCTGAGGTATATGTAAATGTGTGCGCAAAGCGGGAACCCCTTTGAAGATCAGAGCAAAGACCAGCAGCGAGAGTAAGGTTAAGAATATAAACGGGGCGTGCCAGTCAAAGAGACTGGCCAAGTACAACCCCAAAGGTACTCCCAGCACCGACGCGGCTGAAAAGGCCGCTGTGACAATACCCATGGCCGCTCCCCGGCGTTCCATCGGAATGGCATCCGCCACCACTGCCAAAACCGCTGCTGCCAAAACGCCGCCAAAACAGCCCGTTAAAATCCGAGCGGCCATTAAAACAGGGTAAGAAGGGGCCAAGGCACAGGCCAAGGTGCCCAGGGTAAAACCAGCATAAAGCCAGAGCAAAATCTTCTTGCGATCAAAGCGATCAACCACAAAGGCGGATAAAAAGCCACTGATCCCGGCAGAAAAGGTATACGCTGAGACCAAAAAACCAAATTCGCGCGGAGAGATATGAAAGAGGCGCATCAATTGGGGGCCGAGCGGCATGAGGATCATAAAATCGACAATATGGGTGAACTGAATCAGGGCCAATGTCAGCAGCAGCCAGCGTTCGCTGGATTTTGTCAGGGTCAATTGCATAAATAGATAACCTTCTATCTATTCAGCTTAAACCAAGCTCCCCCTTTTTGAATACCAGATCAGCGGCAGAATTCAGCGGCAGAATTCAGCGGCAGAAAAAGGCCATGATCGTCCACCCCACCCCCGCCAAAGCGGCAGCTTGTACAGCCTGAGGCAATTGGGTATTGACGTGATCCATTAAATCGCCGCCAGTACACATCGCGCTGAGCACCGTGGTGTCTGAAATCGGTGAACACTGATCGCCAAAGACGCTGCCATTCATGACCGCCGCAAAACAGAGCATCATGTAGAGTTCGGGATTGCTCAGACCTTGGCTTTGGGCCACGGCCCAGGCCAAAGGCATGGCCAACGGAAAAGCCACGGCATAGGTGCCCCAACTTGTACCGGTCGAAAAGGCAATGACTATCGTGAGCAATTCCAGCAGCAGTGGCAAACTCCAGAACGGCAAAGTCGTGCCCAGCAACTCAACCAAATAATTGCCACCGCCTGTGGCTTTGGCAATCCCACCAATCGTGACCGCCAGCAAGAGAATCACCGAGCCCACAACCACCCCTTTGAGCCCTTCGCCAAAGCCTTCGACAATCTCCATCAAATTCATGCCGCGCAGAGCTGCCAGGGCCGCAGCCACCACCAATGCCGCACCGAAAGCCCAGCGGATTTTGGGGGTGCCTAAAAACACAAAGGTGCCAATTGCCAAAACAATTAAGACACTCAGAGGCAAAAAGAAGTCGATAATATGGGGCGTGTAACCGGGGGGCACTTTGCTCAGGTGCATCTCTGGCGCGCTGAGCGGACGTGAACCCGGCGCATCGAGTTCGCCGCTGCTGCGGGCCCGTTCGATGGCGGTTTTGAGCTGTTTGTTCATAAATGGCAATTTGTCGATGCTCAGCAAAAAGGTGCTAAACACGGCCAGAATCGCATAAAAACTCAGGGGAATGGTTTTAAAAAAGAAGGCCAAGCGGTCGGCTTCGGTGGCCAAAAAGGGAATTCCCGCCACAAAGATAAACGATTGCACATAGCCGGGCCAGGCGTTAAACGGCAGCAGACAGGCAATCGGTGAAGCGGTGGAATCGACAATAAACGACAGCTCTTCGTGGCTGATCTTTTCTTGATCGGCCAGGGGTTTGATCGTGGTGCCCACCAAAACGGTGCTGATCGTGCCGCCCTGAAAAAAGATCACCCCCAAAAACCAGGCCACAAGTCGGGCCGAACGGGGGCCGCGCACCACATGTCGGCTCATCATTTCGGCAAAGGCCTGGGGCGCACCCATGCGCGACCAGAGGCCCATCAGTCCCCCCAAAAGCCAGAGATAGAGGATCAAAATCTGGGCCGAAGACTCATTGGCCAAACTGGGCACAAAGACCTCTTCGGTGATGTCAAATTGCCCGAGCAAAGCTGCCCCCGTGAGAATGCCCCCCAAGAGCGCCGTGAGGGGTTCGCGGGTGATCCAGCAGAGACCAATGGCCGTTAAAGCTGGCAGCAGCGACCAGAAACTCCAGTGTTTTTTGCCGCGCAGCCAATAATAAGCTTTGACCTCTTTACCCGCTTTGACTTCAGTCTGATAGACAAAATCTTCTTCGATCTCGGGCTGTTTGTTTTGGGCCTGCAGGGCCTTGAGTTTGTCCGGGTGCAGGGGTGAGGCCTGATAGGCATTGAGCGGTTCGGGCAGGTATTTTTGTTTGCCCTGATAGACAAAGGCCAGCCGCGGCCCCACCTGTTTAATATCCAAGGTGATCTTGTCGGCGGTCCAGACCGGCTGCACTTTTTGGCCCACGGCCAGCGAAATCAGAAGAGTGATTAAAAAGAACCAAAGCGCGCGGGAGCGAAAGACAGAGGGTTTTAAAAGTGCAGCGGGAGAATTCACAAATCTGGGCTCCTTTTTTCGGCCATTCACCGATCTATCTTAACGGCAGTAGACGCTTGTGCCAAGTTTTTTCGGGCATGGGCAAAGCCGCTCGGGGGGTGTATCATGCACTATCACCGATTTCTCTGGAGGCCTCCCATGGGTTTTGATTTCGCCTATACCGACGAGCAAAAAATGGTGCAAGAGAGCATTACGCGCATGCTCAAGCGCCACGAAGACAAACATGTGAGTTGGCGTCAAGACATCTATAAACACCACAGTTTTCCCGATGCCCTCTGGCAGGCCTTTGCCGAGACCGGGATCATGGGCAGTTTTTTGCCTGAGGCCTACGGCGGCTCAGACATGGGCCTGATGCCGCTCTTGCTGGCGCTCGAAACCCTCAGTGCCCATGGCTTTGCCTCGGTCCACGCGGTGGTCACCGCCATGGATGCGCTCTGCCTGCTCAAACACGGCTCAGAAGAGTTGAAGCAGCGGATTTTGCCCAAAGTGGCCACGGGTGAGATGCGCCTGGGTTATGCCCATACCGAACCCGACGCGGGCAGCAATGTCTTTAATACGGCCACCTTTGCCAAACGCGAGGGCGACCATTATGTCGTCAACGGCCAAAAGGTCTTTATCTCGGGCGTCGACAGCACCCAAAAACTGCTGCTCGTGACGCGCACCACCTCGCTCGAAGACGCCATCGCCCAAGGCAACCGCACCTATGGCCTGACCCTGATGCTGGTGGACTGCGACAGCCCCGGGCTGGAAAAACAATTTTTGCCCCTGCAAGGCCTCGAAGGTATCAAGCAATGGGCGATCTTCTTTGAAAATATGAAGGTGCCGGTCGAGAATGTGGTTGGGATTGAAAATGGCGGTGCCCAGATCATCTTTGATTCCCTCAATTCAGAGCGGATTCTGGCGGCGGGCATTGCCACCGGCATGGTCGATTTTTTGCTCGATCGCTCCACCCGTTACGCCCGTGAACGCAAGGTCTTTGGCAATCGGGCAATCGGCTCTTACCAAGCGATTGCCCACCCTTTGGCCGAGACCAAAATTGAGCAAGAAGCCGCCCGGCTCCTGACCTACCGCGCAGCCTGGGCCTTCGACAAAGGGCTGCCCCCGGCCGAAGTGGGCCATTTTGCCAATCTGGCCAAGTTCAAAGCCGCCGATGTGGCGATCAAAGCGGCGGATCATGCGATTGAAACCCACGGCGGCTACGGATTCTCGGAAGAATACGAGGTGATCTATTATTGGAACACCGCTCGCTTGTTTAAAACAGCCCCGATTACCCGTGAGATGATTCTGAACTTTATCTCAGAGCACAGCTTAAAATTGCCCCGTTCCTATTAGGAAAAAGGGGGCTGTTTGGGGTCGGATGACACTCTAACAGCCACTTTTTATTGCAGCCCCAAACCCTATCCCTACAACCCTTACCCCTCTTCCGTCTGTGATCAAAGGTTGACATATTGCAAATGAATCGCATATACTTCCAAAGTCCTGATTGGATGCAATCTAATTAATAGTGACGATAAGCAACGCAAACGACCGCGTTATTTTCTGGGAAATTTCCCAAAAATAGCTAAAAACGCAAGATTACCATAATCTTTGCCCAAGAGAGGAACCAACGCCATGAAAAAGCGTTTCCTGGCCGCTAGCGCCATTTTGACCCTGCTCCTGAATCTTCAGGTAGCTCCCGCCCAAGCCACATCCAGCCACACACAATTCGGACGTGAAATCGTCCTGAGTGCACAGCAACACATCGGCTTGCCTTACATCTGGGGAGGCGAAGATCCCAATCGCGGCTTCGACTGTTCGGGTTTGGTCAAATTCACCTTTGAAGAATTTAACATCAACCTGCCCCACCGTGCTGATTTGCAATACAATTACGGCCAGTCCGTGAGAAAAGATCAGCTTGAACCCGGCGACATCGTCTTCTTTGCCACGGGCGGTTATCCGATTGGCCATGTCGGCATATATATCGGCAACGAGCAGTTTATTCACGCTCCCCGCCGGGGCAAGCCGATTCAGGTTGATTCAATCACCTCGGGTTGGTTTAGCAATCGCTTTGTCGGCGCCCGCCGGATTGTTCCCGATTACTTCTAAACCCCCTTCGTGGTATAGTGCCCTCTATTGTTTTAAGCAACGACGGAGATAGATAGTATCATGAGTATTACCAGCAACGATTTGCGCCCTGGCATTGCCATTGTCTTTGATAACGATCCCTGGCAGGTGGTTGAATTTCAACACGTTAAGCCGGGCAAGGGCGCCGCTTTTGTTCGCAGCAAGCTCAAAAACATGCGCACCGGCAGTGTGCGTGAAAATACCTTCCGCGCCGGTGAAAAACTGGAAAAAGCGGATATCGAGAAAAAAGCCATGCAGTACCTCTTCTTAGATGGAGATCAGTACAATTTCATGGACAACGAGTCTTACGAGCAATTGCCCGTTCACAAAGACACCCTCAATGACCGCGTACTCAAGTACATGAAAGAGGGCCTCGAATACGATATGCTCTTTTTTAATGGCGCACTGATCACCATCGATCCCCCCAATTTTGTGGTGGTCGAAATTACCGAGACCGATCCCGGTGTGCGGGGTGATACCGCCACGGGTGGAACCAAGCCTGCCACCGTCGAAACCGGTGCCACGGTTCAGGTGCCCCTCTTTGTCAATCAGGGTGACAAAATCCGGATTGATACCCGCACCGACAGCTACCTGGAGCGGGCCTGATTCTCTGGCTGAGATCCTACTGATTGAAGGCGACCGAGGCACAGGCAAAACTGCGGCACTGGTCCAGACCCTCAATCGCCTCTTGGCAGAAGGGATTGAGCCTGCCCGGATTCAAATCCTCTGCGGCCACCGCTTGTATCACCGCCGAGAATTTTTGACGCGCCTAGCGGAAGCCTTGCGCTTTCCGCTGGCGCCTTTGCAGGTGTTTACCTTTCCCCAATGGCTGCGCCAATTTTTTACGGCCTGCCCAGAACCCCAGGGCCAAGATCCACTGCTGATCACGGCCAATGACACGCTTTTGTTGATGCAGGGCTTTTTTCAGACCCAGAACTATTTTCAGGGTCACCCTATGGACCGGGCTTTTTTTCGGCATGTGCTCAACCGCCACCGGGCCCGCGCCATCAATGCCTGGAGCTGGCCTGAATTTGAGGCCCGCAGTGCCGCCCTTGAAAGTGAACCCCTGGTGCCAGAGATTCACACCTTTCTCAAAGATTTTCAGTCCTGGCTGCTGAATCGGGAACGCCCCCTGTTGGATTACCCACTGCAATGGGAATACCTGGCCAAGCGTTTGTCGACGCCGCCAGTGCAAGATTGGCTGGCCAACTTCAGCCATTGGCTGATCGATGATCTTGATGAAACCAGTCCCGCAGAACAGGTCTTGATTGAATACCTGACCCACCACAGCACTCAACTGATTGGCACAGCCAATCCCTTTGGTGGAGCAGAACAGGTCTTGGGGGCCTTTCCTGAATATGTGCAAAGCCTGTCGGGTCGGGCTGAGATCCGGTCTCTGCCTGATCGACATCCCCAAGCGGCCCTGGCTTCACGGCTATACAAACTCTGTTTGGATCAGGCCCTGGACCCCCCAGAAAAAGAGCAAAGTCCCGCTTTGTTGCGCCTGAAAAACAGCTCGGCCATGTTGGCCTCCTTGGAAATGCATTTGCGCAAACGCCTTTCAGCAGGGGTCCCCCCCGGAGAATTGGTCTTGGTGAGTTGGGCCCTGACCGATGCCTTTTGTCTGGAAGTCGAAACAATGATGGCACGCATGGGTGTGGCCGTGGAAATTTATCGCGGCTCGCGGGTGATTCAGCGCAATCCGCTAGTCAGCGTGTTATTGGCGTTGATGCGCTTGGTCTTTTGGGAGCAGAGCAATACGGCTGCACTGACCGTGCCAAAGCTGAAAGGCTTTGAAATGGCCCAGATTTTTGCCCTTTGCCTGTCAATGCCCCCCTTTGAGTTGGCCCGTTTGCGCATGCGTTTTCAGGATCGTTTAAGCGATTGGGGACAGTATTTGCAGGGCCAAACCAGCCCCTTGGCACAGAAACTGAGAGAGACAGTGGCTGACCTGCGCGTTCAACTCAGCCAGCAGCAAATCCCCCTCTCTCAAGCGGCGATTCAACTCTGGCAAAAACTGCTTTTGCCCCATTTACAGCCAGCGGCATTTTCGCAGGTGGGGGGGGTAACCGAATTGATTCAACGCCTGAGCCGCTGGGAACAAGTCGGCCATGCGGTGGAGCGGCCAGAAGCGCTGTTTTTGAATGCCCTCTTTTCGGGTGAAATTCGCGAAGCAGGGGATCCCGTACAGGCCCCCGCTGAGCAGGCGATCAAATTGATGACCCTGCACCGCCTCTGTGAACTGCACATGGAGTCAGACTACCAATTCTGGCTCGATCTCAGTCACCCGGCCTGGACCTTGCAAAGCCCCCACCCCCTCAACCAGCGCCTGATATTTTCACGTTCCTGGCCCCAAGATCAGCCTTGGAGTTTGGAAGCCGAAGAGGCCGCAGGCGAACGCCACTTGGCCAAAATGCTGCGCAAGGGCCTGCGCTATTGTCGCAGGGAGCCGACTTTTTTTGCCGCTGATTATGATTCCCTTTCACAGCGCCAGGGCCAAGAGACCTTGCTGCGTTTTTTGGGTCAGAATTTTAACTGAGCAAAATAGCGATTTAAAATCCAGTCTGAGGCAATTTCTTGTCGGGTCGGCCCGATTAAACCCGGAACCAACAGGGCCCGCTGTAATTCTGAGAGGGCGGCTGTGTGGAATTCATTTTCGGGATTTTTGCCAAAGCGATAATTTAAGACCGACCAAGCGATGGTTTTGGCCAATTGCAGAAACCAAAAGCGCTCATTGAGCTGTTCGCCACTGGCCATTTTGTGAATTTCCGCTGTGGCTTTTTTGGGGTTGGCACAACTCCAGCACAGGCTAATCAAATAAAAGGCCCGAATATGAGATGCCCGCTGCTCACTCAAACCCAGAAAAAACAGATTGGGAGAGGTCAAAACCGCTTCGTAAGCCCCATAAGCCTGTTTGAGGATGCTTTGCACTTTTTCCAGAGCAATTTCACCACTCTCTGTGCGCCAGAGCAAAAGTGAACCGACATCAAAACAGAGGTTGGCCAATTCTTTTTTATAATAGAAGAGTTCTTGCTCAGCCCCCAATTTGGGGTGATAGCGACTGAGGGTCGCTGTGGCTTTATCAAAGGCAGTGAGAGCCGGTTTCAATTTTTGCAGATCTTTTTGCTGCAAATACTGCCGGGCCAAAATCCCCAGAAAGACCGCCACCGCACATTTGATCTCAGCTTCAGAGCTTTTGCCTTTACAAGCCAAAATTTTCTCAAACAAAATATCGCTGGTAGTTTCACTCTGGTTGTGCAATAAAAAGCGAATCCCCCCCGCCACCGCCATGACACGCACCAGGCTCTTTTTAAGCTGGGGCACGGTTTTGCAGAGCAAATTATTGTTGAGCAGCCGATCGGAGATCTCCCAAATATACGACACGAGCTCTTCGACGCGCGCCAAATGCAGGGTGAGATAACCTTCATCGACCAAATTGCGCTCAACCAGCGCATGTAAGACCCGGCTGCCTTCGTTGAGCAGGTTAATAATCTCGGTCAGGGCATGTAAAGACTGAACCCGGCTGAGCGGAATTTCGTAGCCCTCTTCGGCCAAAAATGCCTTGTGGGCCTCACGCTCGGGGCCCATCAATTTGCGCAAGAGGGGTAAATTGTCTTTTTCGACCCGAATCACAGGAAAACCTTTGTCGTATTCCAAAATCGCGGGTTCAATTTCTTCCCAGAGCAATTCGAGGGCATGTAAATGCAATTCCAAATCAGCCTGGTTGTCCAGCAGAGTTTGTTTGAGGCTATCGTCCATTTGTTCAGACAGGCGGTTGCGGATGTCTTCAGAGGAGATCGGGCGCTCTTGGTAGCCCAAAAGGCCAGAGATTTCGAGCAGAAGCTCTTGCTTCTGCTCAGCCGTGCCCTCGGGACAAAAGATCTCAATCAACGGCATCAGGGCCTCTTGTTTGGGGCGAATCGTATTGCCCTCTTTGAGACTCAACCAAGTCGAAAGCGTTGAATTTTTGACCATCAGGCCTTTTTCGGCCAAGGCTTCCAGAATCGCGGGCGGTTTGAGTTCACTGCGCTCCCACAAATGGCGCAGCATTTTTTTGGCTTGGCGAATCTGACGACATTGCGCCTCAGTGAATTCGGTTTTCATGGTTGCCCAGGGGGAGGGCTCCCTTCGACTCCGCTCAGGGAGCGGGGGGGAGGGGGATTGGAAGGAGAAACCGTGGGCGGTGGGGGGCCCAATTCGGGAATCAGATCGGCGTTGGCGGCCTGAATTTTTTGCATGGCCGCATAGTGTTCTTGGGGCGGCAATCCAGCCAAAGCTTCAATTGCGGCCAAAACGCTCGGCCGCTCTTGACGCAAACGATCCATAACTTCGGGGGGAATCAGCAAAGGAGGCTGCCCCTGGGGCGGCGGCCCATTGGGCGGTTGTGCATTTGGAAGCGGCGGAGCACCTGGCGGCGGCGCAAATTGGCCACGGGCAGCGGGAGGTGGTGGCGGCGGCGGCCCAGGCAGAAAGCCCTGAATTTGTTGGTTAAATCCCCCTAAGCGCGAGCGGTATTGCGCGATAGCAGAAGAAAAACGCTGTCCTGGCGGCGGGCTGGTGGTCGGTGGCAGACTGGGCAAGGGCCCATTGCTGGCAACCGGGTTGGCGGTCGTAGAGGCTGTAGCGGCGGGCAAAGGCAGCGCTTCCGGGCTCGGTAAAATCACGGGTGAGGCAGCGGGAGAGGGTGTCGCAGTGGGGCTTTGCCCTTCCAATTGCCCCGTTACGACACGGGTTTTGAGCTCTTTATCGAGGGTGATCAAATAGCTGGTATTGTTGGCTGGCAAACTTTCAGCCCCTGAGAAATAAAATCGCTGATTGGCAAATTGACCTTTAAAAATATCGTAAGACTGGTCGGGATAAATTACCAAGGCCCGTGCAAAAGCGGCATCGCTATTGGTAAATTCATTGAGATTGCCGGGCGAAGTAAAATAGCTGCCTTCGCTGTGGGCCAATAATTGGATTGAAAAATCGGGAAGTTTGTAATAGTCATCGAGTTGGCCCTGACTCAGATCATTTTCAAAGGCTTTGACATTTTCTTGAATCAATTGGGCATGTAAATCGTTGACAGCCTGCACCTTAAAGGTGGCTGCGACCCGCATCAGATAGCCACTGATTTGTTTGGCATTTAGATTTTGGCTCCCGCTCTGGGAGCGATTGGGGCCAACTTGCACAATGATCGGCATACAGGCCGAGACGGTCAATGACAGCATCAGACCGGATACCGCAATTTTTATAACGTTTGTTTTCATCTTTTCTCACTCCCAGCTAGGCAATCTCAATTTTGATTAAAACATAGGAAAGCACCTGGCATTTTCAAAAACTTGAATGGGAATCCATTTTCTTGCTTTTTGACGGTCCTTTGGGGTGCGGGATTCCAATTATCTCACACCCAAACCCACCCGTTGGGTTTACGAGCGGGGGCAAAAATCGGTATTATTAATATGGAAACGTATTATTTCTCACCCTAGATCTTAATTCGCTGGAGCAGAAAATCTTTATGAAACCCAACCTATCTCCGTGTTTCACCTTTCTTTCAGACAAAGGGTTTCAGATGCTGTTGGCGGGTTGTTTCTTGTTACAGGCCGGGTGTGCCACCCCTGTCTCCACCGATCCTGTAAATACCCGTCTTCAACTGTCTGGTTTGCCGCCCGTGGAGGGCCCCCAAAACCAATTGAATACAGGATCTCAGCTCTTCAGTTTTCGCATCATTACCCCGATTAAAAACGTCGATCTCTTTTCGATTTTGCAGGCCAAAGAACTGTCTCCCACGTCAGCGGTCAATGCCGGCCTGCCTTTACGCCAAACCGCGCTGCCAGTGGGCCAGCTCAAAGAGGTTCTGGCAGCCAAAAAGTTGATTGAATCTTCGGAATTTTTACAGCCACAACTGGCAAATACCTTGGCCTTTGATACCGCCCGTCTGTTTAATTGGGATACCGAAGTGGCCCGACAGGTGCTGGTCGAAGTGGTGAAAATATATACAGCCCACCGCGACCGCGAAGTGGTCAAATGGCGCAATGGTGCGGAAGCACGGGCCCAACAGTATATCAAAGAGGCCAAAGCCCTGCAGGATGAAAAATCCCGCCAAGACCGGGATTTGTACCTCCGCATCTACAATCCCAAACCCGCTGTCAACGACCGGGATACCAAAAATCCAGGTCTGCGCAGTTATATCAATTATTCCAATGACGCCCGCGCCCGCAATAAACGGGCCCAGGATGAATATTCCCGCCAAGCCAAAGCTGCCCACGAAGAGTATCTGACCAAACTCAAAGCGCAAATGGAAAAAGACCGCAAGAAAAAAGAGATGGATGCCATTTTGGCACAAGACCGCATCAAAAACCAGCTTGAGACACTCAAAACCCAAGCCATCACTTCAGACAAGCCCTTTTATTTACATGCCCTCAGCAATGGCGATTTTATGCTCGAAGCCAATGGAGACAATCCGCTGCCTGCTGTGATCCAATTAAAAGTGGAGGGGTTCACAGACCCCATCAGCATTCCCATTCTGGCGCAGACAAACAATGGCCGCCTTTTGGTCTCGATCGACAGCGATCCACAGGGCCGCCCTGTGGTGCGTGGGGGCATGGACAATGCCAGTGGTAATACCCTCAATTTACAAGAGGCCCTGTTTACCTTGCGCTATCTCGATGGCAGTCGCCAGCAATTGGATTTGCTCCTTCCCGATGGGCAGGTTCACCAATTTGATGTCGCCCAACTCGCATCTCTCAGCCGCTGGGATCAACAGCCCAGCTTGGTCCCACCTCAAGTGACCCGTTTGAGTGCACAGGATTTGCGCTTAAAACAGGAAAGCTTTGCCCAAATTCAATACGAATTTATTCCCATTCTCAATCAAATGCCACCTGAACAGGCCCTGGATCTTTTACAGACTGTCCAGGAACAATTTTAGCTTTAACGCCTTTATAGAGAGAAACCATGCCCCTTTTTGTTATGCCCCTGCTTATGGGACTGAGCCTTTTGCTGACAGCCTGTCCCGCTGAAAACAGTCAAACACGTGAATCTGCTTCACCTGCCGAAAAAAACACCGCCACCCCCCATTCTCGCTTGGCCAGCCCCGACCCCGTTTCAGGCAGCCAGATCTTTATTACCAAGGGCTGCATTGCCTGCCACGCGGTCTCGCAGATTTCAGAGGCCAAAGGGGTGATTGGGCCCAAACTCGATCAATTGGCCCTGACCGCTGCCAAACGGGTCAAAGGCCAAAGTGCCGAGGTCTATCTGCGCGCATCGGTCGAAAAACCCGCCGCCTATCTGGTGCCGGGTTACCAAAACCTGATGACCCCCAATCTGCGGGCCACCATGACAGGGCCTGAATTTGAAGATCTAATTGCCTTTTTGCTCAGCCTGAAAAATTGAGACGGGGTATAATGACTCCAACACGCTGAAGAGGTAGATCTCATGGGTATTTTGGGCCCCATTTCCCAATTCTTGCGCCGCAAATATGTCAAACGCTTTGAAGCGGCCTGTGCCCAGCCCGAATCGGCACAGTGGCAGAAGTTGGCGCAGATCTTAAAAGCCAATGCCCAGACCGCTTACGGTCAGGCCCATGGCTTTGCGCAGGTCGATTCGATCTCGGCTTACCAAGACAAAACACCCATTGTGACCCATGCCGAACTCAAACCCTGGCTCGATCGCATGATTCAGGGTGAAACAAACATTTTAACCCACCAAGCCCCGCTCTTTTATGGCATGACCACAGGCTCAACAGGTCCGCCCAAGCTCACCCCCATCACCCCCGATTACCGCGATGAATACCAATCGGTGGTACAGGTCTTTTTGGCGCATATTTACCAAGATCACCCCGCCGCCTTTAATGGCAAGGTGCTCTATTTTAATGGCAGTGCCGACAAAATGCGCACCCCCACAGGTGTGCCCTGTGGCACCATGAGCGGTTTTAATTTTGTCAATTTGCCCCCGCTTTTAAAAAAGTTTTATGCTGTGCCCTATGAAGTCATGGTGATCGACCACAATTGGACCCGCCACTATATCACAGCCCTGCTCAGTTTGCCCCAAAAAGTCTCAATGATGCTTGGGATTACCGCTGCGCCGATGGTCGCGCTCTTGCAATTTATGCAAGAAAACCTGCCACTCTTGGCCCATGATCTTGAAATGGGCACTTTACATCCTGATTTGGTGCTCAGCGCCGAAGAGCGCGCCTTGATCACCCGTTTGCACAAAGCCAACCCTGCCACAGCCAAACGCCTGCGCCAATTGTTGGCCCAAGCTCAGACCGACCCCAAATCTCTCTGGCCCGGCTTAGAACTTTTGGTCTGTTGGAAGAGCAGCCATGCTGGCGGCTTAATCCCGGCCCTGGAAAAAATCACCCAGAAAAAAGTGCCCATTCGCGATGCCATTTATTCGGCCACCGAGGGTTGGTGCAATGTGCCCCTGAGTGACGCAACGCTCGGTGGCCCCTTGGCCCTGCAAGCCCATTTTTATGAATTTATTCCTGAAAATGCCCAGGGTCACAGTCCGATTCTGCTGGCCCATGAACTCCAACAGGGCGAGCGCTACCGCATTCTCTATACCACCAGCTCGGGGATTTACCGCTACGATATCGGGGATATTCTCGAAGTCAGTGGTTTTTACAAGTGCAACCCGGTTGTGCATTTTATCCGCAAAGCAGGCCAGACCTGCAATTTGGTCGGGGAGCTGATGACCGATTACCATATTACAATGGCGGTACAAGCGGCGACCCAGGCAGCGGAATTCAGCCTGCCCTTGTATATCGCCTGCCCAGATGTGAAGGCCTTTCCGCCGCGCTACCGCCTGCTGGCAGAGCCCAGCCACAGCCTGAGTGAAGTGCAGCAAAATCAACTGGCCTTGGCTCTCGATCAGGCCTTGCAAGGCCTCAACTGCGATTACAAAGCCTCACGCAGTGGCGATGAATTGGGCCCACTGCAATTGGAAATCTTGCCTGGTGGCAGCGAAACCCGTTTTCGCCAAGCCCGTGTGGCAGCTGGGGCCGATGAAGCCCAGCTCAAGCCCCTGGTGCTGGTGGCCGACCCGGCGCGATTGGATCTGCTGGCGACCCCCAAATGAAACCACTGACGCTCTCGGCAACACAATTGCGCCATTTTCGCTTTGGCAGCTCAGGCCTGCTTGAACCCTTTGCAGATCTCCAGCAATGTGCCAAACATCTGATCGGATTACAGGCCCAAATACACCCCGCTGCAGCCCAAGCCGCCGCGGTGCGTGTGCCCAACCTCAGCCACGCAGATTTGGATAGCCAACTCTGGAAAGACAAGTCATTGGTCAAGATTTGGGGCCAGCGCGGCACGTTACATATCTATGCTCAAAGCGATTGGCCCTTGATCCATCGCGTCTGGTCGGGAGGCTCTTGGTGGAAGCAGCGCTTTATCGAGGAAGTATTGGGCACAGAAAAAGACTACCAAAACCTCTTAAATAAAGTCGAAGCCCTGGCCCAAAACAGCCCATCCATTGGCCGCAGTGAGCTGCGTGAGCTGGGCGTTCCTGAGCGCCTGCTCTCTTCTTGGGGCGGACTCTTTGCCGATCTGGTCTACCAGGGCAAACTCTGCCATTTGCCGCGCCAGGGCAACGAAGGCCGCTTTGCCCATCGCCATCATTGGCTGCCTGAGCTGAACTGGCAAGTGCCAGCAGAAGCGCTCGCCCGCCGCACAATTGTGTTGCGCTATTTGCAAGGCTATGGCCCTGCTTCTGTTCAAGATCTGGCCCATTGGGCCGGATGGCGGGTGAGCCGGGCAGAATCTGAATTGCAAGCCTTGATGGCTGAATTATTGGCAGTTCAGGTTGAAGGTCAGCTACTCTGGGCCCTGAAATCTCAGACCCAGGCCCTCAAAAATCTGCCCAAAGAGTCAAAATCGTCTTTGCCGCTCTTGCTTTTGCCCCGCTTTGATCCCATGGTGCTGGCCCACAAAAACAAAGACTGGCTGATTGATGCCGACCGCTACAAACAGGTCTGGCAAAAAGCGGGACATGTTGAGGCCACCATCATCGCGTCTGGGCGTATGGCAGGCACTTGGCGCTACGCCAAGCGCAAACAGGAACTGGAAGTGAGCGTCTGGCCTTTTGCCAAACTCTCGCGCAGCAGCAAAGCAGCCCTGGAGCAGCGGGCCCAGATTTTGGCACAGTGTTTTGGGCTGACCAGTGCCCACTGCATTTATCCCACATAATTGGCTATAATTGATCAAACTTTTAAAGAGACATTCTTGCTGAGAGCAATTTATGACAAAAAAAACCAGTTCTGACAATACCCCTTTGCCTTCTGGCGCTTTGGATCTGCCTGAATCCCCGACCTTGTTCTTGCTGTTGGATCAAAAATTAGAGGCCCTGCGCAGCAAAACAGATCAGATCTTGAGCCAGGTCCACAGGGGCGAATTGCAGTCCAAGTCGGCAGAAAAAAGCGTGGAACAACAATTGCAAAACCAGACCTTGGAACTCAAAGAGCTCGAAAGTCAATTGCAATACCTCTCCCACAAGACCTCGTTGCAGCTCAAAGAAATTGAAAACGCCAATAGCCAGTTCAAACGCGAGGTTGAAGCCCGGATGCAAGACATCCATTTTGCCACCCGAGAAGAGCTAAACAGCCTGTCTCGGCGTTTGGAAGTGATTGAGAAGCTGATTCTCTGATCCCGTTCGGAGCCAAAAAAAGTCGCAAGTTTTTTTGCAATCCTGGTGACGTTCAGAAAGGGCTAAGTTATAATAGTTTTTGTTCGGGGTCAAACTTGAACAAACAGTGAACATCACTCGCGGGAGTAGTTCAGTGGTAGAACATTTCCTTGCCAAGGAAAGGGTCGAGAGTTCGAGTCTCTTCTCCCGCTCTTTTAATAAAACCGGTCAGAACCCTGGCCGGTTTTGTGTTTTTTGCGATTCCCATTCTGTGCAGAGAGTATTTCAAGTGCATGCGTTTCAAAGACAATGGCAAATTCAATGATGTGTACGGCAAAACCTATGTGGGTGCCAATCTGATCCAGGGGCAAGCCTGTTATGAAGGAAAGCCTTTTTTTTCGCAGAATCCAGCCAACCCCGGTGATCGGGTCGGGGTTTTCCCGGAAGCCTCGAGTGAAGCGCTTGAAAGCGCTTGCACAGCCGCTCTGCAGGCACTCAAACCCTGGCAACAGCTGTTACCGTCTCAGGCTGAATTGTTTCAAGCCAATATGGCGCTTCTGCTTGAAGCGCAGCAAAACAGCTTGGCGAGTTTATTGACCCGCGAAACAGGAATGGTTTGGACCCAAAGTCAAGCGCTGCTCACCGCACTGCGCACTGCGCTCGCACAAAAAAGCTTCACAGACCCGGCCGCAAACCACGAACGGGATTTGCCTGCTGCCAGGGCTTTGATCAGCCCCTCTTTTTTGCCGGGGGCCTTGCCTTTGAACGACATCTTAGCAGCCCTCTTGGCTGGCCACAGCTTGGTTTGGAAAGTCTGGGACCAAGTGCCGACCTTTGCTTATGTCTTTGCGCAGCTCATGAAACAGGCCGGGCTGCCCCCCGGTGTTTTGAACCTGATCCATGGCAGTGAAGCGGTTGAAAGCGAACTGCAGCGCCAAATTGAATCCGGTCGTTTAGCCCCTTTGGCCTGCGTGCCTGTTTCGGCGAATCCGGCCAAAGCCCAAATTGTCAGCCATGAGTCGGATCTGGAACAGGCTGTGAACACGGCATTGCAGGCCTTGATCTCCCCAGAGCCGCAAAGAGGCTCTCACAATGTGGTTTTGGAGGCCAAGATCGCAGAAGCGTTTAAAACGCGTTTGCTCAGACGGCTGCAAAACGTCAAATTGGGTGATCCCAATTTGGATCACAAGGTGCATTGCGGTCCCCTGAGTGACAGCTTATCTCTCAAGATGTTTTTGGCCCATCTGAATTGGGGTAAGTCCGATGGCGCCCAATTGCTCTCGGGCAAAGGCCGACTCAGCCGTGAGAGCAAACCAGATAACTTCATCGGCGATCCCGATGCCGGTTATTTTGTCTGGCCGGCCATTTGGGACCAGCTCAAGCCGGGCATGAAACTGGCAATAAACCCTGTTTGCGGGCCGTCGCTGAGACTGTTTACAGTGGCTGATCAGAGCGCCGCAGTGGCCTTGGGTGTGGAACTGGGTTTAAGCAAACCCAGCTGAGAGGGCCTTTTAAGCGGCAGACCCGGTTGTTTTGGGTTTGAGCTGATGCAAAATGAGGGCATTGCCTTCAGAGTCCAGGGCAATGCTCATGCGGCAGACAGGGGAATGAATCAACTCGGCCTGAAATTTTACCTCTTTGGCTTTGAGTTCGGCCACCAAGGCGTCGAGATCATCGACTTCGACAGCAACGCTGCCGCCAGCAGAGGCGCTGGGCTGGAGATCTTCGCTGCGGTACAGTGCGATACAGCCGCCACCGGGCAGATCGTATTCGGTCCAGGTGCCATCGGGGGAGTGGAGACCGCGTTTGAGCCCGAGGGTGTCTTCGTAGAATTTGCGGGCGCGATCGCTGTCTTTGACAGGGTAGAGGCTGAAGGCGACTTTTTTGATTCTGTTTTCGGTCATAGCGGGAAAGCTCCTTGGGGGTGGGGTTATGATTGGACATGAGAATACGGATTTTTAATATTAGCATACAAATGTATTCTTTTGCAGAGAGTTGCTTGAATGTTTTTTTGGGGGTAAAGAGGCTCCGCTTGGCCAAACTGAGTCGGGATCGCTCTCTCTGATTGAACCCAACCCTGAAGATACAAACGAAGCCCTCAGCTCCCCAAAAGCCTTGTCCAACCCCGCCTGCCCAGGGGATACTGCTACCAACCCAATCCAACGGAGCAAAACATGGCCCAACTCTACCTCTGGCTCAAAGCCTTTCACATCATCGCCGTGGTGGCCTGGTTTGCAGGCCTCTTCTACATCTTCAGGCTCTATGTTTACCACATCGAAGCCAGCTCCGACGAGGTCAAAAAAACCCTCGCTGTGATGGAGCGCAAATTGCTGCGCATTATCATGAACCCAGCCATGATTACTGCGTTTTTACTGGGCTGTGGCCTGATCGCCACCCGCTGGCCGATGATCATGAAAAGCGGCTGGTTTCACGTCAAACTGCTGTTTGTCTTTGGCCTGATGGGCTACCACCATTACGCCGCCAAGGTGCGCAAACAATTGGAGGCAGGCACTTGCAAGCTGACTTCTAAACAGGCCCGGCTGATCAACGAAGTGCCCACATTGGCACTCTTTGTGGTGGTGATTCTGGCCGTGGTGAAGCCTTTCTAGTCTGTGTTATTCTAAAACTACAGCACACCCAGTAAAAAAAAAGCAGAGCATGAAACCCTACTCCGAAGACCTGCGTATTCGCGTCCTTCAGGCCTATCTCAACCAGCAAGGCTCGATGCGGGCCATTGCCGCCCGTTTTGAGGTCAGTCTGAGCTTTGTCCTGGCGTTGGTTAAACAGTACCGCGAGAAAGGGGATATCTCCCCCAAACCGCGGGGGGGCGGCCAAAAACTGCGCGTCGATGATGATGGCATGGACCTGCTCTCAGGGATGATTCAAGCTCACCCCCAGGCCACCCTGCAAGAGCTGTGTGAACGCTTTGCAGAGGCCACTCAGATCCACCTCAGCCTGGCCACCATGAGTCGCTGTGTAAAACGACTGCAAAGCAAACATGCACGTCAGATCTCTCCCCGTCGCCGGGGACGCCCCCCACGTCAACTCAAACCACCCCTCAACCCCCAGAAAGACACCCTGTGACAAGTTCTGAGACAAATTCTGAATCAAGTATATTGGCCCAGGCCCACAGCAATATTGCCCTGATCAAATACTGGGGCAAACGCGATGAAGATCTCAAATTGCCTCAAAATGGCAGCATTTCGCTGACCCTCGACGCCCTCTGGACCCGCACCCGTGTGACTTACACGGAATCAACGGGGCCCGATCAGCTTTGGCTCAATGGGCAAATGGCCCCCGAATCCCAGCGCATCAAGGTTCAGCGTTTTCTCGATTTGCTGCGCCCCCCCAAAACACAATCCAGCCAGCGCTTTCTGGGAGCCGCCCTAATCGAAAGCGAGAATAATTTCCCCACCGGGGCCGGCCTGGCCAGTTCAGCATCGGGTTTTGCAGCTTTGGCATTGGCGGCCACGGCAGCAGCAGGCCGAGAATGCTCGCGCGCCGAACTTTCGCAACTGGCTCGGCAGGGCTCAGGCTCGGCCTGCCGTTCGCTCTTTGGAGGCTTTGTTGAGTGGCAACGCGGAGAGGCGGCTGACGGCGCGGATTCGTTTGCCCTGCCCATCGACGAAAAACCCGATTGGCAGCTGTGTATGGCCGTATTGGTTTTAAACGATTTGCCCAAGGCCCTGTCTTCGGGCGACGGTATGGCTCAAACCGTGGCAACCTCGCCCCTGTATCCAGCTTGGTTGGCATCCATCGAAGCAGATTTAGCACAGATGCGGCAGGCGATAGCCGCCCGCGATTTGACGGCCCTGGGTGAGCTGATGGAACACAACGCCCTGAAGATGCACGCCACAGCCCTGGCCTCGCGCCCGGCGGTGATCTACTGGCAACCTTTGACCTTGGAATTATTGGCGCGGATCCGTGAATTGCGGCACTCGGGCTTGGAATGTTATGCGACGATTGATGCCGGCCCCAACCTCAAGGTGCTGATGTCTGAACGCGATTGGCCGCGTTTTCAGACCGCCCTGGCCGATTGGTACGAACTCAAGGCCCTGATACCCTGCCGACCCGGACCGGGCGCGTTTATTGTCCCAAACACCTCGGCTGAGCAAATGCCATGAAGTCGCTCAAATTGCGGGTACCCGGTAAATTATTTTTATTGGGCGAATACGCCATTTTAGAGCCTGGCAGTCAGGCTTTGCTCTTGAGTTTTCAACGCTATTTAGAGGCAGAAATTGCCCCCGCTGAGACCTTTTCGCTGCAAACAGATTTGCTGCCAGGCGCAGTCAATGGTTTTTCTTGTGAACAGAGCCAGATTCTTTGGCAAAGACCCGCGGACAAGCACCTTGAAAAACTCCATTTTGTGGGGGAGGCCCTGCAGTGGGCCTTTGCCTATTTGGGCTGTCTGGGGCAAACCCCCAAGCCCTTTCAATTGCACCTGCAATCAGATTTACACAGCAGTGGGGCCAAACTGGGGCTGGGCAGCAGCGCAGCCGTCACTGTGGCCGTCTTGGCTGCCGTCTTGGCCTTTCATGGCGAGGCCTTTGAAAGCCCTGAGCAACGCTTAAAGCTGTTTAAATTGGCAACCCTGGCCCATGGTGGATCACAGGAGGGGTCGCGGAAAGGCGTACAGGGCGGGGGCAGTGGTGCGGATCTGGCCGCTGTGATCTTTGGCAGTGTGACCTGTTACAGGCGCTATGACGCCTCTTGGCTCAAACCAGGCACTTTGCCACTCAACAAACTACTCGATCTGAATTGGCCCTTGCTGGGGATTGAAAAACTGCCCTGGCCCTCAGAATTGGGGCTGAAAGTGGGCTGGACAGGTCATCCAGCCGCCACCCTGGATTTTCTCGAAGAGATCAGCTACCTCAAAGACAAAAACCCCGAGGGCTGGATGCGCTTTCTCTTCAGCGCCAACGCCGCAGCTTCTGCCGCCCGCTTTGCCCTGGCAGAAGGGAAAATCCCGCCTTTATTGCAAGCGGTGGGCCAATACCGCCACCTCTTGCAAGAGTTGCAAACAGATTTTCTCACAGCGATAGAGACCCCGGCCCTGGTGGCGCTGTGTGATTCAGCGGAGGCCTTGGGCCTGGCCGCCAAATCTTCGGGGGCGGGTGGCGGAGACTGTGGTCTGGCCCTGGGAGACCCCGTGCTGGTTGATACTGTGTCTGAACACTGGCGCTTGCAGGGCATTGAACCGCTTGAATTGGCTTTAGACTTTCAAGGCCTGTGTCTGGAAGAGGGGTAATTCGGCTCTTTCCCCTGTTCTGACAGCGTGTTAAAATGGAGCGTCCCGGCAAAAGGGGGGGTAGTCAAATCCCATATTTAAATTATTTCGCTTATAACCACAACATTGAGGAATTTTATGAAAAAATCGCTAACTCTTGGAATGGCCGCCTTTTTATTGCTCACCGCCTGCGACACGCCCGCCTCTTTGGTCAAAGCGGTGAAAGTTCTCGAAGGCACAGATAGCAGTTCGGGCAGTTCCAACACCGTCACAGCCAGCAAAACCTGGCCCAGCACTGTCAAAAAGATCGATGTCAAAACAAAACAAACCGTCTCCGTGCAAGGCAATTTTGACAACAGTGTGGAAGTCAGCGATTTGTCTTGGGCCTCCAGTAGCTCGATGGCCTGTTTTCCAGCCACTCAAAACAGCAAATTCCGGGGCTACCATGCCTTTTATTCGGTAGAAATGCCCGCCCGCACCGAAATGGTGATTCGGGTGATTCCCAAAGACAGCAGTGCAAATATGAGCCTCTATGCTTACCAGATCGGCACCACCCGCTTTGATATTCCCCCCAAAGTGGCCTCAGCGGTGAGCTGTGAAGCCAGCTTTCAGGACAATGTGGCCCGTGTCGGCCAGCCCGGTTTTCACCGTGTTGTCACCCTCAACGCCACCACCAACCCGTATAATGTGTTAATTGGGGTCACAGGGCCTGCCGATGTGGACGGCGAATACACACTTGAAATTGAATTGAAGTAATCAACAGGCAGGAGCAATGCAATGGGTCTGATTCAAATTTTGGGCGACCGCCAGGGCCGGTATATTGGACAAGGGGTTGCCCATGACGGAGACGGGTTTCAGGGAGAATTAAAACTCGAGCCCCTGGCCCATTGCAATGGCCTGCGGCTGGAATATACTGCCAGCCGCGAAGCTGCTCTTTTGCACCATGAACACACCTATTTGGCACCCGATCCCAGTGGTTTGATTCATCTCTGGGTGATTAGCAACAATACCCCCGGTCTGGTCGCACATGCCTTGGTCTCCGAAGAATACAACAGCATGGGCGAACACGTCTTGACCTTTGAACATGGCGATTTGCTCGGTTCGGAGGGCTTTCGTGAGCGCATTTTAATCACCCTGCACCAAGGGGGCGCTCTGAGCTATACCTATTTCTGGGGTATGCCTGGCGAGCCCGTGGCCGAACGCTCCCATGTCAAACTCTATCCCAGCCGCGTGGCAGAATCTCACTAAAGAGCCCTTGCATAAAAGGCCTTAAGCCACGCGATTGGCGAGGATCCCGATCTTTTCAATTTCCAATTCAACCCTGTCACCGGGTTGGAGGAATTTGTCCAACTCCAGGCCACAGCCTGTGCCCACCGTGCCAGAGCCGAGCAAATCGCCGGGGTAGAGCGTGACGCCCTCAGAGGCAAAGGCGATCATCTGGGCAAAGGTATAAAAGCTGCTGCCCGAATTGCCCTGTGACCACGTTTCGCCATTGACCCGCGCCACCATCGTTAAATTGCGGGGGTCGCCGATCTCGTCGGGGGTCACCAGCACAGGGCCCAAGCTGCTGGCAAAGTCTTTGCCTTTGGCGGGGCCCAGGCCGATCTTCATGACCTCGGCCTGAATGGCGCGGGCACTCCAATCGTTGAGAATGGTATAACCGGCAATATATTCCTCGGCGTTTTCAACGGGAATATCCCGGCCCTCTTTGCCAATGATCACCGCCAATTCCAGCTCGTAATCGCGTTTGCTTTCGCCTTTGGGAAAGGCCACATCGGCCCCATGGCCGATTAAAGCGCGGGGGTTGCCGTTGTAATAAACCGGGTATTGGTACCATTCGGGCACCACTTCCAGTCCCCGTTTGGCCCGGCAGGTGGCCACATGTTGCTCAAAGGTATAAAAGTCCAGCATTGCCCCCGGAAACATCACCGGCGGACAGAGCTGAATATCAGCCAGTTCAAACCCCGGCATTTGCTCCGCTGTTTTGGCGATATTGAGGGCCTCAAAGACACGCCGGGTGAGCTGCAAACCAGGATCAGCCTGAAGCAAAGCCAGGGTCGTGTCTGGCAAATTTAAATGGCAAAGCTTGGTCGCAGCGTGGGCCAGATCCACGACGGTGTGTTCACCCTGGCGCTCGAGCAAGAGCCCGGCCCGCGGCGCTGCGCCAAGCGCACGAAATGTCAGCAATTTCATGGTGGTTTTATTGTTCCCACATCGGGATGCGCACCCCGTGATGGCGAGCTGCGGCTTCGGCTTCGGGATAACCCGCATCGACATGGCGAATAATCCCCATGCCCGGATCACTGGTCAAGACCCGCTCCAATCGGGCTTCGGCCTCTTTGCTGCCGTCGGCTACAATCACCATGCCCGCATGTTGAGAATAGCCAATGCCCACCCCCCCACCGTGGTGGATCGAGACCCAAGAGGCACCGCCCACGGCATTGATCATGGCATTGAGAAAGACCCAGTCGGAGACGGCGTCACTGCCATCTAACATGGCTTCAGTTTCGCGGTTGGGGGAAGCCACCGAGCCACAGTCCAGGTGGTCGCGGCCAATCACAATCGGGGCCGAGACTTCACCGCTGGCAACAAGATCGTTGATGCGTTTGCCCAAGCGGGCGCGTTCACCATAACCGAGCCAGCAGATCCGCGCGGGCAGACCTTGGAAGGCGACCTGATCCTGGGCCATGTGAATCCATTTGATCAGGCCTTCGTCGTAGGCAAACTCGTCGAGAATCAGCTCATCGATGCGGAAGATGTCTTCGGGATTGCCCGAAAGTGCCGCCCAGCGGAAAGGGCCTTTGCCCTCACAGAACAGCGGGCGGATATACGCAGGCACAAAGCCGGGAAAGGCGAAAGCCCGTTCCAAACCGCGGTTAAAGGCCTGTTGGCGGATATTATTGCCATAGTCAAAGACCACCGACCCACGCGTTTGCAAGGTGATCATGGCTTCGACATGGCGCACCATGGAGTGCATCGACAACTTAATATAATGGTCGGGATCGGCCCTGCGCAGGTGTTCGGCATCTTGCAGGCTGTACTCCGCGGGCACATAGCCATTGAGCGGATCGTGGGCACTGGTCTGGTCGGTGACGACATCGGGCACAATCCCCTGATTCACCAGTTCTGGCAAGATTTCGGCGGCATTGCCCAGCACCCCAATCGACCGGGCCCAGCCATTGCGTTTGGCTTCAAGGGCCTGGTCAATGGCGGTATTCACGTCTTCGTACCATTGGTCCAGGTAGCGGGTTTCGATCCGGCGTTCGATGCGTTTGCGATCAACTTCGATACAGAGGGCCACACCGCCGTTCATTTTGATCGCCAGGGGCTGAGCGCCGCCCATGCCACCGAGACCAGCAGTCACACAGAGACGGCCTTCGAGACTGCCATGAAAATGTTTTTCGGCCACGGCCCGAAAGGTTTCGTAGGTGCCCTGCAAAATGCCCTGGGTGCCAATGTATATCCAGCTGCCGGCCGTCATCTGGCCATACATCATCAGGCCAAGCGCTTCCAATTCGCGGAATTTTTCCCAGGTCGCCCAATGGGGCACCAAATTGGAGTTGGCAATCAAGACCCGGGGCGCGTCGGGATGGGACTTAAACACACCCACAGGTTTGCCCGATTGCACCAAGAGGGTTTCGTCGTTGTCGAGATTCATCAGGGTTTTGACAATTTGGCGCAGGCTCTCCCAATTGCGGGCCGCTTTGCCACTGCCGCCGTAAACCAGCAGTTCATCGGGCTTTTCGGCCACTTCGGCGTCAAGATTGTTCAGCAACATGCGCAGAGCGGCTTCTTGTATCCAGCCCTTGCAGTGCAATTCGTTGCCGTGGGGGGCGCGCAGTGCCACAGGCGCCTGACCCTGAAGCAGGGCATCTAACCCGCTCAAATACAGTTCATTGGAAACGGTGAGGTTGCCCATGGTCTTCTCCTTTGGTCGTCCAGACTTTGTTGTCTGTTTACCTTTTTATTATACCAGCCGACCCAAGGGGGGATGGGGTGATAGGTTTTAGGGGGTTGGTTTTCAGTTTTAGGCAAAACCTTTGCATTTTTAGAGCGCGGATCGAAGAACAAAACCCAAAATGGGTGGATAGCTATCCTTGACTAAGGCCCTGAAGTTCAGGCCGCCCGTTTCGCACATCGTGTGCTACACGGGCTACAGCACCTTCGGTGCTAAGTAAGTGCCTTCTATGCATCGCCATAGGCTCTGCTAGAAGCACTTAAAAGTCACCCCGCCTTTGTCCATCCTGGACCGGCGGGGTTCCTATTGCCTTCACTTTTCAGGGCCTTAGCCAACGGGGTGACCAATCGAATTGTGCAAAGTCAGAACCAATATAGGAATGAATCGTTAAAGATTCAGATCAACAGGCTTTTTTCTGTCCTCTTTTTGCTTATACTCAGCATAGGATTTCTGATTATGTTGAATGATGGCGATTTCAGGGTTGAGGCGGGTTAACGGGCGAATTGTCAGGGTGTCAGCTTTTGCAAAGACTTCATAATAATAATTAGTTCCTTTATAAAAAGAGACCTCTCCCTCTTCCCACATTTGATCAGATTGAGTAGGAACTTCAGATATTTTTTCTCTTTTGCTGGAATAACTCTCAAAGCCGTATACCATTCCCTTAAAAACCAGCTTTGAATTTTTAAAATCAATGGCAGTTTCTTTATCGTAAATATTCGTTAAAAGCAGTTCTGCTTTATCAGAGTTTCTTGTCCACAAACCCTCGATTCTATTGTCAAAGCCTGGAAGCTGAACAAAAATTGTTACTGTATCGAGAGAAATACCTGACATTCCTGATTCCGTTGTGCCAGCACCACCACCAGAATAGTAAATATTAAGTTCCTTATTTCCTTCAATTTTTCGAGTAACAATAAAGTTAAGAGTTACACCTGCATGCATTTCTTTAACATGAGGTGATACAAAGCTGTGTTTTAAAGCCCATTCCTTCACCTGTTTACCTGTCCATCCAGGGTAAGCCGAAGCAGGGAGCGGCAAAAGCAATAGAGCAGCAGTCAACAGCAATTTTTTCATGAGATCCTCCAGCAGAATTTAACAGGATTTTACCACCAAAACACCGGTTTTCATACCGGGGTTTCTTTGGGGCGTATAAACCCATGAATAGAGGATTTGGAGGTCTCATAAATCCCTCAACCTATTCCAAAACCCAGAAAAAAAATCAAAAACCTGCAGGCAAAAAAGCCAAAAACAGCTCATTCCTGTTGGCCAAGGATCTGAATAGTGAGGGAATTTGCCGCGCCGCAGTCCCATGGATGGTATAGACAAGGCGCGGCACTTAGCGAATGGAGCACACGATGTGCGAAATGAGCGGCCCGAACTTCAGATCCTTGCGCCAACCGGAGCAGATTACCCCAAATGGCATCGCTGTAAACCGGAAATTCCGGGGCCAAACTCAGATTTGTTCAGCCTGCATTCTTTTAGGTCAACAAGACTTGAGCAAACCTGTTCAAAGACCTAAATTTTGCAAATACCTTTAATCGCTCAAAGGGAACGCCCAACCGCCGGAGAGGATGCAGCACTGACCAAGGTATAGAGCTGCCGCTCCAAAATTTCGCCCCCTTTGAGCTTGAGGTCTGCCAATTGCCGATCAGAGCTGGCCAGGGTCAAACCCGCAGGCACAATCCCCGTGCTGGGGTCTTCGAAGCGGTTGATCAAGGCTGGCTCAATCTCCACTGCTGAAGTCAATTCAGCCACATTCAACACTTTGTCTGGCACAGGTGCTCCGTTGCGATCGATGACCGAAATGGCATAAACATCGTATGATTCCAGCGGGTTTTGACGCATTTCCCCATGTAAATGGTTCAGACCAGGATCGCCTGACGTGCGCACAATGAGCTCGGCACCGGGTGTGCGAAAAGCCAGTTCTTGGGCCTCGCGGGCATTGAGTTTTTTTCCCAGGGGCTTGCCCACCGTGAGCGTGTCTTCGCGGTCGAAGAGGCCACTGTCGTGGATGCCAATTTTCTGGCCCTGAATGGCTGCCAGCCGAGGGGGGATATGCATGGGCGGGGAGCGAACCGCTTTCTTTAAAATGAGATTAAATACCAGATAATCTCTATATCTCAAAAAACACGCCAATCTTGCTTCGGGGGGCTTGAAATGGCCCAGAAAAATTGTTATCTTTATTAAAGATATATTATTGAATCATTAAGTCTGGCTCCAAAGAGGCCCAAAGATGAAGTTTTCAGCTCTGTTTCCCGCTTTCTGTGTCACCGCTGCTTTGACGGCCTGCCAGTCTGCGCCTTTTTTAAATTCCGCCACAAATGGCCCGAACACGCCACTACTCAGGGCCGCCAGCGTTCAAAACACCTCCGCCAGCCGCCAGACTTACCGTTTGCAGTCTCAGACCCGTGTCTTACAAGAACCCATCAACCAGCCGCTGCGGGCCTTGCCGGGACAATTGGTCTTTCAGGGCCAAAAGCTGTTTCAACCTGGAGAGATTTTAATCGGCCGCAGCAGCGAAGGTCAGGCCTTTTTGCGGCGGGTCTTGGCTCGCCAAGAAATAAATGGGCAAACCCTGGTGCAAACAAGCAACGCCAGCCTGCCAGATGCCTTTCAGGAATTGGATCTTTCTGGGGTCAACCATCCAGAGATGATCAAGCCAATTGAATTGGACCGGCGCACCTTTCAACTGGGGTTTGTCACCATTGAGTCCGCTCTGCGCGCCCAACCCGATCTCTCAGACGTGCAGATTCGCCTGGAAAATGGCAAAGCGCTGTTTGTGCGCCTGGCACCCGAATTAAAATTGACCTGGGACATCACCAGCCGGGTCACCCTCAGCACCCTGAATCAAACTTCACCCACCACACCCTGGGCCACGCAGCAGCTATCTCCGGCTCCAGTTCCTCAGTCAAATTTGGTTTTGAAGCCGATTGGCAATGTCAATTTTAAAACCTTTTTGATTGTCACTGCGATTGGCCCTGTGCCGCTGACCATTTTTATCAAACCAGGGGCGGCCTTGGAATGGGCCCATCAGGGCACAGGCTCGGTTGAATTGGGGGGACAGATCAATGGTCGCCTCAAAGTGGCCGTCGAAATGAAGGCCCAGAATCTCTCCCAGAGCCCCGATTTTAAATCGAGTTTTGACTATGATTATGGGGGCTTGATCAAAGATCCCAAGCTGACCTTTACAGGCCGCGTCCTCTCCCGCCTGCACCTGCCCCGCTTGCGCGTGGAAAGTGAAATTGCCGCCATGATCGGCCCTTATGTGGAGGCCAGTTCATACCTCGATGGGGATTTGGTCTCAAAAATGACCGTGGTGGGTTCAGAGAAACGCATCACAGGCAAGGCGGAGGTCCATTTGGGCTTGGCTTTGCGGGCCGGTTTGTCCAAATCCGATCTCTTTGGCGACAGCATTCCCGAAATTCACAAAACCCTCTTTGATCGCCGGGTCAAACAGCTCTACAAAAAAGACCTGAATTATACTCTGCCCTAAATTCAGCGCTTTGATCGCCAGCAGAAAAGCCAGCCTGAACATGTCAGACTGGCTTTTAAACTTTAACAGTTTGAATTAAGGCGCAAAACTCTTGAGTTCCAAGACGGTCGTCGAAGTAATGCCAGAAGTCATGGTTTTGGTCTCTTGTTTGACCATACCCACATTGTTGGCCATCCAAAGCAGCGAGTCCTGTTGGCTGCTCACGCTGCCCACATCTGTACTGCTGCTGGCCTGCAATTTGCCTGAGATTTTATCTGCGCTATAACTGCCCGCGGCCACGGCAATGCTTTCGGCAGCAATCAGGCTATAGGTATAGGTGCCAGAGGTATTGCCGCCTTTGGCAATTTCGCTGTAGAGCCTTTGCGGTTCGGCTTTGGAAAAAGTCGTTTCGCTGGGTTTGATCGGGGCCCCACCGGGGATACTCAAAGTCATTTTCACGCTGGTGGCAATGGTGACTTGATCCCCCTGCACAGCTTTGACTTCCATCGTCATTTCACCCAGTTCACCATTGTTGCTGCTGGTGCTGCCACCCGTGCCACCCGTGCCGATATTCAAGAGGTCACTCAAATTGCTTGGCAACTGGCTGGTGGTAAAACCGGGTATCGCAGGCAAGCTGGGCAGACTGAATCCAGGCATTTTTAAGCTATAAACCCATTTCATGCCAGTGCGGTAATTGACTGTATATTTGTTAAAGAGATCAGCACCCACGACTTTGATCTCACCTTGCCCCGGAGAGGGGGCGGTCACGGGGACTGGAGCAACAGAAGATCCCGGTGCCGGAGTGGCACTGTTATTGGGGGTTGTGGGTGTGCCCGAGGGGCGAATCAGGGCGGGCAAATTGCTCGGCAGAGAAGTGGGCAGTGTGCTGGGCAGGTTCTGCCCGTTACAAGCTGCCAGGGCCAGCAACAAAGTGGCAGAAAGCCCAAAACGTGAAATGGTCATAAACAATCTCCTTGAATCATTGCAATAATTAAAAACTCTAACTTTAAAGTTTGTCAGCGCAGAAATGAGAACAAAGGGATAATAACACAGGCTCTAAAAGGAAAACAGTAGTGCTTTGAAGTAGGGCTCAGCAATCACGCCATTTCCGCTCAAACGCGGATTCAGATCCTCTCTGGCCTGCTTTAACTGTCCACAATCTGATAATTCTGATAGGCCTTGAGCGCTTGATATCCGAGCAAGAGTACAATCAGCGCCAAGTACACAGCCGTCAGACCCAGGCCATATTGCCCCGTGAGTTTATCCCCCCCTGGGGAGGGCTCTTGCCAGCGATAGACGGGCAAACGCGCGTAATCGGCCACCTGCACCGCGAGATTGTCGCGAATGCGCGGGGTAAACCAATCGCGCCAGGCCTTTTGGTGGGCTTCGACCCCGTTGCGGTAGGCCTCCAAACGCTCATGGCCTGTGCCCGCCAAGCGGTTAAGCGCGGCCTGGGTGGCCAAAGCTGGTGAGAGAAATTGCAGGTTTTGCAAAACCTGACGCTGTTTGGCCAATTGGGCACGAAACTCGGCCACCACGGGTGTGATCTCCTGGCCGATCAGATCTTCTTTGGCCAATTGCAGCAAATTAAACTCAGCTTCGTCGCGTTTGCTGCTGCTGAGTTCGGGATGATCTTCAAAATACTTGCCCAAAAGCTGACTGCTGGCATTGCGCACCTTTTCACTGGCTTTGGCCGTGGCCTGGGTGAACTCCACCCGCGAGGGCAAAGGATAAAGCGCGGAAAGCGCCAGATTCAAACTCGCAGGCACAACAAAGAGCACCCCCAGCCAAATCAGAGCCAAGATCGTGGCCTGAGTGGCCGCCGGGCGTTTGCGGCTATTAACCCAGAGGGCCAGGGCAAACCAACCTTCACCATAGAGCAACGTTAAGCCGAGCAGGCCCAACCAGCGGGCCAGTATCTCAGGTTGACGCAAATCCAAGCCTTGCCCCAGACTGACCAGCAAGAGCCCAATCACAATCGCCTCGGTCAAGACAATGGCCCGCATGCAGATTTTGCCCAGGGCCAATTGCTGCAATGAGATCGGCATCGAAAGCAACATGCGCAGGCTGCCGTTTTCTTGCTCGGTGGCAAGAATGTCAAAGCTCAAACCGAGGATAAACAGTGGCAAGAGCCAGATCAGCACAAACCCCAGATCAAATTGCCCCAAAAACAGGCCCAAGGGGTGATGCAATTGCTCCTGCCGGGGCAAATTTTCGACATGGGTCAAACTGATCTGGGTTGAGAGCGGCTGCAAATCTGTTTGCCCGAAGACCAAAAGCGCCAGCGGACCTGGGGGCAAAAGTGCTTGGGAGCCTTTTTGAGCCACTTTAAAGGGGTTGCGTGCGGATTTGCCGTAGCGCGTGAGGGGCATGCCCTCGCGTTGAAACTGGGCCTCTTCGCTGCGGGCCTTGGCGATTTCTGTGCCCAGGCGCTGCTGCTCTTTTTGCGCCAATTCGGCCTGGCTCTGGGTCAGGATTTGCAATTGGTAAGCGCCGTTGACTCCGCCGAGAAAGAAGCAGAAGCCCAAGAGACCCACTACCAGAATCACTTCTTTGCGCAAGATGCGCCATTCGTGACGCATGAGGGTAAACAGCAATGAAATAGGCATCATTTTCTCAGTCCACCGGCATGTGTTTGAGGGTTAAAGGGGTGAGCAGGACCAAGAGCAGGGTCCAGCCCGCCAGAATCAGCAGGCCACTCAGTTGTTGCTGCCAGACCCAGGCCAGGGCAGGTAAGTCGTAGTGAAAGGGTTTGACCGCCTCCCAGAGTTCTTTGCCCGCTGTGTATTCATAGGCATCCACGGCTTGGGTTTTGCGGCTCACATCGGTATTCATGCGCTGAACAAAGTCCAGGCGGTAGGCCTCTGCTGCAGCGGCAAAGTGGCGGTGGTGCTGCCAATCGCTGCCGGCAAGGCCCATCGAGAGGTTTTGCACCGCCATGCCAGGCAGCAAGAGGCCCAGTTTGGCAAAGACCCGCCACTGGTTTTGCCAGTCTTTTTGCAAGCGGTCGAGATGGATTTGGTACACACGGGCATCGTCAATTTCGGCATCGGCCAAAATTAAACCGGCGGGATTGACGGGCAGGTCTTGGACTTTTTGAACGCCGTATTGCTTTAAAAGCCGCGCTTCGACTTTTTGGGTGCGGGCGTCCCAGTCCATGACCTGGGCGGCGTCGGCTTCAATGGCCGCTTGTAATTCAACCGAAGTGGGGGCTTTGTGCAAAAACGATGCCGCCATCATGCCCAAACGGGGTCCGACAAAACTATTGCTGAACCAAAAGGCCAATAAAAGCAGCAGAGCCAAGCGGGCTGTGCGACAGCGGGCAGAGATCAGCAGGCCGCCCCACAAAAACAAGAGCCAATAGAGTGCGTGTAAACCCAACCAACTCAGCAGGCGCGGGGCCCCACTGGCAAAGGCCTCTGCTCCCCCGGCGAGCCAGAGCGCACCCAGCCCGATCAGGCCCAAAGGCAGCAAAAGCACAGCCAAACTGGCACTGAGGCCGAGCATTTTTCCCAACCAGAGCTGGCTGGGGGGCAGCCCCAGACTCAATAATTGGCGCAGTGTTCCGCTTTCACGCTCACTGGCAAAAGCCCCAAAACTCAAGAGAATAATCATCAGGGGCACCATGACCTCGGCCACGGTGGCGGCGTTCATCACGGCAAAGCGCTGCAAGACGGTGCCGTCTTCGGCTTGGCGATAGCGGCTTTGGTTTTGTTTGTGGGCCTCCAAAAAGAGCGAGACCCCCAAATAGGACTGCAGGCCTTGATCGAGCGCCGCCACCAACGAAGCCGGTTTAAACACATGCATGCCGTGGTGGGCAGCGGAATGGGGGTTCATCTCACCTTTGTTGACCCAGAGTTCACGCTGTTCGTGCATGGCGTGCTCAAATTGAGAGCGATAATCCTGCTGCTGGCTAAAACCCGCCCAGCCAGCCAAGCCAAACAGGAGCAATAACAGGCCAAAAATCCAGCGAAAGCGGCCATCGAGCCAAACCTGCTTAAATTCTTTGTGGGCAATGATGGCGATGATATCTGCTTGCATGGGCTAATGCATATACTTCAAATAGACCTGTTCGAGGTCGCTGTGGTTGATCTCTTCGGTATTCATCTGGGCCACCAATTCACCCGCTTTGAGAATGCCCACGCGGGCCCCCATTTCTTTGACGCGAAACAGATCGTGGGTGACCATAAAAATAGCCGCGCCCTCGCCAGCCAGTTGTTTGAGCAATTCCGAGAACTCCCAAGAGGCCTTGGGATCGAGGCCCGAGGTGGGTTCATCGAGAATTAACAATCCGGCTTTTTTGGCAATCGCCATGGCAATGCCGACTTTTTGACGCATGCCTTTGGAATAGCCACCCACCGGGCGGGCATGGGCCTCAAGAGGCAATCCAGCCCGTTTCAAAAATTCGCCCAATTGGCTGCGGTCATAGCGGTGCCCCGCCAAAGAGCTGAAGTATTCCAGGTTTTCCAAGCCATTAAGGTGTTTGTACAACATCACCAATTCGGGAATATACGCCAGATGTTTTTTGGTTTCGAGGGGGTCGCGGGTGACATCAAAGCCATTGATTGTGGCCGTGCCTGAGGTGGGCTGAATAAAATTTAAGAGCAGATTGACGGTGGTGGTTTTGCCTGCCCCATTGGGGCCAAGCAGGCAGAAGATATCCCCTGCAGGCACATCCAAATCAAGGCCGACCAGGGCGGTTTTGTCTTTGTATTCTTTGCGCAAAGCTGAAATTTTTAACATGGACATCCGGATCTGTCGAGTAATGGGATTCATTTTAGCAGCACTTTTTATCAGAAGCTAAAATTTAGCTGGTCTTTGCAATCACTCAGGCAAAAACCTGAGAAAAAGTTATCAAAAATCTATTTACTTTGTGTTAAGAATAGATTAATATAGATCTAAGTTAAGACTTTTTACTCTGAGACTCTAATTTTCTGTGAGGTTTATTCAAATGGCACGCACCCTTTTTGTCGCCCTGGCTGCCCTGACGGCTTTGATCGGCACCCAAATGACCCTTTCCACTTCTTATCAAGCTGCTGTGGCCGTCGAAACCGATCGCCATCCCTGCCCCGGTGATGGCCGCCACCCCTGCCCCAAACCCACCAAAACTCCACCTCCCGCTCACAGTTTTGTGGCTGTGGATGCAGACACCGACCGCCACCCCTGTCCCGATGATGGCCGTCACCCCTGCCCCAAACCCACCAAAACCCCCAAACCTTAAGCATAAAAATCCTCAACTTTTTTTAGAGTTATTTAGAGTACAGTGATGTTAGCCCCCGCCAGTAGAACCGGCGGGGGCTCGTTTCGTCTCAACCTCTGTATTTGAGAGGGCAGGTTCTTTGCTGATCTGCTTGTTAAACTTGGGGTGCTATAATGCTTATGTTTACTTGAATTTAAGATCAAATTAACTTCCCGCCTTGGAGTGAGCAATGTCTGAATCAGCCCCCACCTCAAAAAAAACCTCTCAAATGTCCCTCGGGCGTCGCTTTTTTGCCACAGGCCGGGTCTGGCACCGCCGCGCCGCCCTCGTCATATCGCTGCCCCTGCTGATTACGATCATCACAGGTCTTTTGCTGATCGCGCGGGGAGACTTTGAATGGGTTCAACCCAAAACCCGCACAGGCAGCGTCGCCTTGAGCAGTCCCTTATTGACCCATGAGGCCCTTTTGACCAAGCTAAAAGCCCTGCCTGAGGCCGAGGTCAAAAGTTGGAAAGATGTGGGATCGGTAATTTTTAATCCCGGCAAAGGGGTCTACCAGGTGCGCCTGAAAAACGATTTCGAATATCAGTTCGATGCCAGCAATGGCGATTTGCTCCACCATCAATTTCGCCTCAGCGGCGTTTTGCAGAAATTCCACGAAGGGGATTTCTTTCATCCCGTTGTTCGCAAGGCTGTCTTTTTGCCCTCGGGCCTGATTCTGCTTTCACTCTGGCTGAGCGGGCTCTATTTGTTTTTCTTTCCCAAACTTCAAAAAGCCAACAAAAAAGCTGCATAAATTTGTCAGACTAAGCCTTTTGCGTCCATTTTCTGTTCAGGTATATTCCAGCGTTAAGCCCAAAGCATCTGCCAGACCTTTCGCCGCTGTTTCGAAAGTTGTGATGTCATCACCGAGATGGATCGGTTGATTGCCATCGCGGTGAATCAGGTTAAAGGCGTAGGTGTTGCGTGGACGAACGCCTGGGTTCACTTTTACAGGAATTGCTTGGACTTCGACCCGGACAATTTTCGCTGCCACGACTTTCTGACGAAAGAGTGTAAAGCCCAACACGCTGCGTTTGATTTCGAAATCACCATAGGTATCGACGGTAATAGTGGTTTTGAGCATGCCGACGGCGGTGCCTGCGAGGATCACCAAGCCGAAGAGTGCAAAAAAGAGCATGAACTCGGTCGACACTTCATCCAAGAATGTAGTGAGCAGAAACATCAAACCTGCCAGCGGCAGAAGCAAAAGCACAACCTGCCATTTTAAGGGCCAACTGTATTGATATCGCGCTGGCCAGAATTCCGGAAATCGCTGGGGGCAAATGCAGTTTTGAGAGATGTCGGGCGGGTCGATCAGCCATGGGGTCAGAGCCACGAGTTTTTGCTCGACTTTTTGAGCGGCTGCGACTGCAGCTTCGCTCACGATATAGGGATCCGTGTCATCTGAGATCATCAGCAAGAGACCGTCTGGGACGATCACTGAAGAGACATCGACGCCTTCAATCTTGATGATAGACGGCAGGGAGATGTCTGAAGGCTGATCCAGTTTGGCGAGCAATTGTTCCAGCTCAGCGGAATCAGAGAAGCCCAGCCGCACCATGAGCACATCCCCGTCATTCAGCAGACCGCCACCAGCCCGTTTGAAACGGAAAAACCGCAGGGAACTGGCCCAGCGAGCAATCTGTTCACGGCTGTTGATGTCGTAGAGGTATTCGTTAGATGTCATGACTGAAGGCCACTAAGTCAAACGCGTTCCCAATGCCACTTCCTGCTCCCAAAGTGCGCCGGTGATCGTGACAGGCAAAAAGGTATTGTGGTCAGCTTGGCTGCAGCCGGGCACCTGCACGCGCAAATAATGAGGTGTATAACCTTTGCCCACCCCGTCTGAAGTGATCGTTTCGATCAAAACGGGGGCCTCTTTGCCCTGCCAGCTCTCAATCCAGGCCTTTTGCTGGACGCGGCTGAGTTCGAGCAACTTTTGTGTGCGTTCCTGAATCAGGGCCTCGGGCAATTTATCTTTCATATACGCGGCACGGGTGCCGGGCCGCACAGAGAAAGGAAAGACGTGGATTTTGTGAATGCCGAGTTCAGCCATCAGGGCATAAGAGGCCTCAAAATCTTCGTCAGTTTCACCCGGAAAGCCAACAATCATGTCTGTCGTCAGCGAAATGCCGGGAATGGCGGCTTTGAGGGCCAAGACTGTCTCACGAATGCCGGCGGAGGTATCGCGGCGGCGCATGCGCTGCAAGATCGCATCTGAGCCACTTTGAATCGGAATATGCAAAAAAGGACAGAGCCGGGGCGAAGCGGCCAGAGCAGCGATCATGCGCGGGGAAATTTCGTGGGGGTCGATTGAACTCAGGCGCACAGCAGGCATCGTCGTCTCGCTGTTGATGCGTTCAAAGAGCAAATCCAGATCGTGGCGGTTTTGCTCGTGGCCCAAGGCCCCGAGATGCACGGCGGTGAGAACCACCTCTTGGTAGCCCAGGGTCTCAGCCAATTGAATTCGTTTGATAATCTCGTCGATTTGCAAGCTGCGCACCGTGCCGCGCCGGGCGGGAATAATACAAAAGGCGCAGGACTCAAAACAGCCATCTGCGACCTTGAGATTCAGGCGTGTGGTGCGGGATTCCGCCACGGGCGGAAAGGGCCGCTCAAAGTGGGGATGTAACTCTTCGCCCAAAAACTGCCGCAATTGAGGCACCAATTGCTCTTTGTCGAGGTTGGGGATATACAGATCCGCCACACCTTCCATTTCGGGGTGGCCCTGCAAGGAACGTCCGGCACAGCCCGTCACAACCACTGTGGCCTGCGGGTTGCGCCGCCGGGCCTGGCGGATCATCTGCCGCGATTGGCGTTCGGCTTCGAGGGTCACAGCACAGGTATTGACGATATAGATGTCTGCCTCTTGGCGAAAATCCACGATTTTCCAGCCACTTTCGAGGCTGTGTTCGCGGTAAGTGCTCTCTTCGGCCTGATTCAGCCGACAGCCCAGAGCCAAAAAAGCCACGCTGCGGGGCTGATTTTTAGCTGGGGCAGAAATCGTAGGCAAGGGGGTTTCTGAGGCTGTGGCAGACATTTAAGGGGCTCCTAATAGGCTCCGGGCAAAAGGGGATGGGCGGGATAAAAATAGGGGCCGCCACCGAAGGGCGTGTCCCAAATTTGGTATTTATTGCCTGCTGGCAGTTTACCACTGTAGCGCACATCCAGGGAATACAAACGACCCGCGGTCAGTGGGCCTGGCAATTGGATTCTGAGTTGGCCTTGCCTGTGTTGAAAGGCCAAGGCCCGGCCGCCGCTCTGAACCGCCTCAACGGTAAAAACCCGGTTGAGGGCCAGTTGTATGGTTTGGGGAGGGGGCAAAGGGGGCTGAGCGGCAGAGGCCTTTTTTTTGCCTTTGAGCTGGAAAAAACTCTGGGCCTTAAACACCCCCGAACCCGTTTGCAGCACATAATTTAAGCGGTAATTGTCAAGTTCAAATAAAGGCGAAGGGCCCTGCACGCTCTCTTGTTTGGAGCGATAGCTCAAAGACATTGTTTGGGGCGTTTTGGGGGGTGCGCTCTGGCCATCGAGAAAGACGGTCAAAAATCCGCCCTGATGTAGAAAACGCTGGGCACGCCCCCCCACACTGACCTGACTCAGAACCCGGTTGCTGGGAAAATAGACCCGCAGGGCTTTGTCCGGTAAATGGCTGAGGGTCAACACCGTCTGACCTGTGAGTTCCCCCGAGGCCAGATTCATCTGCTGCTGCGAAGAGATTTGTTCAATCACCCCCGTCAATGGAACGTTCTGGGCTTGGAGCAAGAACGACAGCAGGAGTAAAAATGGCAATAGGCGATAGGGGAGGGGCATAGACGCTCTTTGGTTTTGAGATGGGTTTTAAGCTGGGTTTTGAGACAAAAGCCACCTGTATTTTAACACGGCCTCAGTGGAGCCAATGATTGAGGTCTGTTTTGAGCCAATTCAAATCGGCTTCTGGCAACCCACTGCCGATACAGATGGCCTCGTTTTGGCCTTTGAGTGCCAATTGCAAGACCGGCAAGGAGCGGAGTCGGCCCGTGGCGGCCTGCCCAATCTCAATGAGAGCAACAGCCTCGCGGGGTATGCTCAAGCCAGAATAGCCCGTGACACCGGTCTGTTCAGCTTCAGCCCTGGCCAGTCCACGCTCATTCAGAGGACCTTCCCAAATCTGAATCTGTCTGGCATCTACCCGCAACGCCACAACCTGTTCCCGCAGACGCATCAACCCCATCAGCAGCACAAACGCCCCCAAGCCCAGCAGGCCAGGAAACAATCCCTTCACCCCCACAGCCAGAATGCCCTTAAATTCCAAAACCGCCAAGGTCAGCGCCAACCCTGCCAAGCCCCCTGTTTTTTGCAAGGGCTTGGACAAAATTGGATGGTTCCAAGGCAAGGGTCGACTCTGGGCCTGCCAGACGTCTGCATTGCTCTGAATTTCAATCAGGCCCGAAGGTGAAAATTTAGACAATCTCGATCACCAGTCTAAATCCCAGATCGGATTTGCGCTGGTGGGGCACTTCTCCTGTTCTGGCTCGGGCCTGAAAGGTCGCAGAGGAGGTATTCCAGCCACCCCCTCGGGCCGTCCGCTGGGGCAGTCGCTTGCGGTTATTGGGGCCGGGGGCCTGGGGCTCTGTCAGTGGAATAAACGGATCTTGGGTCCATTCCCAAACATTGCCCAAGACATCAAAGAGGCCCTGGGGATTGGCCCGTTTCATGCCGACGGGATGGGTGTGCTGTTGGGCATTATCGGCATACCAGCCATGGTGGCCCAGTTCAGACTCCGATTCGCAAAAGAGGTATTTGTTTTGTTGGCGGCCTGAACAGGCAAATTCCCACTCCACTTCGGTGGGCAGGCGATAATGGGCCTCCTGAAATTGATTCATGCGAATCACAAAGAGCTGACAATCGTCCCAGCTGACCTGTTCGACGGGCAAAAGGGGATCTTCGTTGAATTGTGCAGGATTGTTGTACATCAACATCTGCCAATGACGCTGGGTGACAGGGGTGGTTTGAACATAAAAGGGGCGCGGAGAGAGGGGTTGAAACCCCCATTCAGGTGGGCCCACTGAAAAAGCCGAGGTCAAGTCGGGGGGCCTGATCAAAACAAATTCCATGCCCAATCCATTGCTGATGCGTGCCGGTGTCGTGCCAGGCGTGATCAAACGGGTTTTGGAAACAGGAATATCTGAAAGTTTGGTCGCCAGCTTGGCATAATGGGCATCCAGCAGCGCGCGGGGAGAGGCCTGGGGTGCTTTGGCTGGGGCCGCAGCAGGGGTTTCAAAGAGTTTGACCAAATCTTCCAATTCGTCGCTCAAATCTGCCAGGTCTTCGAGATCTTCATGAGAAAAGCTGCGCGGCTTTGCTGTGGGGGGAGGACTGTGGGGAGGGGAGGCGGTCTCGGGGGGACTTTGGACCTTGCGCAGCAACTCAGCTTCTTTCTGCCGCAACTCCTCTTCCCGGCGCTGCAATTCTTCTTCCCGGCGCAGGTGGGCCTCTTTTTGTAATAACTCAGCCTCTTTGCGTTGCAGATCTTGCTCACGTTTGGCAATTTCTTCTGCCAGAATTTGTTGTTCTTGTTCTGCGATCAAGCGCTCAGAGGCCTGTTTGGCTTCATCATCCAGGCGTTTTTGCACGGCCTCTTTTTTGGCTTCTTCGGCCTCCCACCACGGGGTATTCCCCCGTTTGGAGCCGGTCTCGTACAGGGCTTTTTCGATCAGGGCTTTGACCCGTTCCGCCGAAATCGCCATAAACGCAGCAGAATCATAGATCAACTGCTCGTCTTGGGGGGTGAGGATCTGATGGGTGAGTTTGGGCAAAACCGCAATTTTGGTAAAATTTTCTTCGGCATTGCGAATTTGGGTATCGATGTCAAAATGGATATTGTTCAGGGGCTCTTCGATCATGGCCCGCCAGGCTTTGATGCTCCCCGGACGCTGACTCCACTGCAAAGACAAGGCCTTCAAGAGCCATTCTTCATCGCGGGGGAAAATATCCGATCCCAGTTTGGAGGGGGGAATCAGCTCAGCGTCCCCCAGCAGGCGATCAGAGGGCACCGGCGGCAAAACGCCTGTCAGGGCGTAATAGACCGTGGCCGCCAGGGAATAGATGTCTGTCCAAGGGCCTTGCACGCCATTGGTCGAATATTGCTCTGCAGCCGCAAAACCGGGGGTTAAAAACGAGAGCAAATGGGTGGTTTGCGAGGAGAGACTCTGACGAGCGGCTCCAAAATCCAGCAGAATCGGATCCCCTTTGGCCGTGAGATAGATATTGTCGGGTTTGATATCCCTGTGAAAGATCGCATTTTCATGCACTTCATCCAAGGCATCGAGCAAAAGCATCAAAATTTCACGCACGCGGGCAAAAGGCAATTTGCCCCCCTGCTCTTTGATATATTGGCTCAGGGTTTGGCCTGTCAGATATTCCATGACAAAATAAGCGGTGTTGTAAGCCGTGAAATATTGGCGAATTTTGACAATATTTGGGCTGCGAAAATTGGCCAATAAACGCGCTTCTTTGAGAAATTTGTCTTTGCCGGCCTGAAAGAGTTCTGCTGCTTTGCCAATAAAGGGCACCACCGAAAGGTCTTCATTGTCGCGGGTGGCAAATTCAATCGGAAAATACTCTTTGATCGCCACCAACATGCCCAAATTGCGGTCATAAGCCAAATAGGTGATCGCAAAACCACCGTGGCCCAACACACGTCCCACATAATACTGGTCCATTAAGCGCACAGGGGGCTTGAGGTATAGTGGGCTCTCTTCGAGGGCTTGCCTGTATTTGCAGCGAGAACAGACAGTGACCTCGGCGTTGAGGATACAAAAACAGTTGATACAGTATTTTTTTTGAGACATAGGGCATCCCCAAGCAGCTAAACTGAGTGTAAAAAACAACCCTTTTATTATACCCTTAAGGCAAAGCATACATGGGCATCTCCACGAAAAAACGGGAAGAAAGGTCTTTTCTTCCCGTCAAGGGGGGTACAGAATCACTCAGGCAATGGTTCACAATAAATGGCAATCGCCTGGCTTAAAAAAGCCGCCAAACCCGGTTGAATTTTTTCATAAAAGGCTGTGAAGCGCTCATCGGCCACATACATTTCTCCGAGGCCTTTAAATATTTCTGGGGTGCAATCATAATAATAATCGCAGAAGCTCTGGCGCAAATCTGCCACAGCGGCCTGCACATCGGGATCTGCGGGTCCCCGACTCATTCCGGCCACTATTTTTGCATAAATGTCAGCTGTGCGGGCCTGGATGCGCTCCCAGTCTTGGGCCGTGTAATGGGCCGTTTTTTGCTGGCTTTGCTGGTAGGCCTCGGTCTGCCCCCAGCGCTCCTCCACCTCTTGGGCATATTTTTCTTTGTGTTTTTCAATTGTCTGTTTGTCCATACCAGTAAA
>JBFWRL010000034.1:0-41010 GCA_050248915.1 Candidatus Sericytochromatia bacterium
TCAGTGTTTTTGAGGGTTTTGAGATCTTTGTCGAGCGAGCGCAAGACATCGCGCCGACCGGGCAAAAGGGTCAGACCCAATTTCCCAGAGCCCGTGTGAGTTTCGGGCAACCAGTCTACCCACAGATCGCGGCTGCCACCGAGATGGGTGCGAATCCGGTCACAGCAGAGCCCGGCCGTATACAAGGCCCATTTTTTCTGCAGGTCCGAAGCCTCGTTAAAGCTCAAGGTGTGTACCGCGTAGCGCAATTGGCCCACAAAGAGTTGCAGTGGGTCGCGGTCGGAATGTATCAGCTCAGGGTAAAAGCTGCGAAGCAGCTGAGTGACCCGGTAGGCCCGTTGCAAAGACGGCACCGTCAGACCGGTTTCGGCCAAGGGGGGCAACGGTGCGCGCAGGTCTTGAATCCGGAGCAGGAGATCGCTGAAGTGCAGGGCCTCAGCCAATTCTTTTTCGTCTTGTAAATCGCTAAAAATATACAGCAGGTCGTTTTCGAGTTTGATCAAATCCCGCAGCACGTGGCCGCGGTGGGTGTGAAAAAAGTCGATCAGCCAAATATTTTCCTGTTTGTCGAGAATAATATTGGCACCATTGAGATCGCCATGCACAAAAGACATATAACAGCTGTCGCCGCGGTGGAAGGGTTTGAGCTTTTCCAGTTCTTGTTCGTAGAATTGGATCACATTGGGGGTCACTTTGCCCGGCAAAATTTCAATTTCGCCACTGTTGACCGGGCCCAAGAGTCCTTCGACCCGGCGGCGAATATTGGGGGCCCATTGGGCGCTGAATTGGTAATATTCGAGCAGATTGCATTTTTCAAAATTGGCGGCGGTATACAAGCGGCCCAATTGTTCGTTAAAGACCGTGTCCAGCACCTTGGCGATTTTTTCATCGCTCAGACCCTGGGCATACAGCTTTTGAAAGGTGGTCGAAAACCCTCCCCCCATCGAGGCATAGCGGTATTTGAGTGCACCGCGTTCGCCCAGTTCGACAAAGTCCACCAAGCGGGGGGCATTGTTGCCGAGTACCGATTCAATCTGTTCGAAGGCCGTGCGCTCACGGCCAATCATGTGATTCCAACCAATTTTGACCACATGGGGCACCTGTTTGTGCCCGTGGATATCTGTGCTGGTGCTGCCGAGCACTTCATTGCCCGAAAAGCCACCGTCCAGGCGATTGAGTTTAACCACCCGAGAATCGCGAAACAAATAGCGCAGCAGCTTGCTGTCAGTCTCTTCCAGAGCGGGCAAACTGTCAAGTACCAGCACCGGGTGGCGGGCATCGACCCAGCCAGTCAGGGGAATGCTGCTTGTATCGCCGCCCATAAAGCGGATAAATTCAGCTACCGAGGCAAAGACCTTCACACCCAGCAATTTTTCGAGCTGTTCGAGGGCAATAAAATGTTGGGCCCGCGAAGAGCTAGCGGTCAGGGCAGAACAGATCCCAATTTCAAAGTCGGGATAGCGCGTGCTCAGTTCATACGACAAAAAGGTAATTTTGGCCTCGGTCCAAACGCCCATCAGGCCCACACGCATTTTCTGGCCCTGATAACCTTCGAGCAAACTGGCCAGATTGGTCTCATGAAAGTCGTTCAGGGTCAGGGTATTGACGATGTCAATTTCTTTGTCAGTATCTGGCTCGCTAAAAGCAAAACCAGCCCCTCGGGTGTTTTTTTCACAGTGATCGCCAAATTGAATCAGGTGATTAAACTGACGAAAATCCAGGGGGTCGTGCCAATCGCGAATGTGGATCACGCGCAGGCTGTGATCGGGTTGGGCATAGGCCCAATCAATCACGCGAGAAACGGGGCCAAATTCCGGGTTTTCGCCCATCAGGCGCAGCGACTCGGCGTAGCCAATATGCAAGAGGTTGGGCAGGGCTTCGTGGGGGGCCAGGGGTTTGACAAAGTCGTTTTGCAGGCATTGGGTGATTAAAAGGGCTTGTGGCATAAAATTCGCTCCTTAGGCCTTCACAGGTCCGGATTCTTCCAAGACTTGTTTCAGAATCATCAGCTCTTGTTCCACCCAATAGACTTCTTGGCGGTAATCTTCGTCGGAGATATCGTCGGGTTGAAAGTGGGTAAAAATGAACTCGGTGCCGGTGCCATTAGGCAAAACCCGCATCGGGATATGGACCTGAACTTCGGGGCTGGGAAAGAGATACTGATCGACAACGCCGCTGTCTGAATAGGCCATGATATACACCTGAACCGGGCCGTGAGGGGTTTCAATCATCCAGGCGTCATCAACCATCGAGACAGAAAGGCAAAAAGAACGCGACCATTGAGGCAAATTGGCTGGATTTGAAACATATTCAAAAACCCAGGCAGGATGCGCATCAATAGAAATACTGCGGGTCGCGGCTCTCATGGCAGTAAGCTTTCAGTCATAATCCCTATTTTACCCCGACTTCTTCAGGAGGGGAATGGTCAAAGCCATTTCAATATGGCCTCCAGATCATTTCGCGCTTGTGCTGACAGCTCTGGCTGTGCCAATTTTTTCGTGATTTTTTCTGCGGGTGTCTCTCCGGCATTGTCGGCCAAGGTTTTTTGTGCCCCCGCTTTGACCAGCCAAGTCACACTTTCACTTTGGCCTGCCAGGGCCGCCAATGCCAGGGGTGTTTGGCCGTCTATATTGCGGCTGTTGAGATCCACCCCCAGGGTGTGCAGTGCTTCCAGATCTTTGATCTGACCTGAGACGGCCGCTCGATGTAAAGGTCGGTTGCCCTGCCAATCTTCGGCTTCGCGGGCCGCTTCTTGATTGAGCAGCAATTGAATCAAAGCCCTGCGTTTGGCTGAATCGGGCAGTGCCAAAGCCTGGTGTAAAGGGGTTTCCCACTTTTGCTCCAGGCTGCGGGCGGTTGCCAAAGCCCCTGCTTGTAAGGCGCTTTGCAATTTTCCTGGATTTGTTTCGGCCAGAGCTTCGAACAGCGCCTGTTCTTGCTCAAAGCGCAACAGGGCTTTTTCGCCCCGTGCCCAGGCCGTGGGCGGATGCAACAGCTCCATCGGGCTGAGCTGGACAGCTTTAAATTTTTCCAAGCTTTGGCCCAAAGCGGGATAGCGCTTGTGGGCCAGATCCAGGGGGGTCTCTTGGTTTTTATCTGCCACGGCCAAGGCCCCTTGGCCGTGGTGACTCAGGATAAAATGCACCAATTCACTGGCCTGGGTTTCAACCTCGATCTCCAACGCCAAATGTAAGGGGGTTTTAAATTGCAAATCTGGCTCTTGGTAATTCAGCTGTGCGCCCCATTTAAGCAAATGGGAGAGCATGTCTGTCTGCCTATTCCAGGCAGTGCGGGTCAAGACCACACTGATCGGGTGCAAACGCAGGCTGGGGGTCAATTGAATGGTCAATTGGGGGCTTTGCCCTTGCAGGGCCAACCAGGTTTCACAGGCATGGGCATCTCCGGCCATCAGGGCCCGGGCAAAAACCCGTTCAGAAAAGGCCTTTTGGCTGAGGGCCTGCGCGGGAGCTGGGGCCCCTGGATAGCCGGGTAAAGTACCTATTCCCAGACCGGCGGTCAACAAGAGCAGCATTTTTGCGATGTTTTTCAAGGTTTTTTCTCCAAGGATTCCAGCGCTTTTAAAATCTGGCGATCGTCGGGGTGGCGTTTGAGTAAATCTGTCCAAATGGCTTTGGCCTCGGCCTTTTTACCCAGTTTTTGTAGGGCCCGACCCAAATTAAATGCCGCTTTGGGGTGGTGGGCCTCCAATTTGAGCACCCGTTGAAACAGCTCCGATGCCTCGGCATAGGCCTGGATCTGCAGTTTTAGCAGCCCCAGATTAAACAAAACAGCGGGGTGTTCGGGGGCCAGAGCGCTGGCCTGTTCGAGATAGTCTTGGGCTTCGTCGGGATCATTTTCTTTGAGAGCCAAACTGCCTAAATCGTTGAGGATATTGACATCTTGAGGATTTTTTTGCAGGGCTTCACGCAGGTAAATCCAGGCGTAAATCTGCTTTTCTCCGTCGCTGAGCGGCTGACCTGTGCGGGCGGTATATGCTTCAAATTCTTGGCGGGCCGCTTGGACCTGATCCAGGCTGAGATGGATTTTGATCAATTGATTCAGGGCCTGAACCGGATCCCGGTCTGGAGCCGAAAGGGCCTCTTTGGAATACTGCAGAGCTTCTTGGGGGTTTTCCAAGAGCAGGGCCAGCGCTGCCAATGACTGTAAAATGCTGCCGCGCTCCATGTTTTCGCCAGGAATATTGCCATCGTAATGCAGTGCTTGCCGCAAATAGGCGTAAGCTTCAGGAATGGCCTCTTGCTGGATCGCTGTAAACCCCAGCAGCGAATAAATGGCAGCGCTGTCGGGCAGTTTTTCCAGGGCTTGCAACAAATAGCTGCGGGCCTTGGGCAGGTCTTTGCGCTGCAGGTGTAAAAGCCCTAAAAAAGCCAGATTGTAGCCAAAATTTGGGTTGAGAGAGACACTTTTGTTCAGCCAAGTTTCGGCAATCTCAGCAAATTGGGCGTGTTTGACCAAAGAAACCCCTGCAAAGGCATAGAGCAAATAACTGTCGGGCTCCATCGCCAGGGCACTTTGGTAATAGGCCAGGGCTTTGTCGGGAGCATCGGTGCGCAGAGCCAGTTCGGCCTGTTTCATCGGCACATACGCCAAATCTGGCAATTGTTGGCGAACCCGATCCAAAATTTGGCGCACTTGGCTGTAATCTGCCTGGGGTTGGCTTTTGAGTTGGCGCATCAACAAGGTCACCAGCGAAAATTGCACCCAAGGATCTTGGGTATCTGGCTGATAGCGTTGCAATTCTTGAATGATCTGCTCGGAGCTTTGGGCTGATTGGCCCGCAATTTCAATAAAGGCCAACAAACTGTCAGTCTCTTGGGGGTTAATTTCCAGCGATTTGCGAATGGCATTTAAGGCGTTTTGCTCTTGCTTTTGGGCTTGCCATGCGCGGGCTGTGGCGCGGTAAACCGCATCCAGATCTTTGCCCTGTTTGAGCGCTGTTTGGGCATGAAAAAGGGCCCGCTGTAAATCGTCGTTGCGGGCCGAGGCAAAAAAGCGCCGCATCCGACTGCGCAGCGAAAAGGCCTCTGACAGTGCCACATGGGCAGCCACAAAATCTGGCTCTGTGGCCACGGCTTTTTCGAGCAATTCAATGGCATGACTGAGGTGTTTGTCGGAAATCATCCGCAGCAAGATCCGCGCTTGCTGGTACTGGGCATAGACCACATGGCTGTTGCAAATTTTAAGGCTCGCTTCCAAGGCCTGCCGGTCGTCGGGGCTGGGAAGCACCCCCAAGCGCATCAGCAAATTTTCGGCCAGGCGGGCCTGTAGCGCAAAGAGTTGGTCAACGGAACCTTCCACTTTGACTGCTTGGCCTTCTGCAATTTGGCCGGTCTCGACGTCGACCAGCCGGGCTTGAATTTGCAAGGTTTGGCCCTGTTGTTGATATGATCCAATCAGCAGTTGGCTGGCCCCCAATATCTTGCCCAAACGCGGGGCTTGGCTCTCGTCTGCCAGGGCACTTTGGCTAAACCCCTGTTCTTGCAAGATCAGCTCCAATTGGCTGCGTTCAATCAAGGACAATTGGCTGCGCTGGCTCAGAGAGGTGGTCAGGCTTTCGGCAAAACTTTCCCCCAGCCAGTTCTGCTCAGCCAAACCCGTGAGGTTTTTAAACGGCAAAACCACCAGCCGCAAAGGGGCTTGTGAAGTGGGGGTTTGGGCTGTGGGAGCTTCTGCCCCTGTGGCGAACCTTGTGGGCAAAAAAGCCAGAGAGACCGAATAGGCCAGCAATGGTGACGCTAGCAATAGTCCCCGAACAACTACAGGTTTCCAACTGGACATAAACGCCAACCTCGCACAAATTCTGCGTATATTGTACCGCTCTTGCCCAAGTTCTGGGGAGAGACCCCCTGTCAGACGCAGAGATGTGCATCAAAAAATAAAATGATTATTAATTTATATTTATTTAAATCGATTTATAGTGTTTGCTTGTTTGTTAATTTCAAAAGTAAATACGTTGAAAGATTATTAATCTATTGGTATTTAATCATCAATTAATATTGACTATAGATAATTATCTAACTTACACTGAGCCCAGGGGAAAACGCCTGTTTTTCCCGGATCTTCGCAAAGGAATAGCTGAGTTATGCTGCGTTTAATCGCCACATTTTTGACCCTTTCTGCCCTTTTGGCACAACCCTTGACATTACCGGCCCTGGCCCAAGCAGAGGGAGATCTGCATTTTTCCATCGACACTCCCCCTGCTGAAGAGCCAGAAATTGACCCTGATGTGGTATCTTCGCCGGAGCCAGAACCTGAAACGGCGACCAATACCAGCAAAATGACCATTGGGGGCCGCAATATCTCAGCGTTTACCCGCAAAAACCGCTATGGTGGAACCAGTGTCGGCGGCTATTTTGACACGGAATATTTTTTCCCCGATGGCAAACCGGCCTTTTTTGATAACCACCGATTAATTCTGCAGGTCTCTTCGCTCTTACACGAGCGCATCTTTTTTAATACCGAAATTGAATTTGAACACGGGGGACTGCTGGGCGGGGGCACCAACGATGGCGAGCTCAAAATTGAGCAGGGCTCTCTGGATCTCAAAATCGAAGACTGGCTGATCTTCCGCGGTGGGGTGATACTGGTCCCTGTGGGCCGCTTGAACGTTTTACACGATTCGGATTTTCGCGATACCACCACCCGGCCTCTGTTTACCAATGTGATTGTGCCCAGTACCTGGATGGAACCAGGGGCTGGGTTTTATGGTACGATCTACCCCGACGACAATTGGGAAATTTTTTACGAGGCCTATGTCTTGCAAGGTTTAACCGATAATTTACAAGATGGCAATGGCCTGCGCCGGGCCCGGCCGAGTTTGTCCAAAGACAATAACAATTCCAAGGCCTTTACCACGCGCGTCGGCATGAGTCCGTTTATTGGGCTGGATTTTGGCTTGGGTGCCTATTATTCCAGCTTTGATGCTATGGCCCAAAAACACCTGGGACTCTTTGTGGCCGACTTCAATTGGCGCACAGGGCCTTTTGAGTTGATTGGTGAGGGCGGGGTGGCATTACATTCACCCACGAGTTTTAAAGTCGCTGAAAAAGACGTGGCGTTAAACGGACCGATGTGGGGCTATTATCTCGAAGGCCACTACCATCTCTTTCCCGATTTTCTCAAAGGCAGTTTCTTTGGGATGGATTTTTCTGACCCGGTCTTTACCCTCTTTGGTCGCATTTCGCAAGTCGACACCGATGCCAGCGTGCTCAATGCCAATGACCGCACAGAGCTGGTTTTGGGAGTGAACTACCGACCGATTGCCAATACGGTCTTAAAACTGGAATACCAATGGAATTTGGAAAACCAGGCATTTTTGACCGGGGATTTTAGCAAAGAAACGGCAAATAACCAGTTTATCGCCTCTGTTGCGGTGGGCTTTTAACAGGATGTGAGGTTGATGTTGATGAAAGGGTGTCTTTCCCGCTGGTGTTGTCTGGTGCTGCTGGGCTTCAGTGTGCTGCCCAGTTTGCCCAGCCCAGCTGCCGAAAAACCAGAGTTTTACGAACAGGTCTATCTCAGTGAGACCCATGCCCTCAAGCAGATTTTGGGCGATTTGACCCCCGAGAAGCGCAGCTTAAGCATTTCGGCCCAACAAAAAAAGATTATCCAAAAGCGCTTGCGCCGCAAGCTGCCCGAAAATAGCTTGGATTTTTGGGTGGGTCTGCGCAATGGCAAAGTCGAAAGATATGCCCTGATCTTGGACGAAGAGGGCAAACATTTCCCTATCACCTTCATTGTGGGGATCACACCCCAGGCCAAGATCAGCGAAGTGGCTGTCATGGTCTACCGCGAACGCCGGGGCGATGGGGTCAAACGCAGCCGTTTTTTGAATCAGTTTAAAGGCAAATCTGGCAAAGATCCCCTGGAGATCAACACCGACATTATTCACTTAACCGGCGCGACAATTTCTTCTTGGTCGATTGCTGCGGGGGTGCGCAAGGCCCTGATTCTGATCGAAGAAGTGGTACTCAAATGAGTCAGCTTCTCCCCCGCCGTTTGGCCCATGGTCTGCATCGCTGGGTGGGGATTTTTTCTTGCCTGTTTATGCTGCTTGTGGCGGGAACCGCCTTGGCGCTCAATCACAGCGATCTGTGGAAACCCTTTTTTCTCACACCGGTCACAGCAACGGGTTTTTCGTTGGGGCAGGCCCAAATCTTGGCCAGCGATCCCCACATAAAGGGGCATTTGTTGGCTGCGGATGCCAAAGCCCTGTTTGAAAGCCGCGACTTTGGCAAAACGTGGAAAGAACTCAAACTCTACCTACCTGCCGAAAAGGCCGTGGGCCTGGTGCTGGGCCCCAAACAGGGCCAGGTTTGGCTGGCGCTGCGCGAAGTGGGGGTGTTTTACAGCGAAGATGGCGGCGAAATCTGGGAAGAAATTGGCCCTCTGCCCTTTAATCCTGTGGCCGGTGAATATATCCAAAAAATGTGGGTGGGTGCGGGGCCGACCCTGCATCTCAAAACAGAATTGGCCATGTATACAGCCTCAACTGGCGAGGCCGCCGGTCTGGGGCCTTGGCAAAAAATGCCCCTGGTCCAGGGGCAGGGTAGACAGGCCCTGGATGTTCATGATCTGATTTGGCGCTTACACAGCGGCCGTTTTGGTGGCAGTTGGGGCATATTGCTCTACGATGCCGTGGCCCTGAGCTTGATCTTTCTCTCTTTGAGTGGGCTCTGGCTCAGCCGCCGTCCCCGGCGCAAAAAAACGGCGGCCTTGCCGCGCTCAACCCATTCAGAAGTCAGCCCCGAATCTGTCTCAGCGGTTTAAGTCTGTGTTTGCTATGCTGTTTTGTCTCATGATTATTTGCGGCTGGGGAATCGGTCAGGCAGAATTTCACGCAAACGCTCAAACAAATGCATCCCTTGACGCACCAAGCGTTTCAGGAGGCACGCTGCTCACCCGTGCCACGTATGCTATGGGCACTGTTTTTCAAGTCAAAGTGATTCATCCCCAGGCCCCATTGGCCGCAGCGGCCGCAGAAGCTGCTCTGACAGAGATTCGCAGCCAAGATCAGCTGCTTTCAGATTATCTGGCCGACAGTGACTTGAATCAAGCACAGGCTCAGGCTTGGCCTGGGCCTGTGGGTATTTCTCAGGGGCTATATGAGGCCCTAAAAGAGGCCCAGGACCTTGCCCAGCTCACCCAAGGGGCTTTTGATATCTCGGTTGGCCCCTTGGTTTCTCTTTGGGGGTTTCGGGGGGGGCCATTGCGCGTGCCCTTAGACAGTGAAATTTTAGATACCCTGAAGCGGGTGGGGTATCACAGGATCGTGTTGATGAAGCATCCCCCCCGATTGCAACTCAAAGCGCCGGGCATGAAGCTGGATTTTGGGGGAATAGGCAAAGGCCGGGCCCTGGACAAAGCGGTTGAAGTACTGCACCAGCGGGGAATTACTGTGGCGGCGTTGAGTTGTGACAGCAGCAGCTATTTTCTCGGCGCTCCCCCCGATTCTCCCCGTGGTTGGCCCGTGGGCGTGCGCCATCCCCGTGACCCAGACAAGGTTTTAAACACCTTGTGGCTCAAAGACCAGGGGCTTTCTACCAGTGGCGACGACCAGCAATACTTTGAGCAAGTGGGCGTGCGTTTTAGCCATATTATCGACCCCCGGACAGGGCGGCCTGCAAAATATCTGGGCAGTCTCACTGTGTCGGCAAAAACAGCGGCCCAAGCAGATGCACTCTCGACGGCGTTATTGGTGTTACCCATTGATCAAGCCAAGGCTTTGGCTGCCCAGCAAGGGATCCGCGCCTTGCGCATCTGGGAAGAAAATAGCCAATGGCATCAGCGCTGGATGCCTTGAGTTTTGACTATCGCAAGCCCTCAAGGGCTCGGAATATCCAAATTCATGTAGCCGCGCAGCCGATCCAAGACAATTGAATTGCCATAGGCCAAGAAGGACTTGACGGGGGTGCTGTCCAATTTGGCCAAAGCCTTGTGTACTCCCTGGCCATCGGGATAGCGTTTTTCCAGGGTATTTAGCATCGAAGCCATCATCTCGGCCCCCGAATTTGCCAAAGTCGAATAATCGCTGAAGAGCTGGCGTACCTTGAGATTGAGGTCGCCTGCATCTTTGGGGTAGCGGTCGATCAATGCGGCCAAAAATTCGCCTGCTTCGCTGGGGGTTTCGAGTTCATCGCTGAGGGTATTCATATCCAGGAGATTGACCATGCGGGCAAATTCAGAGCCTTTGAGTTCCTGTTGGCCATTGCGGCCCACAAGAATGTCGGTGATCACTTTCTCGCGGCTATCGGTGGTCCAATGGGCCAAGAGGGCTTTGATCATTCCCGCCTTGCCTTCGGGTGTGGCAGCACAGGCCAGGTCTTTGATAAATTGCACGTTTTCGGCGTCGCCTTTGTTGCTGGTCATCCAGGTCCAGAAGCTGTCGAGGCTGTCAGCAGCATAACCCATGGCCTTGGGGCTGAGTTTGCCGGCCAGCAGCGCCATGCCGTCATTAGGCGGCGGGGCGTGCTCTTTGGTGTATCTGATAATCCCTTTGACCGCTTCTGCGCCTTTGCCAAAATAACCCGAATCCAAAATGCTCTTGAAGGCATTGTCCAGCAAGGCATTGGCGGGATCGTTGGGGTCGGCCTGATTGGGTTTGGGGGCGTTCATCACCAGCAACATGCCCGCTTCAGCCATGTCTTGAGAGCGGGCTTGAAACTGGCCCAGACTCTGAGAAAGCAGGTGCAACATCTCGGTCTTTGTGGCCTCGGAAACGTCGCGGTTGGCCCCACTTGAGCCCCCCACCAATTGGTCCATGCCATTGATCATGGTTTTGACAGGGCCAATTTTGCCCGCTTTGACAAAACCCGCCAAAAAGACCTTACGGTCGGGATCACTCAGGGTCTTCATGATCTCGGTTTGGGGGCCACTGCCCAGGCCCTCCCAAATATCTGCCAGGGCATGTGGCGGCAGGGCTTTGACAAATTCTTGCAGGGCCGTATGATCTTTGGCTTGCACCAAGGTCTGCAAGAGGGTGCGCAATTCGGACCGTGTGGCAGGATTGTTGTATTCTCCTGAAGCGGCCAAGAAGGTCAACTCGGGCCCAATCTCTTTGATAAAGGTGTCGATATCCCCACTGTGGCTGCCCATCACCGCATTGATCAGCTTGATTTGAGCGGCGTCCAGGGAATTGGGAATGGGTTCGGGCGGGCCATCACCGGTGGAGATATAGTGGTAATAGGCGTCGGGAATCAGATCTTTGAGTACCTGTACCTGGGTGGCCCGGTCGCCAACCTGGGTCAGGGCCTGGGCGGCTTCAGTCGAGCGCGTCAGATCCAATTTTGAGATCAAGACGCGCAAATGGGTTTGGATGCCATAACCAGTGTTGGGGGCGCCCTTGGCCAACAGTGCTGTCAGATTTTTTAAGGCGTCGGCGTCAGCACTCAAAGCGAGGCCGCTGTCTTTGGCCAGGGAGGCGAGAATGGCCTCGGGGGGCAATTGTTTTAAGAGTTTTTCCAATTGAGCTGGTTCTGCGTGTTTCTCAAACAGATCGATCAGGGCATCGGCTTCTTTGTTGCCACTGAATTTACCCATGAGTTCGGCGATTTCAGCCTCGCTGAATTGCGCGATCACGCCTTTGGGATCTTTGCCGATGATGCCCACGGCGGTTTTGAGTTCGGCCTCGCTGACAACAAAGTCGGTGATATTCTTCCAGCGATTCATCATCTGCATGACCATGTATTTTTTGGTGCTTGCATCTACGCCCTGAGACACATGCTCCATGGCTTTGTAATCATCGGGGGTGATAGTGCCTGAGTGGCTGTTGAGGGTGTCAAACATCAGGCGCATGGCCCCCGGAAGGGTCTCCATGGCTTTGGCATCCATTTTATTGACAAAGCCCGAGATAAAGGCGCGGGTGGTGGCCAGATCTTTGCTGCCCCAGGTGCTCTGGGCTGCGCTGATAATGCCCTGAATGGCTTTGTCTTTGCCTTTTTCGCTGCTTTTGGCCAGGGTATTGAGCATGTCGGCAATTTTGCTGGGCTCAAAATACGCGACCACATTTTTGGCATCGAGATTCAGCACAAATTCATACGATTTGCTTGTACCAACCAGATTGGCAATGGTGGCTTTGACTTCGGGGGCTTGGTAGCCCAGGCCAAAGAAATCCAGGGTTTTTTTGTCGATCAGGCCATTCACAATATGTGCTTTGCCTTTGTCGTCGGTCAATGCCGCCAAGTCTTGAATCAGCTGCATATTCTCGGCAAAGCCCTTGCTGCCCACCATTGAACTGAGATAGTCCCAGGAATTGTTGAGGTTGGGCATAATCAAACGCAGCGTATCCCCGCTCAGGCGCTCTTTGAGCGGCACGCCCTCTTTTTTAGCCAAATGAATGGCACTCACTACTATATCCGCCCGATTTGCCCAACCCTCTTTGAAATTTTTAAAGGCCTTGTCCACCGTTACTTTGTCACTCAGCCCAATGATCCAGGTCAGGGCTTTGTCGCCCCCTTCACTCAGGCTAAACGAAGTGAGCTGATCGGCCAATTGGCTCAACATCTGGCCGCGCAGAGCAGGGTCTTTTTGCGGAAAGGCTGTGCCTTCAGCCTGACCAATCATGCGGGCAAAGAGATCCAGGGCCGCTTTGTCGGCAGCTTTGAGCACCTGTTGGCCCAATGACAGGTATTGTTTTTCACTCAAACTGCCCAAAAGGGCTGTCTGCTTGTCGGGGGGCATGGCGGAGAGCTGTTTGACCAAGTCCCCTGGGGCTGCACCTTGAATGATGGCATTAAACAGATTCAAATCCTGGCTGGCTGCCAGTCGCTGCATCAGGTCAATCATCAGGCCTGAATCACTGGCTTCAGCCACTTCAGCACCCAGACTTTTGAGGGCCTTTTCGCCCATATTTTCCAAAATGGCTTTAAAGTCAGCGGGGCTGGCCGCTTTGAGCACCCCTTCGAGCAAAGCGGCATCGGCATCATCCACCACAGTTTCAGCCAAGACCCCCTGCAATAATTTGGCCCGGTCGGCGGGCGAAACATAACCCGCCATTTTGACCAAAGACGTAATCTCTGCGTCACCGACAGTCATTTTGCTGGCTTTGAGCTCTCTGAAGAGTTTGTCCATATGCGGGGCCACGCTATAACCCAGGCCCTTGAGATCTGTCTGGCTCAAGAGCTTGGCAATATCTGCTTGCAAGTCACCTGTGGGTTTAAAGTCGGAGATACCTGCGTCATAAGCCAGCGACTCCAAGAGCGCTGAGGCGGGCAAACCTTCAATGAATTCCTTCAGGCGGCCCACTTTGCCACTTTTTTCGACCAAATCCAGCACACCTTGCAAATGGGCGGGATCGTCTTTAAAACGCGTGGCCAAGGTGCCCATATCCAGCCGGTCGAGCAATTCAGCCACAGGCACCGTTTTTTGTAAGACCTTTAAGGTCAGGGCATTGTTTTCAGTGGTGCCCAGCAATTTTCTCACCATATCTGAGCGCATGCCGGTATTGGCTGCTTGGGCCAGTTTCACGATCAGTTCGCCATCTTGGGCCGGATCCAGTTTGTTAAAACTGGTCAACAAAGTATTCTGGGCGGTTTTGAGTTCTTCAGGGGTGGCCTGTGTGACAAAGGTGCGAATCTGGGCGGGGCTGAGCAAGGGGGTGAGTTTGGCCAAATAGCTGTCTTTGTCGACCTCTTTGCTCTTGAGCACCGTTAAGAGCGCATCATCTGCATGTTTGCTAAATCTGCCCTGAAAGCGACTGGGTTCGATATGCACTATCAGCGCTGCAGACGGATCTTGATTGTAAATCCGGTCAATCAGGCCTTCGACTTCTTCTGCATTCCACGAGACCAAAAGCAGATCATAGGTTTTATTGTCGAGCAAACCATTGATCAGCGCCGCTTTGCCCTCTGAATCGGTCAAATTGGCGAGTCGCTCCAAGAGTTTCATGTTTTGACTGAACTCTTTGTTGGCCCCCAACCATTCGGCCAGGGCATCTGCCCCGCTGTTGAGGGGCCCTGTCATAAAATACAGGGCTTTGGCACTGAGTTTGCCTTTGAGGTCTGCGTCGCTGAGACCCCCTTTGTCGGCCAATTCAAAGGCAGCCACCAATACATCAGAATGGTCTTTGAGCCAGCTATTGGATTTTTGCAAAAATTCAAAGGCCTTTTCATTTTGGCCCCGATCGCCAAAGGCCACAATCCATGAGACCACTTCAGCTCCGCCATTGCTCTCGCTCAATTTGCCGAGCAAATCGGGGCTGCTGAGTACATCCATCAGGGCAGAGGCATTGGCTGGCAGTTTAAACTTGGTGCCGGCCTCTTTCAGCGTGGCCCCATCGGGAATATTCAACAATATCCGGGCATAACCCATACCATTGGTAAAGTCGTCTTTTTGCGCGGCAACCACCTGTTTGAAGACCGTCAGCCGTTCATCATCACTGAGCTGGTCAAACAGGGCTTTGATCGCTTCTTTGGGCAATTGATTCAACGTTCCCACCAAAAGACCCGGCTCCAATTGGGCGATAATTGCCGCAAATTTTTCGGGGGGCACGTCTTGGCCGCGAATCAGGCCCGAGAGCAAATGGCTCAGGCCGCTAGTATCGTTGGTCTTGGCCAAGAGTGCCGCTGCTTTGCTCAGATCGACATCTTTGGCCCAGGCACCAAATTCAGGTGTTTGTGAGGCATTTCGAATCAAGGTCGCAATGGGGATCGCCAGATTGGGGGCTTTGTCGGATTGGGCCAGCAATTCGCTTAAGAGCTGTTTGTGGGTAGAGAGATCGAGGGTGGCGGTCAAACGGCTGAGATCCCCCATCGACTGCATGCTGCCGTCTTGGGCCAAGATATGGGCAAAGCGCAAAAGCAGGTTTTGATCCAGGCCTTTGAGTCCCGTGAGTTCGTTTTGCAGCAGGCTGTGAACATGGCTCGATTCGGTGTCGATTGTGCCCATTACATGGGGAGGATCGAGGTTCAATCGTTCATTTAAAAATTGCAATACAGCGCTGAAGGGGATGTTTTCTGCGACGATACTCAAGGCCTTGCCCCCAGGTGGGGCCCCGTTAAAGGCCTGCAAGACATGAGCGTAGAGGGATTTGCCCCCTTCGGGTGTGGCGGCTTTGGCAATTTTTTCCATCGGCAAAAGCTCCAGCGCAGCGCGGTCGGAAACCTTGAGCACGAGCTGGGCTGCCAAGGTTTTGCTGCTGGCATTGGCCAAGATTTTTTCGAGCAATTTGGCTTGGGTGGCCGCAGGGGCCAATACGAGCAGTTTTTCTAAGGCCCCCAGCGGTTCGGGCATCAAGAGAAGACTGTCAAAGAGTTTGCCCAATACAGCCCCCGTCGGGTCTTTGGACTGGTAGGCCTGAATAAAGGTCAAATCTTCTTTGCCCAAGGCCGTTACAAATCCTTTGCTGGCGACGGGCGGCAATTTGGCCAAAACAGCCAATTTGACACTTTCATCACCGGCAGCAAAGAGGCGCTGAGCCAAACCGGCCATTTGAGGCGGGGCCTGAGAGAGCAGCTCTTCGAGCAATTGTTTTTGCAGGCTGGGAGAAAGTGCTTTCAGGGCCTCAGAATTCAGGATTTGTGCCAATGGGTTGCCGGTATCACCCTTAATATCTAGCCCAAACTGCAGCGCGATCTCGGTCAACAATTCTTCCCCCCTGAGCCCCTGTTTTTCAATCCAGCTGCTTTTAAGTTGGTCCGCTGTCTGCTTGTCTGGTGCGGCTTTGAGTAAAAACTCCACCCGTTTGACATCGCTGGACTTAAAATCGCTAAGCAGCATTTTAAGGGCCAATTTGAGAAACTCTGGCCCGACAATTTTGCCCAATTCTTCGGGATTAAGCGCCACATTTGTCCCATTGGCAAAGACAAATTCATCCACCAAGGTGCGAATCAGCTCAGCTTCTCCGAGTTGGTTATTGGCCAATTGGCCAGCCAGCCGATCGGTCAAACTTTTTTGTTGCGCGGGTGTGGGGGGCTGCCCTTTGAGGGCCTCAATTTGCAGGCCAAGATCTTGACCTGTGGTGATTGATCCAAAGGTGTAAATATCTTCCATTGAGATCGTTGGGTCGAGGGCTGCACAGGCCGTGGCGGCAGCCCGCACGCTGCTGCGCATGGTCTCACCCATGGGCACTGGCGGGGGGCCGTTATAATAGTCGATCATCAGATCCAGGCCCAATTCAGTCAGGGCCATAAATGCGCTGGCACCCAGCAGGGCCAGTGAGGCACCGCCGCCAGAAGGGATATCCAACAATAACTCAGCCACACTCATGGCGGTGTCTGCCCCGTTCACAAACGAGCCCACCAGGGCCAGGGCCCGCACATCGGGATGATCGTATTTGGTGCCACCCCACTCCCCCGTGGTGGCAATGGTGTGTAGGCGGTAGGCATCATACGACGAAACCCCAATGCCCACCAAAGGCATAATCTTGCCCATGGCCGCTGTGAATTTTACCGCGATTTTTTCGGCGGTCATGCCAACATCAAACATACGGCCCAACATTTTGGGCAGCATCGCCATCAGGGATTCACTTTGCAGGATTTTTTCGGCCATGCCCGGAGGCAACTTGGCCAATAGCTCCAAAAACTGCTCTGCATACGCGGGGGTTTTAAACAATTTGAGGGTCTCGGTCAGGGTTTTGAGGCCCTTCTTGGCTGCAACTTCTTCCAGACCCACCAGGCCCCGAGCCACTGCTTTTTCGAGTTTGCCTGCGTCTCCAGCAAATTCAGCGCCTTGCATGATCAATTTGGCTTCGGTTTTGACAATCGGGGCCAAAATGCCGGCCTTTTGCAAGGTAATGCGAATGGCGTCATATGTCGGGCTGCCGTATTTGGCCACAGCGCTGTTGATCCCGCTGAGGGTGCTCAACATGCCGGATTTAATGACACTGGATGCGCCTTCAACGGCATTGACCATGCCCTGCACAAATTTCTGCTTCATCAGGCCTTCGCCCATGGTTTCGAGGGCCGTCCCGGCCAAACTCAGCAATTTGATTGCGCCTTCATTGCCCCATTTGGCCAAATCACTGAGGCCTGTCATGGCCGCTTCAAGATGGCCGGCCAGGGCCTGCCCTTTGCCTTCGATATATTTTCCAGCAGTGGTGATCCAGCCTTCGAGTCGGGCCAAAGAGGCTTTGCCCACCGAGGTGCCCGCCAAATCGTGGGCCCAGCTTGCCAGCTTTTGGCCGACTGCATTGGCCATCTCGCCGCCATACCCTGCGATTTTTTCCAGGCCTTGCATGACTTTGTCGAGCACCACGCCATCGAGGCCTTTGCCATTTAAACTCAACACCTGCTGTTGGAAATAATAGCGCAGCGAGGTGCTCATCAATTGAATATTGTCTTGGGTGGCCAGTGATTCGCCCAGGGCCACGACCAAATCGCCCCGATCTTTGATCTCGGGGTAGAGCTTTTGCACAGTAGCAAAGGCCTGATCAGAGGTCAGGGCCGAGGCCAGGGCCGTGGATTTGATTAGATCTTTGAATTTTTGCGGCATCGCCTGTTCGGGGTGGTTCAGGTAATAATTGATCAGCAGATCAATCCCAAATTCTGTGCCCGCCATGGCCATTTGTTTGCCCAGGCCCATCAGTTCCACGCCGCCAATTTCCAAGAAACTGGTCAGGGCATCGACACTGTTCACGCCATATCCGGCAATGGCCAGCAATTTGAGGTATTCACTGTGGGGATGGGGTTTATTTGTGCCCGGAATGGTCTCAAACTCTTTTGAACTGGCCCGGTCTAACAGGGCCTGGCCCTCTTTGTAGGCCACTTTGGCCCCGTGTATACTCAGGTATTTTTGAATAATCAGCGGGCTCTTGCTCAATAAATGCCCCAGATCACCCGAGGCGTGGTCCATGGTTTTGACGGTCTTGCCCAGGTCTTCAAAGAAATAGCCTTTGATTAAATCCGGGTTGGCCAGCCCTTCGGAGATATACCGGCTCTCAGAAAACTCGCGCAGGCCGCGAATCACATCCTGGAGCTGGGCGGGGCTGTCTTTAAGGCTGCCGAGTTTTTCGCTGAGCAGCTTCAAAGCCGCTTCGACCTTGGCCGGATCGGGTGTGGCCCCAGTGAGAAAATGGGGATCGTTGGCAATGCGCAAAAACGAGGATGCCACTTCTTGTTGGGCCTCAATGGTGAGTTTAAAGGGCAGACCTTTGAGTTGACTTGACACCAATTCGGCCAATTTGAGTTGTTCTTGAAAAAACGCAGGCCGTTCCAGATTTTTGACAATATTGGCTGAGAGACCCTCAAAGAAGGTTGCGCGAGCCTTGAGCACCTCTTCGGGTTTGAGACCCTCGGTTTTGAGCAGGAGTTTTTCCATCTCTTTGGTATATGTCTGCACATCTTTAAAAATGTTTTTATCCTGGCGCAGCAACTCCCACATGGCCTTTTCAGATTGAATATCTGACATGCCACCGAGGGCCTTGACCAGGCCATTGGCGGTCACGGGGTCTCCTTCTAATTGGCTCAATTGCCGCAGAATGCCTTCCACTTCTTGGTCCATCAATTGGGAATTTTCCCAGAAGCGATCATTGCGCAAGAGCGCGATCACCGCTGCACGGGTTTCGGCATTATTGAGGGTTCCCGGCTTGGGCACAGCGGGCGGTGTGACCACTTTGCCCCAGGCCTGATCAACTTTTTTCATCAGGGTTTCATACTTTTTCATCAGGGGCGTAAATTGTTCAGGCTGTTTGGCCACCTGTTCCAAATCTGCGGGGCGTAAACCTGCCAGGGCTCCTACAACCACATCCAAACGCTTGGTCTCTTCTATGGCGACTTTTAAACCTGCCAAATGCTCAGGATGAATCTCGGGCAGGGCGGCCAAAGATTTTCGCAATTGGGCATGTAATTCGCGGGTTTGGGCAGCGTCTTTGAGCAATTCAGGATCCAATTTGCCGAGCAAGTCTTCAGCAGCTGTGAGCACCTTGGCCTGTTTGCTCAATTCATGAATGCCCGTCACACCTTTTTTGAGGGTTTCAATGACTTCTTTTTGGATATTTGGCCCGCTATAACCGGCTTTGCCGAGTTTGTCTACAACCGTATTCAAGCTGCTGATCATCTCAGGGCCCAAAATGCGCACATGAAAGTCTTTGCTAAACAGCCCTTTTATCGCTTCTGGTGGCAGGTTTTTCAGGTAATCCAGTCCCTTTTGGACGGCGGCCAGGTCTTCGGCTTTATTGCCAATGGTTTTGAGGTAAGATTCAAAGCCACCCAGCACCTGGGCAATTTCTTTTTCGTCACTCAGGCCACTTTTGACCAGCAATTCGCGCAAGGTGCCTGAGGCCTGTTTGAGTTCAGCGTTTTGACCTGCGACCTCAGCCAAGACTTTAGGTGTTGGGATTTTGAGGGGGTCAACCTTGATCAGCTCTTCAAGGGCTGCTTTGAGTTCGACCTTTTCGACGCCGCGCTGCAGAATCGCCGGCTGCTGTTTGGCGTAATCGGCATAAGCGGTGAGTTTGGGCAGGGCCTCGGCCAATTGGTCCGGGGGCAGCTTCAGCATTTTTTCGAGGGCATCCGGGCCCAAGAGGTGCAGGGTTTCAAGCTGAGCCACCAGTTTGCCCAGGTCCGAACCCGCTGGGGCGAGATTCTTTTCGAGGTGTTGGAGCAGCGAGGTCAGTACCTCGGGTTTGAGCTTGCCCTGATCCAAAAAACGTGGGTCGTCGAAGAGAGTGACCATCAGGTTTTCAATGTGTTTCAGGTCGCGGCCCTGGGCCACACCTTCGAGGGATTTGCGAATGCCTGGCAGATTCTCTTCGAGTGACTTCAACATCTCTTGGGGGGTTAATTTAATATCTCCCAATTTGCCACCGAGCTGCTCACTCAATGTGGTCAGGGCGGCCATCTGTTCATCGAGGGCCTTGAGCAGGCTTTCGGGTTTAAATTCGGGCATTGTCAGGGCCTTTTTTAACAGGGCTTCAGATTGAGCCGGGGGCACACCCTGGGCGATCAAAGCTGTTTGCACTTCGCCCAAGCGGTTGGCAATGGCGTCAAAATGGGGATCTTTGAGCAGGGTCTCAAAATTGCTGCCCGCCACGCCCTGCAGGAATTTGAGCTTGGGCAGGCTCTCTTTGACCTGACCGCCGAGTTTGCTTTCGAGCAGGCCGACCAACTCGGCATTGAGTTGATTGTCTTTGAGGAACGGCTCTTTGCTGAGCAGGCCTGCGACCTCACTTTGCAGCGTTTTGACTTCTTGCAGGCGTTTGAGTTGGGGCAGCTCCGCTTGCAATTCTTCGCTCAGGCCCTTGAGCTTGAGCGCCTCTTCTTCAAAGAACGGGCGGGTTTTTTGCAGGCCTTCGAGGGTCTGCAATTCTTGCAATTTGGCCAATTTGGGCCCCGTGGTCGGGTCTTTGAGCAGGGCCAACTCTTCGGCTTTGGCCCATTCTTTTTGCGTCAGCAGTTCCTCGGCTTTGGCAGGTATGGGGGAAGCGGGGGCGGGCGTCGGCGTGGCCTGAATCGCCGTTTTGATCTCAGGGTGGCGCTTGACGCTCTCTTGCAAGCGGGCATTGGTGGCCGTGATTTTGGTTTGCATTTCTGTGCTCAGGGTGCTGAAGCCGTCAATATTGCCCGTTTCAGCGGCAGCAATCAGCTTGGTTTCGAGATCAAATCCCAGATCAAAGATTTGCACAAAGGCCGCTACCGAACCATTGGTTTTGGTCACGTCCAAAACCCCTTTGGCCACGCCGGGCAAAGCTTTCACCAGGGCAGTGGCATCGCCATTTAAAAATGAGAGAAAGGCCTTCTGAAAATTCAAATTGCTGGCCAAAAATCCGGTAATGCCTTTGGTATCGCTCAATAATTTGGGCAAAGCTGGGAAACGTCCGGCAATATGTGCAGGAATTAAATCCTTGATCTTGTCATAAGGGGCCATGCTGGCCAGGGTAAAGACAGCAGAGAGATCACCTTCGTCAAATTTGCCGTCGTTGAGGCTTTTCATGGCCCCTTCAATTTTCAGGAATTTTTCAAAGCTCAGGGTTTTGCCCGTGCCGTCCAGTAAAAAGGGGGGCACCTTGTGCTGATGGCCCAAAAATTTGCTGAAATCGTCTTTGTGGGCCAGGGCCCGGTCAACCAGGCTGAAGGTCTGGCGGTTCATGGCGGGATTGTCTTTGGCCAGGCGCAAAAAGCGCATGATATCTTCGGGGGGGAGTTTCAGGTCACCCACCAATTTGAGCAGAGCCTCTGCACTGTCGAGGCTAACGCCTTTGTCGGTCAGGGTATTGTAGGCACCCACTACGGCGCCAATATTGACCTGGGAGATCGTGCCGCGCCGTGCCATTTCGACCAATTCGCGAATCACCCCGCGCGAGCTGACGCTGGGGGCTAAGCCTTCCAGGGCATCTACGGCAAAAAGGCCAGAGGTCACCAGCGTCATGGCGGCTTGGAAGTCTTTGGCATCACTGACTTCATCTGAGAGGGTCTGAAGCGCCGTCAACATATTGGGCAATAATTTGTGGGTTTCGCTGCCTGGTTTGGCAAATAGCAGGTCGAGCATTTTCGACTTTTTCATGGCTTCTAAGGCTTGGGGGCTCAGCCCCAGCGGAGTCAGGACTGTTTTAATATTTTCCTGGGTCAGGCCCATAAAGTCGATCAGACTGTAGATCGCCAGTGCATCTTTCATATCTGTTTTGCCATCGTAAAAACTGCGCATGGCCCCTGTGAGTTTGCCAAAATTGGCGTCAGAGAAGTATTTATCGTATGGGGCGAGTTTGGTTTTGACCTCTGCCATGCGTTTTTCCAGGGCAGCGACTTTGGGGGCCTCTGTTGGAAACGTTTTGAGCAAAGCCACCAATTTTTCAGGCACCAGTGACAATTTGGGATCGGCTTTTTGACCTTCCAAGATTTTTGCCAGGGTGTGTAAGCTGTCGAGACTGTCGGGATTAAGTTTGGCGGCATCTGCCAGGCCTTGTGCGAGGCCTTTTTCGATTAACACATCCAGAGCAGCCCCCATTTTGGTCAATTGGGCTGGGTCTCCGAGCAAAGCGCCGATGCCGAGCCCATTTAAGGCATCCACAAAGGGCCGGGTCAAGCAGGCCGAAGCGGATTCGGTCAAGTGGGTTTTAAACGCGGGGTCCAGTTCCAGGGCCTTGGGCAAAATAGCTGCATAGGCCTTGAGGGTGGCACTGCCGCCGCCCCAGGTGATCAACTTTTGCAGATTGTCAGCCAGGGTCTTTTGCTCAGCGGGCACCGTGACTTTGGCTGGCGCAGCCTGTAAAAAGGTCGCCAGTTTGCCATCGAAGATAATCTTGGCCAATTGCCTCACTTCGGGTTTCATTTCAGCCAGATTGGCCGGGTAGTCAGCTGCCGTAGTGAGTTTGGCCAAAGCAGCCAATTCTGTCAGGTTTAAGCTGCCAACGGTTTTGCTTTTCCAATCTATTGCAACGGGCGCCACCGGTGCAACGGGAGTGCTCGGTGGACTCTGTGTGGGAGCAGGTGTTTGACCTGCGGGCGGCGAAGGGAGGGGTGGCGGCTGGGCAGCAGGGGAACTTGCTACGCCCATCTCTTGACGTATGGGCGTGACAATGGGCTGAACGTCTTGGGCAAAACTGGCGGCCTGCTGTTTGCCTGCCTCTGAGCCCAAATTGGCTTTTTCGGCCACGCGCAATGCGGTGCTCAGCCGGGTTTGGCTGGGTGGGGTATTTGCGCCCTCATCACCGTAGCGTTTGACGGCTGTGAGTTGGGGGGCGGGGTCGTCGCTGACGGGAGTTGGTGTGGCTGTGGTCTCATCGCTGGGCGGTTCTCCCAGGGCCACAGAGTCTTCGCGGTGGGCGGTGGAGGCGGGATCAATTGGATTTTTTCCCGCTCCCTGAGCGGAGTCGATGGGAGCGGTGCTGGGGGGAAGAGGAGGGGGCGAGGATGGAATCTGGGACAGGCGGGCAGGGTCTAATATTTTAATTTGGGGGCTGGCGGGAATCAGGCTCATGGTCTACCTCGTTCAAACTCTAAAACTTCACGGATGATTACCTAAAAAGCAGAAAAAAAGAGCAAAACGCAGTTTCGCTCTTTTCAATTTACCCTGTTTGCAAAAATTGTAAACAGAAAGTAACAACTTTGGCTCAGATCTGAGGTTGTAGGGTTGATTCCACAGGCACAGAGCCTGTTTTGGCCTGAAGATTGGCGCGGGCGGTGGCATATTTAGGATCAAACCAGAACAAGCGACAACCATTGCAGCCTTTGCCACAGCAGCCCTCCAGACCCATGCGTGGGCCTTTGCTGATGACCTGCTTTTGTTTAAAAAAGATCTGCATTTCCTGGTTTTCTTGCAGGCGTTTGGATTTTTCAATCTCGTCCACTTTGAGGTTTTGGATTTGTATCTGCAGGGCCTCCAGATCGGCAATTAAACGCGCTTTCTGGCCTTCATTCAAATGGCTCATTTTGCGGGCCACACTCATCACAGGCAAGTGTTGCTTGAGTTCAGCTGGACTCAAGGTGTGAAAAATCGAAAGCGGAATGCGGATCGCTTTGTTTTGCCCTGCAGAGACTTTATTTGTGACTTTGTGGGTCAGGGCATCTTCAAAATCCTGTAAACGCACGCGAATCGGCTCGCGCAGCGTGGGAGAGAGGAATTGCAGCAATTCCCCCGCTTCGAGGTAATTTTTGACTTCAAAAATCAGGGCATCTTCTTCCCAAGCTCGCACAAAGCCGGCGTTTTCCATGTCTGAGAGCGAATGCACATCGTAATAATTGTGGCTAAATGGGCTCAGACGGCCATCATGAAAACCCAAGGTATAGCCCCGGTTGGGTACAGCGTAAAGATCTTCAAGGTAGTTTTCAAATTTCCAGCTCTCAGGGTTTTCAAACCAATCATCAATTGCTTTGCGGTAGACCCGTGCCACCGAGGCCACATAATAGGCGGATTTATTGCGTCCCTCGACCTTGAGGGAATGAATGCCCGAGCCCAGAATTTCGGGCAGGCGGGGCAGCAGGCAAAGATCTTTGGAGTTGAGGATATATGCGCCTTGGCTGTCTTGCTCCAACGGAAAATACTCCCCAGGCCGGTATTCTTCTTCGAGAAAGAAGTCAAAGAGTTCTTTGGTTTCTTCGGTCAAGTGCAAATCTTTCAGACTGCCATCTTTGAGTTTGAGCCGCACTTTGTAATCCCAGCGACAGGAGTGCGCACAATTGCCCTGGTTGCTGCCCCGCTCGGCCATATAATTGGAGAGCAGGCAGCGGCCCGAATAGGTCATACACATCGCGCCATGCACGAAAATCTCCAATTTCATGTCTGGGCAGCGCTGGCGAATTTCCTGCACATCAGCAAAAGGCACTTCGCGGGCCATCACCACCAGTGAAGCGCCCTGTTTTTGCCAAAAATCCACCGTCAGCCAGGAGCAGACATTGGCTTGGGTCGAAATATGCAATTCCAGGCCCGGCAGGCGCTCTTTGACATATTGAAAAATGCCGGGGTCGGAGATAATCACCCCATCGGGCCGGACCTTTTCGAGGGTGGCCATCAAGGCTGGCAATTTCTCAATGTCCCGGTTGTGGGAGAAGAGATTCAGGGTGAGATAGACTTTTTTGCCCCGTTCACGGGCAAAGGCAATGCCCTCCTGCAGATCTTCGAGGCTGATGCCTGATTGGGTGCGCAGCGAGAGATCGGGGGTGCCAAGGTAGACGGCATCTGCGCCATAAAGCACGGCGGCTTTGAGTTTTTCGAGATTGCCAGCGGGCATGAGTAATTCGGGCTTTTTGAGTAAAGGTTTGGTCATGGTCTATTTGCCATTGTACGAGCGAGGTGGCTCGACCCAATTGAGCAGGCGCATGCCATCGGCGTTGATCTTCATTTTGGCGATGCCGCCCCTCAAATCACCGGGCTTGAGCATCAGAATTTCTGCGAACAGGTCTTTGCCCTCAAAGCGAATGGCATCGACCCAATTGCCTTGCTCTGCTGTGCGTTCCACAAAACTGAATTGACCCGAACCCGGTTTGACTTCAAGCAGACATCCTTTGGCACTGAAGACAAAGCCTTTGCCATTCCAGGTAAAGATCCGCCACATCCGCACGCGCAGATCAGACTGTGGCACGGCCATGAGCAAATCCACCCGGCCATCCCCTTCGAGATCTTGAACCAGGCTGACCCGGCCTTCTCCCATGGGAAAAGAACCCAAATAGAGTTCATTGTCTACAATACTGTCTCTGCCGGGTTCAAACAGGGGGCCTTGCCAGATCACCGCTCCAGCGGGATTTTTGACAAAGAGTTGGCCTGTATACCCAGATTCACCGACCCGGATGGCTTTGACTTCGACCTTCTCTGGTTTGCCGTCTTGATTGAGATCGACCGAAAAGGACTGGTAAATTTGATTTTCTTCGGGCCAGTCTTCACTTTGGGCCTGGCTGGCGATGGGGTAAAACGCAGACAAAGTGAGGGCCAGTGCGGAGAGTATCAGGCCGGGTTGGGCAGGTTTAACCACAGAAAATACCTCAGTGTGTTTTGAATGGTGGGCGGCAAATCTAGATTCAGAGCTTTTGACAGATTCAGATTAACAGATCCCTCTATGTACAGCCTACTTTACGCCCCGGCACAAGCAGAATTTTAATCCTCAAAAAAGCCTGTTATAATCTTCAGTATCGTCAGATTTTAAATGCTGAAGCACAGGGATAGTCACATGCTGGATTTTGCAAGCCTGACCCAAGCCCGCCAAGGGCTGAATGCCTCTGAAACGATCCGCCACCAAGAATCCCAAACCTGCTATGAGCAGGGCCGCCAATGTGTGCGCGAAGGAATTCGCCCGCCCGTGAACAAAGCCAAGCTCAAAGAAGCCTCACAGCACTTTGCCAAAGGTATGGCGCTCAATTATAAAAATGCGGCCAATTATTTTGGCATGGGTTTTTTGTTTCTCTTGATTGCCGAGCCCAAGCAGGCCCTGCCCGTGATCAAAGCGGGGCTGGAACATGCCCCAGATTCAGTCCTGGGCCAAGTGTTGTTTGAACAGGCCCAAAATACGCTTTTGCCAAAAGCTGCAGCTCCTGTTGAAAGACCCCTGCTGCCACAAATAGAATCGGCTTCAGAGGATTTGGATTTTGATGAACTCTACGACCAAACCGAAGCGGCCCTCTTGCTCTTTATGAAACTGATTCTCAGTGACGAAGTGCTCGGGCTCAAACCCACCCCCAATGGCAAACAACTCAGAGCGCTTCAAGCCAAACTGACAGATTTTGAAGCCAAAACCTGTGCCTTTGAAGACCGCCTCAAAATTATCGATCAAGAAATTGAGGTGCAAGATTTACAGGTTCACCTGGGTCAGATTCACAAAGTGTTGACGCGTTTAAAGACCTTGAGTACCCAGTTTGAGGCCTTTCTGGACATTCAAGCAGAGATCGATAAACACCGGGAGTTGACCGAACAGATCATGTCTGAAACGGAGAGCACAGCAGATCCGGCGGATATTCCCGTGCTCGAAGAAAATCTGCAGACCTTGCTCGACCATTGCGACGGCATTGCCGACCGCCTCGACGAATTGGAGACCCAGCGGGTGGATATCTCACCTTTGAATCCCCCGTATACGCACTATGCCGAACAATTGGAGCGCTTTCAAGATCTGCTCGAAGAGACCTTGGATCGTTTAAAAACTGCCTGAAGCGAGGAAAATTAAATGCAACCGACACTTGGTCCGAGTGGAAGCGCATATGTAGCTAGACCTACCGGAGGTACTCCCCCTGATAGTCCACGGAAGCTGGTAGGCCTGAAAGAACCTGATGTAACACCTCCTGCTGCAGGTTCAAAAGAACGTTTAGATGGATTAAAAAAAGATGTATTGGGCGGTGGCGGAGGTTCATCCATTGGTTCACCAGCTGCTCTTGGTGCTGCATTCGGCGCGGCTGCTACGGGTAAACCTGAAACTGTTGTTGTAGAGCAGGCAGAAGCTTTAGGTGCATTGCCTGAATGTGGCGCAGAATTTGGGGTTGCTGCTATTCCTGCAAATTCTGGGACGTTAGCGATATCCTTGACACCTGAACAACTAAAATCCATTTTAAGCAAGACGCCTATAAAAGAAATAGGAATTAATATGATTATCAATAAAATCAATGATCATAGCCGTAAAAATGGTGGAAAAATAGATTTGGATGCGTTAATAGGTGGTGATCAAGTTTTTTTTAATCCTGAACGTAAAAAAGTTGCTGAATTGATTCTTGTTGAAGCTTTTACCCCAGTAACACCTACAATTGTGCCTTCTTCTGTTTCTGGTCCAGCTCCTTTTGCACAGGCTATCTGCGAAAGATTACATTCTCTGGGTTTTGAGACCCGCGAGCCCAGTATTCAAGGACTAGGCGGAGTTGATCCTGAAGGAGGGTCTGCAGCTGTTGTTGGACTAGCTTCCCAGGGACATAACGTTGCAAGTATCGAAAAATCTCTTGAAAAAATACTTGCCAATCCCAATTTATCTGAAACCCAAAAAAGAGATTTTCTGGTTTCTTTTGAACAGTTCATTGAGATTGCCAGAACCAAACCTAGTGGAGAGCAGATTATCGCGGGCACCTTAGATGAGTTGGCTTTCCCTACAAATATTTCCCAACATGCGGTTCCAACCTGTGCTGCAACTACAGCTCAAATCCATTTAGCAATCACTGATCCTGTCAAATATATGAACAAAATGAAAGAGATCGTTGAAACGACACCCCCAGAATTATGCCAATTTGATAGGAGTGGTCGCACTTTGTCCAGTCAGTTAATGCAAGAAAGATTTATGGATATTGCAGATCCATATTTGGGGATAAAATCAACTACATTTGTACCAATGTGTGTTGAGGCAAAGGGAACAGAAGCGGTTTATGAAGCAAGAAAACTGCGTTATGAAGATAGTGTGGGCAGTAGTGGTTTAAATACAAACCAACTTACACGCCTACTCAATCATATTTCCGCCCCATCTACTTTTCGAGCAATCGAAGGTGAGGACGAAGCTCCAGCTTTATCTGATGCACTCTCTGCTCTTGGTGGCAAAAGCATTTGCCTGCCTTTTGCAATGGGCGGGCATGAAGTTCTGTTAACAGGGGCAAACAAAAATAAAGTGGGTGGTTTTGAATTGACGTACATCGATCCAGCTGGAGCAGGCGCTGAAAAAGTAAAAAAAGAGACGATTAATTTGGATGATTTACCTCAATGCAGTCTATTTTTTTCTGTTTCTCCCTGATTTTTCTAATAGTTACTCCGGCAAAGGAATAAACTCATCATCGCCGGCTACCATGTCAAACTTGCCTTTGCGCCAGCGCTCTTTGGCCGCTTCAATCAGCTCGGGCCGTGAGGCGACCAAATTCCACCAGACAATCCGGTGGCCATCGAGGGGGTCTCCTCCCAGCCAGAGAAAGCGGCTGCCTTCGGGGTAGTTAATTTCAAAAGCCTGATCCGATTCCAAAACCACAAAGGCCGGTTCGCTGAAGCTCTCGCCATTGACATCGAGGCTGCCCGAGATCAAAAACAGGGCCGATTCGCGCTCATCACTTTCCAGGGTATAGCTTCCCGCTGTGCTGGCCTCAAAATCCACCAAAAAAGGATTGAGCAAGCTGTTGACCGGGGCTTTGTGGCCAAAAGCTGTGCCTATTGCCAGCCGGGCCGAGAGACCGTCTTGAACCTGCCAAAAAGGCAGATCGGGCTGGGTGGCGTGACCGACTTTGGGATCCATTTCTTCGTGGCTTTGGGGAAGGGCCAGCCAGAACTGCACCATGTGAATGCTGTGGGGGACTGCTCTGTCGGCGGCAGGTGTGCGCTCGGAATGCACAATGCCTTTGCCGCTGGTCATCAGCAGTACATCCCCAGGGGAGAGGATGATATCATAACCGAGGCTATCTTTGTGATGCATGCGGCCATGAAAGAGATAACTCAAGGTTGAGAGACCAATATGCGGGTGGGGGCGTACATCGGTGCCAATGCCCGCTTCAAACTGAATCTGGGGCAAATAGTCAAAAAAGACAAAGGGGCCCACTTTGGGGCGGGGCAAATGGGGCAGATAGCGCTCAATCACCACGCCATCGCCAAGATCTTTGCTGTGGGGGATCAAAGGCGTGAGTGTGGACATATTCTACCTCGTTAATTAATTTAATATTGAATGATTTAATCATAAAATATTTGGGGGGATTTGTCAAAGTCTCTGACCGGCGATTATGATTCTGTTTACAGGAAATCACCATGTTCAGCAAGCACCCTGTCTTTCCTATTACCCTTCAAATCAGCCTCACACCGTGGGATTTGCCCCAAGCCTGTTTGGTTCTTCCTCACCAACTGCAGTTTTGGTCAGCTTATTGTGCCGAAAGTCTTGTGCTCTGGGATCTCGACCCTGGCCCCAAAATTCAAACTGAACAAGGCCAGATCCAGTGGCAGCGCTGCTTGGAACTCTTGCCAGCTTTTCAGCAGGCCTTGCAAACCGATTGGCCCAACCTGATTCAAATGAACTTTGATCTGCGCAGTCCAAACGCTCAAACAGAGCTGCAAGCATTGGGGCAGCAGTTTTTTTCCAATCCTGGCGTTTCTGAGCTATCTGCTCAATGTGCCCAATCCGCTCAGGTGCCTGCCCTGCCGCGCAAAGATTTTCGCGGTGGGCCGTTTGCGGCCTATTTTATTGGGCTGCAAGCGGCTCAACAGGACTTGGTTTTGCATCTCGATGGGGACATGCTCTTTGGGGGTTCTGCGCCGACTTGGATTGAAGCTGCTTTAGACTGCCTCGCCAACCATCCGGACTGTCTCTGCGTTGCTCCGCCAGGAGGGCCGCCAGCAAACGTGCTAGCAGATACGCTAGCAAATATGTCTGCTCAAGCGGGGATTGAATTTCAGCAAAAGCAGATTATTTTTACCACCCGATGTTTTTTAATTCGGCGCAGTGAGTTGTACCAGGCCTTGCCTTTCGCGCTTCGTCTGCCAGAGCGTGAGGGGGATCCCGGCTGGTATCCCCCTTTTGCTGAATTGGTGGAGGTGATTTTAACCAGATTTATGCAATCTCAAAACCGCTACCGCATGGATTACAGCCCCGAAGCAAACTCAATTTGGTCTTTGCACCCTCCCACCCCGTTTGACCCGCGCTATTTACCCCTTTTGCCCACGATCCTCAAGCAGATGCAACGCCCCCACTGGCCTGCTGCTCAATGGGGTGTTTGTGACCTGCTGCCCAGCAGCCTGGCTTGGCTGAGCAGTCAGTCCAAGTCAGGCGGTGAAATCACGCTCTAAAATGCAAAATACGCTACACTGGAGGCATGAATTACACGCCTCGCGCCAAGCGCAAATACAGCCAAAACTTTTTTACCGACAGCGACACCCTTTCGGTCTGTGTCGATATGATGAAACTCCAGCCCAACGACCATGTGCTCGAAATTGGGCCGGGTACAGGTGTCTTGACCCAGCTGCTAATTGAAAGGGTTAAACACCTCACCGCCATTGAAATTGACCGCGAATTACTGGAATTATTGCAAATTGAATTGTCCCATGATGATCGCATTGAATTGATTGGGGGCAATTTTATGCGCTGGCCCCTAGAACCCTGGTGTGAACGGGCCCCGCTGGCCAAACGCAAAATGGTGGCCAATATTCCCTATCACCTGACCTCAGATATTCTCATGAAGGTACTCAACGAAAAGGGCTTGCGCCAATCGGGGGTCAGCCCCGAATTGCCGTATTTTTCGGATATCTTTATGATGGTCCAAAACGAGGTGGCCCAAAAGCTGGTGGCCCCCCCTGGCAGCAAGGACTACGGGGTGTTTAATATCACCATCAATCTGGCGGCAGAGGCCGAGGTCTTGGCCATTTTGCCTAAAGAGTTTTTCTCCCCCCGGCCCAAGGTCGATTCGGCCTTGATTCACCTGCGCCCCCGTCTGCAACCCGTGGTAGACATTTCCGAGCAATCCCTTTTTTGGCAATTGGTGACTCGAATTTTTCAGTTGCGCCGCAAAACCCTGCGCAATGTCTTGCGCTCGCTAGATCTCGCCGAAGACCGCTGGCCCGTCTTGGAGAAAAACTGGGATCTGCAATTGCGCGGTGAGACCCTCAATTTGGCAGAACTGGCGGCCCTGGCTCGGATGCTAAGTCCCGAGTTGGGGTCTGACCCTTCCTTGGCCCATGCTGAGACCTAGTTCAGGCGAAGGGTTTCCAGATAGGCTTCAATTTCTGCTGCTGTTTGTGCTGCCAATTGGGGAGCCCTGCCCAGATACGCAGCAGGGCTTGTGATGGGCATGTTTATCTGGAGTTCATGCAGCAAATGTTCAAAACCCGCCTGGGTCAATTGCTGACCCTGGGTGGCCCTGCGAATTTGATCGTAAGGTACTTCGCGGTCTTCCAGGCGCAGAGCGTGTTGAAGGGGTTCTGCCAAAACTTCCCAATGTTGGTTGAGTTCGGCCTCTAAATATTCCTGGCGGGGTTCCAATTGGTTTAAGCCCCGCACAAAACTCTGGATTCCGAGCAAAACATGGCCAAGGGCCACCCCCAGATTGCGCTGCACAGTGCTATCGGACAGATCTCGCTGCAAGCGAGATTTGGTCAATTTATTGCTCAAAAAATCGAGCAGGGTGGATGCCAATTCCAAATTGCCTTCGGCATTTTCAAAATTGACCGGATTGACTTTGTGGGGCATGGTCGAAGAACCCACTTCGTTGGCATCCCGGCGCTTGAGATTAAAATAACCCAGCGAGACATAAAACCAGCTGTCGCGGGAGGCATCGATCAAAATGCTGGAGAGACGGCGCAGGCTGTCAAAATAACGCGCGTGGCTTTCACGCACCACAATTTGGGTTGTCAGGGGTTCCCAGTTGAGGCCCAAGGCATGTACAAAACGCTCAGAAAAGGCCTGCCAATTGTGTTGTGGATAAAAACTCTCAAAGACATGCCAATTGCCCGTGGCCCCATTTTGTTTGCCGCCGACAGGGACAAGGGTGGCTTGGTGTTGGAGTTCATCTAAAATACGTTTGGCAAAAACCGCATACTCTTTGCCAATGGTGGTGGGCGAGGCCGGTTGACCGTGGGTGCGCGCCAACATGGGCGTTTCAGCCTGGGCCGAAACAAAGTCCTTTAACTGTTCTAAAAGATTCAACCACAGGGGAACAAAGACCTCTTCATGCGCCGCCTGTAACATACAGCCCCAAGCCAGATTGTTGACATCTTCAGAGGTCAGACCCCAGTGAATCCATTTGACCAGCTCAGGGTGCCCTGCCTGGGTGAAACAATCGCTGAGCACATATTCCACGGCTTTAACATCGTGGCGGGTGGTTTTTTCCTTTTCTTTGACTGCTTGAATCAATCCTGGTTTGGCGTGAATCGTTTGCAAAACCGAGGCAAAATCTGTGGGCAAAGCCACACCCAAAAAAGGCAAAAGCTGGGAAAGATAGACCAATTCAACGTGAATGCGGTAATAGATCAGCGCACCTTCCGAAAAGACCGCACGCAGGGGGGCTGTCTCTTCGATGTAACGGCCATCAAGGGGAGAAAGAGCGCTCAAAGACATTAAATTTGTCCAATCATTTTGTGGGTTTGGGGGATGACCCGCACCTGTTTTAAAAGCTGTTTGGCCCGGCTTTGCCAACTCAATACCTGCTCAGGGCTGGGGGGATGGCGCACAATGCCATAAGGCGTCACCGGCTGAAGAATCAGGGGAATTTCTTTATCGACACCGGCGATAATCTCCAGCGCTGTGTCAAGTTCTTCGCTGGGGCTGTCTTTGGCAAAGACCAATTTGACAAAGACCTCTTTGCGGGCGGCAATGGGCAGAAATTGGCTGTGTTCCTGCCAATAGGGCTGCAGACCTGTCGCACTGGGCAATTTCATATCCATGCCCACTTGATCAATCTGATCGATGCAGGCTTCGAGGTTGTGCCACAAAATGCCGTCGGTTTCGAGATAAAGCTGAAAGCGGGGCTTTAAGAGCGGAAATAGCGCTTTCAGCGAACGGATATGTTGCAGAGGCTCACCACCCGTGAGCGAAATACTGTCGTGCAGACCGGGAAACGCTTCCAGCCCTTCAATAATTTCCAGCACCTGGCTCACCGGCAGGGGATTGGCGATCGACTCAAAATCCCGCAGACCTGGTGTGCGTTCAACACGGCAATGGCGCTGTCTGGTGTGGGTGGCGGGGGTATCACAATAGGCGCATTGAATATGACAGCCCAAAAAGCGCACAAAGATTTGGCGGGTGCCCACTATGGGGCCTTCGCCCTGAATCGCAGAAAAGATTTCTACCAAATAGGCTTCGGGTTTGGGGCGAAAATCGCGCAGGGGGGAATCAGGCTGAGAGAGGGTTAACATGGTTTTTCCTTGAATGGCAATGATCTCATTTTACCCGAAGGCTCCCCTGAAACCCAAGGGAATAGAGACTTAGCTCACTTTTCGACCATAGGCCATTTTGACACTGCCAAAGAGCAAAACAAAGGAAAAGACGGCAATCAAGCTGCCCCAGATCCAATAAGGCAATAAAAGGCTTTGGGCCATTTGACCCGTATCTGAGTACATGAGCCGGCCATTCATGTTGATCTGGTTCATAAACAGATAGTCCAATTGGCGGAACGTTCCCAAACAGGCCTGCACCCCCAAAAATTGCACAGCCATTTGCTGCAGACCCGCACTTCCTTTATTGGCCATGACCAATAAGCTCAGACCCAATAGGGGCAACATTACCCAGCCAAAAGGGGAGCGCACCCAAATCAAGGTCGAAAGCAACAAGGCTGTTCCTAGGCCAGACAAGACCCAGCGTGCGCTCTTAAGTTTGCTGCCAGCCAGTATAAAAAAGGCCCCCGCAATGGGCGGACCCATGAGTCCTCCTGCTGCGACCAACGGTCTCGTCAGCAAGTTGCCACCTGAATGAAAGGCGACCCCGGAACCATTGGAAAAGATTTGCAAGGAATGAAATTGTCCACCCAAGAGCAATGCTGTCATGCCATGACCCATTTCGTGAAACCAAGTGGCCAGAATGGTAAAGGGGTAGAGCAAATAATTGCCAAAGGGAATTTGCCAGAGAAAAATGGTCAACAAGCCCGAGACCATCAACCAACGGATGGCCGTGCTGCGGGATTTTTGAGCATCTTCAAGGCTTTGAGCGCTGTGATGGATTGTGTCAAAAGCCGATTTGGAGGTTTTCATGCCCTGATTTTAGCACAAACCCGTTTTTTGCAGGGTTGCTTTCATTGCCTGATTTATTCAGGATTTAATAAAAATTCAAGTAGTATTAAGCTCCGTTGGGAAATGATTAAGTTTATTTTCTGCCTTTGTTTGAGCAAGCCAGAATCAGAGAAAGGGCGTCTATAGTTAAGTCATGGTTAACAAACAATTTAAAGAGGGAAATTAAAATGCAAATTCAAACTCCTGCGGCAGTCTCTTCCAATCGGGCCAGTGCCGAGATTCACAGAGCTCATCCAGGTAAACCTGCTGTTGCCGCTCCCAAAGAGTTTGAAAAAGAATTACAAGCCACCCCCAAGTGTTTCATTGATGAGAAGTGTATCCGCCCAATTCCTGGCAAACCCGGCGTTTCAATCACAGATTTCTTTCAAAATGATGCCAAATCGCTTGTGGAAGACACCCTGAGTGATGTTCGCAATGATCACCCCCTCGTTTCCAATCTGGCGATGCAGCGTTTTGCCTCCAAATTGCGTGGTATGACCCCCGGTGAACTCGACGATGTGAAAGATGCCATTGTCGCCAAAATGTCCAGCCCAGACGCCTCTCAAAGTGATCGCAATGTTTTGCAAAAGATGTACAATCTGGCTGATGCCGCCGCCGAAAATCGCCAGCCCGTCCGCCCCTTCCCCGTTCGTCCTCCCCGTCCCATGCCTTTCCCGATTGATGAAATCCCCCATCCCAAGCCCTTCCCCATGCCCCGTCACTGGGATGTGATGCCCAATGAGATGGATCAACTGCAAGTGCTGAAACAAGCACAGTAGAATTTGAATTTTCGAATAAGTTCCCGCTCTCTCTATTTACCTTCCGCCCGGCTCTGCCGGGCTTTTTGTTTGGAACCAAATGGACTCAAAACAGTCTTGTTATTTATGGAAGGAGAATTATTAAATCAAAATTAATAATCTGTTTGTTGTTTGTGATTCTGCTTCATTTTCATTACAAAGCACACTATAGTGAAGATATCGGTTAACAGATGGTTAACCTTGTAGAGTAAAGAGGGATATGAGCCATGAATTTTGAGAATAAAAAACCCCTTGTTCAGTTGCCTGTGGCTGAAAGTCTTGTCGCTGAAACCTTGGCAGATTTGAACAATCATCACCCCTTGGTATCCAAATTGGCTTTGCAGCGTTTTGCCTCTCAGTTGAGACGCTTGCGCTCTGACGAAATGGATGCCTTAAAAGCCAGTTTGATTGGCCGCCGTGCCAGCTCAGACATTTCGCATCGGGAGCAGGAAGCCCTGACGAAAATGTTTTCTTTGGTTGAAACGGCCCTGGAAAATCGCCGTTTGCGTATGCCGCGCATGACCCAACCCTTGAATGAGGCCTTGATTGCCCATTTTCCCGTGGTGGGAAGAGGGATCGGAGAGGCGATCGGTGAATGACGCCAAAGTCAAAAAACAAAAAACCCCCGGTTATTACCGGGGGTTTTTTCTTGGTTTGATTTACAATCCGTTCACACAGTCCACAATCTTTTACATTTTAAGCTAAATGGGTTTACTTGAAACGATTAAGCTAGTTTCAAGACAAGAGAAATAGCGCCCAGGCCCTCTCTCGTTAAATTTTTGAATGAGGTAACTGATCATGCGTATGAAAACCCGGCTCCTGACTTTTGCTTTGTTGAGCACCTTTCCTTTGAGTGCCTGTAGCACAGCTGCTTTGCAGGCAATAAACCAAATAGCCCAAACCTCTGGAACCGACACAGCAGATATCCAGAGTACCGTCAGCCAAATATTGGCCTTGAACTCAGAGCAGCAGACCCAGTTGGCCCGTACGCTGGGCAGTGTCGAATTATTGGATTGGAGCAGTCAAAACCAAAACGCCAGCGCAGAAGTCAAACAGCGTTCAGCCACTGCCCTTTTACAAAACAAACCGCAATTATTGAGCTTGGTCGCCAACCGTTTTAAAAATCAGTCAGGTGGTCCAGGAATTCCTCCTGCTGGGCCTGGTGGAGGCATGGGGCCGGGAGGTTTACCCCCCAATTTTGCCGAAATTCAGAGCAAATACCCTGAACTGGCAAAAGCCCTGGAGGCCATGCAGAATTTGAGCCCCGAAGAGCGCCGGAGCAAATTGGAAGCCCTCTTTCAGGACCATCCAGAATGGCAAGCTGCCTTGGCTCCGCCGCAAGGAATGGGGCCAAGTATGGGCGGCCCAATGGGTTCACCCCCGACAGGGTTTGTGCCTGGTGGATCACCGCCGCCTTGGCCTGTGGTCAGCCCTTCTGCTTCGCCAGCCAGTTGATGTTAAACTAACACAATTTCTGCAATGAAAAGAGATGGACCCATGAAAGAATTTTCTCGCCGTGATTTATTAAAAGGACTGGGATCGATGGGGGTTCTGGCCCTAGCCAGCCCCATTACAGGCCTCATTTCCGCCTGCAGCCCACCTGCAACCCTGACAGACAGCCAAACCAATTCAGGCGTCGCCATAGCTACTTCGGATTCACCCGATTGCAATCTCACCCCTGAAGCGGTGGAAGGGCCTTATTATATTAAAGCCAGTGACCTGCGTCAGGACATTACAGAGGGCAAAGTGGGCGTGCCTATGGAACTGCTGATTAGCGTGGTCAATGCCCGTACCTGTCTGCCCATTGCCAATGCCACCATTGATGTCTGGCATGCCGATGCATAAGGCCTGTATTCCGCTTATGCTGGGCAGGGTGATAGTCGTAATGTGGATACCTCCAAAGAAAAATTTCTTCGTGGGGTCCAGGTGACTGATAGCAAGGGGCTGGTAATATTCAAAACAATATACCCCGGATGGTACCGGGGACGCACGGCCCATATTCACTTTAAGATCCACTTTCAAGACAGCACCCGCGTGACCTCGCAGTTTTTTTTTCCAGACACCACTTCCACGGCAGTTTATACCCAAGAGACAGCCTACAAAGCCCGTGGTGATCAAGATACCCCATTGACCAAAGATTCTGTCCGCAGCCAAATGGGTACCCCCGAACGGGTATTGCTAAATATTGCCAAAGTGGGAGGCATTTACAAAGCCACTTCTACCTTGGGGATTGTCACTGCCTAATTGAGCGGGCTAAGCGAACCCCAAACTTGAAGTAGTTGCCAGATTGTGTTGCAATAGAAGCAGCTTTTTCAGCAAAGTGAGTAAATGTCTATGTTTGGATGGGTTTTTCTCTGCCTGTTTTTGTTCTCTGCAAGTCCGGCTTGGGCAGATGTTGCAATTGCCCCGGTTTCTATGTATCTCAGCGGTTGGGTTTTGCTCTGGCCGCTGTTGATAGGGGTAATCTTGTTGGAGTCCCTCTTGCTCTGGCAGTTTTGGGGAAAAAAAGCGGAATATGGTCCACTTAAGGTCTTGGGCCAGGTCGCGGTGATCAATATTTTGAGTACATTGGCAGGGGGCCTCTTTCTGATCCTGGGCGATTTTTGGTCCCTTCATGAGGCCTTTTTGCCATTGTTGATCTATTTTTTTCTCACGCTCGGCATAGAAACTGCGTTGTTAGCGCAATATTATACTCCGGCCAAAACAGCACAAAAACTGGGGAAAAATGCCGTTTGGCTTGCCTCATTCACACTCAATTTTAGTTCGTATTTCGTGATTATATTGGCCTTGGTGGTGATTCCCAAAAGTGAATGGAGAAATGAAAGGGCCAGCAGCAGGTATTCTATTCGGGCCAATATGCACAGCTTGCAGACCCTGATCGAAACTTATGGCGTTGATTGGGGCGGTGAATATCCTGCAGATCTCAACGCTTTGGAAAAAGCAGCCAAATTTGCCGCCAATCCCTATTGGCTCGAACTCCAGGACCCCCATTCAAAATCGCCTTTGCTCTATCCGGGTGAGATACCACGGCCTTTTGCGATCGAATACCTGCCCATTGTTGATGTCAAAACGGGGAAAATAATGGGCTATTGGATCTATGGCTATGACAAAAATGGCCAAAAACTCCTGGATCGCAGCAGGGTTTTTGCCCTAAGCAATTCATGAAAATCCCCACGCAGGGAACCCGAACGCTGGCTTTTTGGGGGCTCAGCCATGCTTTGGCGGATGCCACTACAGGATTTTTGCTCTTTTCTCTGGGGGCAGTTTTGCATGTTCCCCTGGCTGAACTGGCCCTGCTATTTTTGCTCTATAATGGGGTGGGATTTGGCTTTCAACCACTGATGGGGCTAATGATTGATCGTCTGCAAAGACCCCATTTGGGGGCCGCTTTGGGGGTGGGTATACTCGCCGCCGTGAACTTGCTTTGGCCCTTATTGCCCAGTCATGCTCTTTGGGGCTGGGTTTTGATTGCGGCTTTGGCTTCAGCCCTCTTTCACGTCTCTGCTGGAGGTCTGTGTTTAAGGGGCCCTCAACCGCTGCTGAGCGCGGGGTGTTTTGCCGCACCGGGGGTCTTGGGCTTGAGCCTGGGCATATGGGCTGCCCTGCAAAGCTGGTCTGTCGCTTTTCCGCTGGGTTTGGCCTTGTGTTTCAGCAGTCTATCTTTCTTTTGGCAAAGTGAGACCCAAAAGCAGGCCATTTTGCCATTGGCGGAGCCAGTTAAACTGAGCGAAAAACAGGAACTTTGGCTTTTGGGCCTGCTCTTTGCCATCGCCTTGCGCTCGTTTTTTTGGAACCGCACCCAATTGCAGAGTCCCGGAGATTGGCTACTCTGGCTCGGAATGTCTGCTTGCCTGGGCAAATTGGCCGGGGGATGTTTGGCCCAGCGCTGGGGTTTGCCTAGGGTTGTTTGGCCAAGCAGTGTCATGGCCCTTTTGTGTTTGATTTTGCCTTCGCCTCCGCTGTGGTTGACCTGTTTGGGGGTGGCGGCATTGCAATCCTCTTCTCCCTTGACCCTGAGTGCTGTGGGTCAAATTTTGCCGGGCCGCCCTGCGCTGGCTGCGGGTTTGGCCTTGGGCTTGGCCCTGGCGTTGGGGGGAGTGCCGCTGCTGATTCAATTGCCGGGTCTGGGACTGCCTTAACACCCCTCGCCGCACTGGGTAATTTGACTTATAATGCATGCGTTGCAAGTCCCAAATCAGGAATGAAATGCAGGAGACGTGGCCCCGAACCACAGTCTTGAAAGTTTGGAACAATGTCTGAGTTTGAACCGTTGCCCCCTGAAGATGCGGTTGAATTGACCCAGTTGATTCTGAGCGAATCCCCGCCACTGGCCGAGGAAAAAACGGCCAGTGAGACAGCCAAAGTAAAATACGCACTCTTAGGCACTGTGGGGGCCGGTGCCATGGGTGAGGTCTTATTGGCCCGAGATCAGGATTTACGCCGCAAAGTTGCCTATAAAAAGGTCCATTCTGGCCTGATCAGCAACCGCAAAGTTGTCGACCGATTTTTTACCGAAGCGCAAATAACAGCCCAGCTCGACCACCCCAATATTGTGCCGATTTACAGTCTCGAAGTCAGCCCCGAAGGGGAAATAGGCTATTCGATGAAGTTGATTCAGGGCAAAACCTTCAAATCGCTGCTCAGCGAAGCCCGAACCCAATTTGACCAACAGGGTCAGGTTGATGAAGAACACAGCCTCTTAACCTTGCTTGAACATTTTCTCAAAGTCTGCGATGCCCTGCACTACAGCCATATCAAAGGGGTGATTCACCGCGATCTCAAGCCCGCAAATATCATGGTGGGGCGCTTTCACGAGGTCTATGTGATGGATTGGGGCATTGCCAAAGTGCTGGCTCAGGGGGAGTTTGCACCCGAAGAGACCTCTGATGACGAAATGGTGCGTTTGTTTCAATCGGATTCCAGCGAACCGCCATTGGAGCGCACCCAAATAGGACAGATTATCGGCACGCCGCGCTACATGTCGCCGCAACAGGCCGCAGGCAAAAACAACGAATTAGATGCCTCCTGTGATCAGTTTGCACTGGGCTTGATTTTGTTTGAATTAATCACCCTGCGTCCCGCTTTTCGCGCAGGCAACCAAATCGAACTGCTCAAAAAAGTGCTCAAGGTGGATTTGGAACCCTTTCAACACCATAGCTCCAAACAGCGTATTCCGATTGAATTGCAAGCCATCGTTCGCAAAGCAACAGCGCTCAAAACCTCGGGGAGATACGCCTCTGTCGCTGATTTTGCTGATGACCTGCGCCGATTTTTACATGGTGAAGCTGTTTTGGCCCGGCCTGACAGCCCTTTAGAAAAACTGGTTCGCTGGATTGGCAAACACGGTCAAACCACCTTGGTTCTGGTCATGGGAATCTTGATTTTGGCATCGAGTACCGTGATCTGGAGCTTATACCGCCACGAGCAGGCAATAGTTAAAGCCCAAACCCATGGCAAGAAAATGACCGCCTTTTTTATGCAGGTGGCCCACCGGGCCCAGTTAATCGACGCCCAATTTACGGGGTTTGAATTGTTGTTGGCGCGCTTGGGCAGTGCTGCTCAACAATTGCTTGAATTTGGCTCAGCCAGCTCAGAGCCTGTCTATACCTATGCCGATTTCCACTCATCTCAAAATATGCCTCCGGATTTGAGTTTTTCCGCCAGTTACAAAGCCAAAATTAGCCTGGATTGGCCCATTGTCAAACTCGCTCCGGGTATTTCGCAGGCAGCGGTTTTGCCACTTTTGCGTAAACTCAGCCCCTTGCGCCAAACCTTTCGTACCCTGGCTTTGCAAAGCCAAAGCCAGGCGGCCCTGGCACTGCCTGCTGCAGATGCCCGCCGCTTGGTCATGAACAAAGGGGTGCCCCTGATCTGGGCTTATTTGGGATTGGAACAGGGGTTTTCTCTAAATTACCCCGGCAATGCCGATTTTAGCCCCGATTATGATGCCCGCAAGCGGCCCTGGTATACACTTTCGCTCAAACAGCAGGGGGCCCGTTGGCAGCGTCCCTATCTCGATGCTGGGGGCACGGGCTGGGTTTTGCCCTGTACCCTGCCCATCCATGATTCCAAAGGCCAATTTTGGGGGGTGGCGGGGGTCGAAATGACCCTGGATTATATCAAACGACATTTGCTCGAAATTTCCCCTTTGCCGGGCCATCTCAATAGCTATCTGCTCAACGAGAAGGGCCCGCTGATCGCCAGC
>JBFWRL010000035.1:0-40581 GCA_050248915.1 Candidatus Sericytochromatia bacterium
GAAAATAGGTTCAGTGAAGACCCAGATTGGCCATTTAGAAGCAGCAGCAGGTATGGCTGGTCTACTCAAAGCCTGTCTGAGTTTGTATCATCGCCAATTGCCCCCCAGGTTGCATTTTCAGACCCCCAACCCACATATCCCTTTTTCCAAGTGGCACCTAGAGGTGGTCACCCAGCTTGAACCCTGGCAGCAGGCCAGACTATTGGCCACTGGAAAAAAGCCGAACGAAAGCGTTGACTCACCACCAAATAGATCTGAATTGATGGGTGTGAGCGCGTTTGGCTTTGGCGGGACCAATGTGCATGTGCTGCTGGGCCCGGCTCCTGTCAGTGTGTCCCCATTGACCTCATTCGAAGCCAACAATGATGAAGCACAAACAACCTCGCCACAATTGCTGCCCCTCTCGGCCCACAGCCAAGCGGCCTTGGCCCAACGGGCCGCAGATTTAAGTGCCTGGCTGGAATCCCGGCCCGAGTTGTCCATCGGGGATTTGCAATACAGCTTGGCAATGCGCCAAAGCCAAGCCAATTATCGTGCAGGACTGGTTTTTGAAAACCCGCGTGAGCTGCAAACAGGATTAAAAGCCCTGGCAACAGGCGCTGAAGTGGGCCTCAAAACCCTCAAAAAATCTGCCCGCAAATTGGTGTTTCTCTTTTCAGGTATGGGCTCTCAAGAAAAGGGCATGGGTCAACAGCTACTATCAGAACCCGTCTTTGTGGCGCGTTTAAGAGAAGTCGATGAAGTACTCAGACCCCTGACGGGTTTTTCGGTGCATGCTGCCGTAGAAAATGGCTATCAAGACAGGCCCGAGATTGTTCAACCTGTGCTCTTTGCGCTGCAATTGGCCCTCTTTGCGCTTTGGCAATCCTGGGGTCTGCTCCCCGACGCCCTGATGGGCACCAGCATGGGGGAGATCAGCGCAGCTTGCGCCGGGGGCTGGCTGAGCCTGGAAGATGCCGCACTAGTTGTGGTTAAACGCATTGGCCTACTCAAAAGCAGGGTCGGCAGCGGAGCGATGGGCATCGTTGGGCTCCCAGCAACCGCTGTTGAATCACGGCTGACAGCGATGCAGCCATGCGACCTTTGGGTAGCGGGTTTAAATGGCCCAGAACTCACTGTGGTATCTGGGCAAGAACAGGCGCTTGAGGGTTTTTTAAGTGTTTTGCAAAGTGAACCCGTTTTTGCCCGACGGGTCAAAGGCGCAGATGCCCCCTCTCACAGCCCAATGATGGAGCCCCTCAAAGCCCCGCTTTTGGAAAGTTTGTCGGGCATTACCCCCCAAGTAGGCCAAATTCCTGTCTTTTCAACAGTGACCCCCTCAGCGCAAGCCCAAACAGACTTTGGCCCCGACTATTGGTGGCAAAATCTGCGCCATGCCGTACAATTGCAGCCGGCGTTTGAAATACAATTGGCTGCAGGCACACAGGTCTTTGTCGAAATCAGCCCCCATCCCGTGCTGACGGCTGGGTTGCTGGGCCTGGGCGATTGCCACTTGCTGCCCAGCCTGCGCCGCGATCAGCCCTCGGCCCGCCCCCTGTTTGAGAGCCTGGGCATGCTCTATAGCCTGGGTTTTGAGATTCATTGGTCAGCCCTGATGGGCCCCAACCCCCACTTGCTCTCTCTGCCTTCCTACCCCTGGCAACGGATTCCCTGTTGGTTAGAAGCGCCTCAGACGCAACCCCAGACGTCTTTGCCCCGTTCTCCTTTGGCTACGCGCTTAAGCAGCGATCAACACAGCCACCCGCTGCTCTCAGCAGAAATGCCAGGCCGTGAGGGCTTAATTGGCCAATTGCAAAGAGAATTGGGTTCTGCCCTGCGCCTCGACCCCACAATGCTCAATCCCAGTGAGCCACTCAAACACCTGGGGATCGGCTCACTGGTGGGCATGGAACTGTTCAGCCGACTCAAAAAAAAATACGGGGTCAAATTGCCTTTGGCGCAATTTTTGCAGGGGCCGAGTTTGGAAGAAATTGCAGACATGATTCTGAGTGGGCTGCAGGCCCAGTCCCCCTCTCCAGAACGGCTGCGTCCCGAGAAACTGCCCCTCTCTTTTGCCCAGACCCGCTTTTGGTTGCTGGAGCAATTGCAACCAAGTCAGCGGACCCATTTTATTCCCGTAGCCCTGGAAATTATTGGCCCGCTTGATGTTCAAGCCCTGCAAACAGCCTGCCAGAGTGTCATTCAACGCCATGAAATTTTGCGCACAGTCTACAGACAAGACGAAAAAGGGCAGCCCTTTCAGCTGGTTTTGGCAGCGCCTCCCCCTTGCTGGGAAGTGATTGTGAGCCCCCCCTTGGAGACAAGCGCGTGCCAGGAAATGCTCAAAACCCACGCGCGTCAGCCCTTTGATTGGCAAAATGCCCCCCCTCTGCGTTTTTCGCTCTTTGTCTTTGAAGCTGAAAAAAACATTACTCAGCCAACAGAGCAATTTGTGCTGCTTTTGAGCCTGCACCATATTGTGGCGGATGGCCTGTCTTTCCGGGTCTTGTTTCAAGAATTGCAGGCTGTGTATACAGCTCAAACTCAAGCAGAAACAGCAAAATTGCCCGAATTGACTTGGCAATATGCCGACTTTGCCCTCTGGCAACGCGATCAATTGACCACAGATCCGGGGCTCAAAGCAGATCTGGCCTATTGGCAAACGGCCCTGACAGATGCCCCGGTGCAAACCCCTTTGCCCTATGACACCCCCCGACCTGGCCTGGAAGCCAGCTTACAAGAAGCCCCCGGTGCACAAGCTCCCTTTCAGCTGCCTGCAGAAACCTTTTCAGCCCTCGAAAACCTGGCCAAAACCAGTGGAAAAAGTCTGTTCAGTTTACTGCTGACAGGTTTTTATCTGCTGCTTTGGAAGTTTGCTGAAAGTGACGATCTGGTGGTCGGGACCCCTGTGGCTGGCCGGCTCGAAGCAGAAACCCAAGACCTGATCGGACCCTTCTTAAATATGCTGCCCCTGCGCATGAAAATGGAGCCCGAACAAAACTTACAGTCCCTGTTTGACCATGTTCAAAACGTGGTGCACCTGGCGCTGGAACATCAGGCCACCCCTTTTGAACAAATGGTGGAGGTCTTACAGCCCCCCCGCATCCCCGGATTACACCCCCTCTTTCAAACGGTTTTGGCGCTGCATGGCGAAATTGGCTTCGCGCCTTTGGGGGCATGCCAATTGCGGCCATTGGAGTTGGACATTGGTGTGGCACGTTTTGATCTGGCATTTACCTTGATACCTGAGCAGGGAACCCTCAAGGGCAGTGTGGAGTACAATTGCCAGCTCTTTGAGACCAACACGGTCCAAAACCTGATCAGCCTCTGGCTGACAATTTTGGCAGAATTGCCAAAATTGTCCCTCCATTTGCCTTTAAAAGATTGGCAAATTCCAGGTGGGCAACAGATTCTTGCCCCAGAGTGGTTTCCAGCCCAGGAGGTCCCAACGCAGCTCTTGCCTTTGCTGGCGGGGGAATCCGACCTCCTGGCCCTGATCGACCTGCAGGAGAAAGTCGCACTGCGCTGGAGCTACCGCGAACTCTGGCAGCGGGCACGGGTCATCGCCCAAAATGTGCTCACACTAACGGGGTCTCAAGGCCGAGTTAGCCCAACAACGCCCTCCTGGGTGGCCGTTTGTCTGCCACGGGGAGCCCAAAGTGTGGCAGCTTGGCTGGGCATTTTATTGGCTGACAAAATTTATGTGCCCCTTGATCCACAAAGTCCCCCCGAACGCCTGGGCGCTCTTTTAAGCAGCCTGCATCAGCCGCTCTTGATCTGTCTGCCAGAAACAGCTGAGCTGTTGAAGGAAACCTTAGCTCAGCACAATTTGTCCGCACCCCAGACACTTTCCCCAGAAGCCCCCCTCAGCTTGGCCTGTGACTTGCCTAAACCCAGCCAGAAATTGAGCAATCTGATCTTTACCTCGGGCACCTCGGGCCAGCCCAAGGCCGTCAAAGTGACCCAAGCTGGCATGGCCAATCTGATCAATTGGCATCTAAAAACCTTTCCCAGCCAGCCGGGAGAGCTGATACCCCAAACAGCCCATATTTCTTTTGATGCCGCTGGCTGGGAGATCTGGAGTGGATTGGCAGCAGGAGCGACCTTGCTCTTTTGGGATCACAATACCCTGCTCGATCCGCAGGTTTTACAATCGGCATTGCTTAGCCAAGAGATTCGTCAATTGTTTTTGCCCACGCCGCTGGCGGCTTTGCTTTTACAATTGGCTTGGCCCCCAGAGACCACGCTCACCTGTTTGCGTACGGGCGGGGATCGTCTGCCCCCATTTCAACCGGAAGACCTGCCTTTTACTGTTTGGAATCACTATGGGCCCAGTGAGTGCAGCGTGGTGGCCTGTGCTGGCCCAATCAAGACAGTATCACCCGGTCAGCCACCCGCTTTGGGCCAATTATTGCCGGGTTTACAGGCCCAAATTTGTGACCCCTTTGGCCATGTCTTGCCTTGGGGCTTTCCCGGTCAGTTGACACTCAGCGGGATCGGCCTGAGCCCTGGCTATCTTGACAGTGAACCCGACCGTTCATCTTACCCCACCGGCGATCGCTTGAGATATGTTCACGGGCAGTTTCATTTTCTTGGACGATGCGACCGGCAGTTTAAATTCAAGGGTGTGCGCATTGAAGCCGGCGAAATTGAAGCCACAATGCTGCGTCACCCCGAAGTCTCATCGGCAGCTTTGCTGGCAACGGAACACCGGCTCTGGGCATTTTACACAGGGCAAATTGCCCCTGCCGAACTCAAAACGTGGCTCCAGAACCAATTGCCCCCCAGTTTGGTGCCTGCCCAGCTCATTCTCTTGGAGCGCCTGCCTGAAACCGAAAGGGGCAAGGTGGATTATCTGGCGTTGGACACACGCATCTCAAATCTTGAGAATTCTGCTTCGAACCCCCTGGCAAGTGCCCCCCTGCAACCAGAGCAAATGGGTTTAGACAGACGCATCCAAGAACTCTGGCAGGACATTTTGGGCCAGCCCGTAGACGCAGAAAGTGACTTTTTTGCCCTCGGGGGTCATTCGCTGTTGGCCGTACAAATGGTGATGCAATTGCGCCAGCAAAGTGAGCATGAAATTGGCTTACACCTGCTCTTTGCGCATCCGCGCTTGGGAGATTTTGTCAGCGCGGTGAAGGCCGCTCCATTGCAACCAGCTTCACTGCCCCAGGTTTCCCCCCAGCCAGCGCTTGTTCATGTGCCCTTTCCACTGACCCCCGTACAGGCCGCCTATTGGGTTGGCCGCCAAAGACAGATGACTTTGGGCGGAGTGGGTGCCCAGGCCTGTTTGGAATTGGAGCTATCTGAGCTGGATCATGCCCAACTTGAAAAGGCTTTAAACCAGCTCATTTGCCGCCATCCGATGTTGCAAACAGTGATCACCGACCAAGGGCAACAACAGGTATTGGCAACGCGCCCTGATTATCACATTGAATACCATGATTTGCGCGACTGGCCCATTGAAGTCCAAGCCGAGAAGCTTCAGGTGCTGCGGCAAGAGAGCTTGGCAGCGGTCTTTGACCCCCATCATTGGCCTCTCTTTGAACTCAAATTAACCCCACACGCGGGTGGCACGCGCCTGCATTTGCGGCTGGACGCCCTGATTGCAGATGCCACCAGTTTTTTGCTCCTGGGGCAAGAGCTGGACATGCTGTATCACCATCCCGAAAGCACCTTGCCTCAACTGGACTTAAATTTTGGTGATTATATGCGCACCCTGGCTGAGATCCGCAAAAGCCCTGCTTTTTTGCGGGACCGTGACTATTGGCAAACACGCCTGTTAACCTTGCCAGAAGCCCCCCTATTGCCGCTGTCCAAGGCACCTGAACAACTCAAAGGTCTAAAATTCGAACGTCTCTCGCTGAATATCAACAAAGCGGACTGGGAACAATTAAAATCAACGACACAACCATACAAAATAACCCCAAATAGCCTTTTATTAAGCTTGTTTGCTTCAATTTTGAGCTATTGGAGCGAGAATGATGGTTTTATTATCAACCTAACCACCTTTCAAAGGCTGCCCCTGCACCCCCAGGTGAATCAATTGGTGGGCGATTTTACCAGCTTGAACCTGCTCGAAATCCCCGTCCGCCAGGGCAAATTGATCGATTGGGCGGGTCAGATTCAGCAACAGCTCTGGCAAGACCTGGAACATCACCTCTACAGCGGGGTCGAGGTACTCAGAGACTTGCGCCAGCATAACCACAGCGGCACAGCTCCGGTGGTCTTTACGGGCTTACTCGGCCAAATTTTGCCCGCATTACCCTTGGGCGCAGAGCTGGTCTTTGCCCAAACCCAAACGCCCCAGGTTTGGCTTGACTGCCAAGCCTCTGAGAGCGAAAGGGGCTTGCAAGTAAATTGGGACTATCTGGTTGAACTCTTCCCGCCGGGTCTGCCCCAAGCCATGTTTGAGGCCTTTGAGCAGCTTTTGCACCATTTGGCCAAACATCCCGCTGACTGGCAAGCCCCGATTAGCCAGAGCTGGATGCTCGGCTCCCAAGGCCGGCCCGAACAAGCACCCACTCGCCTCTCAGCCAATTCCACAGCGGCAGCGATTGCGCCGCAATGTTTGCACAGGGCCTGTCTGGACCAAGCCCTGGCCCACCCCTTGGCACCGGCCCTCAAGAGTCCCGAGCGCGATCTCAATTACGCACAATTGCTGGCAGAAGCGACAGCACTGGCCCGAAAGCTGATTGAACAAGGGCTGCAACAGGCTGAGCCCGTTGCCATTGTCATGCACAAGGGCTGGGAACAAGCGGTTGCAGTCCTGGGGATTTTACTGGCAGGGGGCGCATATCTGCCCATTGAAGCCCATTTGCCCCCCGAGCGCATCGCCGCCCTGTTAACGCTGGGGCAAGCGCAAAAGGTGGTGGTACAAGCCTCTTTGGCAGCAGACAGGTCTTTTGCCCAGAACGCCCAAAGAACGTGGATTTCTGTCTTGCAACCCCCAGAGCCACTGCCCTTGCCCGATCAAGCAGAGATCAGGGCCTTATTGAGTCGCTCTTCTCCCGAACAACTCGCCTACATCCTATTTACCTCAGGTTCCACAGGTCAACCCAAAGGGGTCATGATTACCCATGCCGCAGCCTGGAATACCATCGCCGCCGTCAATCACAAACTCAATATCACCGCCGATGACCGCATATGGGGGCTGTCGAGCCTGAGTTTTGATCTCTCGGTCTATGATCTCTTTGGTACCTGGGCAGCGGGGGCCTGTCTGGTACTGCCAGCGGCCCAGAGTGGCCGAGATCCAGACAATTGGCTCACAAGTCTGGTTCAAGAAAAAATCACCCTCTGGAACAGCGTTCCCGCTTTAATGCAATTGTTAATCGAATACCTCGAACGCAGTCCAGAAGCACGTTTACCCGATCTTCGCCATGTCTTACTGAGTGGGGACTGGATACCACTGGCACTGCCGCCCCGCATTGCCACACGGGCCCAACAAGCCCAACTCTGGAGCCTGGGGGGAGCCACCGAAGCCAGCATTTGGTCAAATATTCATCCCATTACCTTGCCCTTGCCCGAGGATTGGAGCAGCATTCCCTACGGCAAACCCCTTGCCAATCAGCGCTTTGAGGTCTTTAACTCAGAACTGGAGCCCTGCCCAGAATGGGTATCCGGAGAGCTGTGTATCAGCGGATCGGGATTGGCATTGGGCTATTGGCAAGATACCGAAAAGACAGATGAACGCTTTGTCTTACATCCCCAAACTGGCGAGCGCTGGTACAAAACAGGGGATCGCGGCCGCTACAGACCCGGTGGCATCTTGGAATTTTTGGGCCGCAGAGACCATCAGGTCAAAATTCAGGGCTACCGAATCGAGCTGGGAGAAATAGAAAGTTGCCTGCGGACCCACCCCGACATTGCCGATGCCTTGGTCACGGCGCCGTATCAGGGGAGCGAGCGAGAGAAACGCAGTCTTTGCGCCTATTATATTCCCCGCGAAGCCCTGACTGCTGCGGAGCTAGAAACCTATCTATTGGAGCGTTTACCCGCCTGGATGGTTCCCCACCAATGGCTGGCGATGGAAAAATTCCCACTCAATAGCAGTGGCAAACCCGACCGCAAACAATTGCCCACAATTGTGTCTGAAAAACCCAATACAGCATTAACGGTGGCCCAGAATCAGATCGAGACCCAGCTTCAGCGGCTTTTTCAGGAAGTGCTGGAAATCAATATCACGGACCCAGAAGTGGATTTATTGAGTTTGGGTGTCAACTCCATCGATTTAATTCGGCTGGGCAACCGTCTCCAACAAGAATTTGGCTTGGCTCCCGGTGTGGGAGAAATGTTTCAATTGCGCAGTTTGCGCCAATTGGCCCAATATTATAACAGCAGGCCCGCAACTAAAAACGCCCTTCCCCAGACCCGTTTGAGCCTCTTTGCCGAAAAAAAGCTTCCCCCCCGGCAAATCGCAGGCCAAGAAATCCCTTTTGCCGCTCCGCACCCACCCCCTGAAAGCGAAAACTGGAAAAGCAGCCGCCAATTTCTATCCGAGCCCTGTACGCGTTCAGAATTGGCGGAATTGCTCGCTGTTTTGGCAGAATATCCTGGCTCCCAGGACCCACGCTATCTCTACCCTTCTGCAGGCGGGGTCTATCCCCTTTTGGTCTATCTACAAGTCGCTCCTGAGCGGATTGCGGGGCTAGGGGCCGGTCTCTATTATTATGATGCCCATCAGCACAAACTGGTTCAGCTCAGTGCCGAATCCCCTTCTCTGTCAAAGCTCCATCTGCCAAACAGCCAGGAGATGGCTCAGGCTGCAGCATTTAGTCTTTATTTGGTTGCTGATCTAGCGGGTATGACAGCCCGCTATGGCAGCGATGCGCGCGACTATTGCCTGATAGAAGCGGGTGCGGTGGTGCAATTATTGCGTGAACAGGCGAGCCGGGTCGGACTGGGGCTTTGCTCTGTGAGCCGGGTCGATGATTCCCTTTTACGCGATCCCTGTGCATGGTTGCCTGGGGATGAATGCCTACACAGTCTCGTAGGCGGGCGGCCAGGATTGACCCAATCGCAAAATCCGACTTTTCAAAGCGAAGTTTCCCCACCCAATGACGAAGAATGGGAAGAGTGGGTCTTTTAATAGCTAACAGGAAAAGGCAAAATGAGGGCTGCGTTTTCGTCATAAGGCGCTTCGGCCTGTTCCAAGGCGACGGGCCCAGCCGTATCCAGGGCTTTTTTCTGTTGGTATTCACGCCAAGCCACGGTGACATTGCCTGCTGCAGCCCCTGAAATAAATCCCGAAATGGCCCCGATGATGATCTTCCCTTTGGTCGGAGAAACTGCAAGCGCTTGTAGAGCCCCCACAGTGGCCCCGGTGAAGCCACCGACCACAGTCCCCGTGGTGCGATCAGGCGCAAAAGAAGCGGCCACCGCCCCACTGGCCCCGGCAAAGACCCCTTGCAGACCACCCACTTTGGCTTTGTTGATGGCACTTAGGGGTTTATCGAGAAAACGTGAAACCGCCACAGCAGTACCGGTGCCCGCCACACCGCCAATTACCGATCCCAAAAACGTGTTCTTGAGCCAGGGATGTAATTCAGATTCTGGGGAAAGGGGGGCGGCCTGCTCACTCACAACAGGCGCCTTGGAGAGCGTGGGAGGAGAGGCTTTTTGCCCGATTATCGCATAGCCAAAATCGGCATCAAGGATTTGAATTTGAGACATCTGCTGCTCCACATCTGGGATAAAGGCTTATCTGGGGAGCAGCAGCTGAGCTGAAGGTTTTCAACACAAACTTAACAAAATCCGGATTGAAACCAAGGGGGTTTAAACGTCGTTTAAGAGATCGTCGAGATCTTCGGTTTCTTTGAGTTGATTGATATCCAGCATAAAGGTGCCGGTTTCATCCAACATGTCTTCTTGGGAAGAGCTCTGTTTTTCTTCAGCCTTGGGCTGTTCTTTGGCCTGGTCTTTGTTTTGGCCGACTTTTTTAAAGAGTTTATCGAGCATAAGTCCATCCTGAAACTGAGTTGGTGTAAAAGGTCCACAGCTTCATTGTAGCAAAAAAAGAACTCACTATTAAATTCCGGTATAATCTATAGCGTTCAGGTAAAGCCACCTGGATCCCAGAACAGAATTACCCACAGAATTAACCAAGGAGCCCCCCATGTCTGATCAATTGTGTTTTGCCTGGGGCCTCGGCCTGCGCCGCCGCCGGGGCAATACCACCCTGGATGTTCTCTTTCCCTCCCTGTTTATAGGCGACAGCCCCCTGGCCCAGGCCTTGCACCAAGCCCATTGGATCCATCCTGGTCAATTTCAGCCTTTTGAAACCAACCAATTGGCCAAACTCAAAGCCCTGCTACTCGATTTTCCTGACTGCGCTGAAGCCCAAAGGCTCAGCACGCGCCTGGAAGTGCTTTCAAGGTCAACCAGCCCTGCGGCTTATAGTCAATTGGATCTGGGCTTTTTTGCACTGTTAAAACCCGATCAAACAGTTGAAAGTGCTGAAGAGGCCTATTTTAAACTGCAATTGATTTCCCAGCGTCTGCTGATGCCACACGGAGTCAAACTCGATGGAGCCTTTAAAGCCCTTACCAATTTGGCATGGACAAACCAAGGCCCGGTTTTGCCAGAAGATCTTGAAGACTTGCGACTTCAGACTTTGTTGTCAGGCCAAGAGTTACAGGTCAGCCATGTGGATAAATTTCCCTATCTGGTCAATTACCATGTGCCCAGTGGGGTGCGCATTGCTTCAGGCAGCCAGGTCCGGCTGGGAGCCTATCTGGGAGAGGGCACCACAGTGATGCAAGCCGGATTTGTGAATTTTAATGCGGGTACCGCAGGGGTCGCGATGGTTGAAGGGCGTATTTCTGCAGGTGTATTTGTCGGTGATAAAACAGACGTGGGTGGCGGAGCCTCGATCATGGGCACACTATCAGGGGGCAATAACCATGTCATTTCAATTGGAGCAATGTGTTTGCTCGGGGCCAATTCAGGTACGGGAATTTCTCTGGGAGACGGCTGCACCCTGGCAGCAGGACTGTATTTAACCGCAGGCACCAAGGTCAGTCTCTACAATGGCGAAGGCCAAGCGGTTAATCTTAATGGCGAAGCCGTGCCTCCCGGACAGAACCGGGTCAAGGCTCTGGAACTCTCTGGGCGCGGCTATTTGCTCTTTTACCAGGACTCCACCAGCGGTGAAGTGATCTGCAAACCAAACCCACGCACCATTGCACTCAATCCTGAGCTGCACAGCCACAATTAAGCGTATGGCGCGCATCGCTCTACATGATCAGGCCCAAATTGCTGAGTTTCTCTGCCAAGACAAAGGTCTGCATCTCTACAGTTTAGGGGATCTCGACCCTTTTTTCTGGCCGCAAACCCTCTGGTATGGTTGGGAAGAGGGGAACACACTGCAGGCCTTGGTACTGGTTTATCTGGGCCAGAGTCTGCCGACGGTCTTGGCCTTTGGTGGGCCGACCCCCGCGAATCAGGCCTTGCTGACAAGCCTGATACCGCTGCTGCCAATGAGGTTTTATCTACATCTCAGTGCAGGCCTGCGTCCGTGTTTGGAGCCAGCTTACCAACTCCATTCCCACGGCGAACACAGCCGCATGGTGCTGGTCCAGCCCGAAAAATTGCAAGCCGAATTGGCCCGACACGCGGATCTGTCTGTGGTGCGATGCCTCGACAACAGCGATTTAGACGCCATTGAGAATTTGTATCAGCGCAGCTACCCAGGCAATTGGTTTGACTCCCGCATGTTGGACACCGGCATGTATCGGGGCATTTATCAGGGCTCTGAATTGGTCAGCATAGCGGGTATTCACGTCTATTCGCCCACCTGGAAAGTCGCGGCCCTGGGCAATATCACCACCGCTCCAGAGGTGCGTGGCAAAGGGCTGGGTACATTGACCACGGCTTTACTCTGCCGAGATTTGCTGCAAAGCATTGATTTAATTGGGCTCAACGTCAAGTCTGACAATGCGGCAGCCCTGGCCTGTTATCACAAGCTGGGATTTGCAGAAATGGGCAAATTCGAAGAATTTGATCTCACTCGCAAGCCAGAAAAGCCCGATCAATGCCTCGCTGAAGACCTAGCCACTGAAGGCAATTAAGACATTCTCCATGCCATATTCATATTTGCGGGTTTCGAGCGCCTTGGCCAAACGGCTGCGTGAAATCACGCGGTTTTCGCCGCCAGCCGTGCCAGGGTCATCCACCACCACCGAGCCGTCGTTGCGCACCTCTTTGACCACGGTAAAATGCCCTTGAGAGAGGGAATTAAAGCCGGACGTGAGCAGAATCAGTTTCTCCCCCCGCGCCAGGCGATTGCGCATTTCGCTGGTCACACTGTCAACGTTTGAGGTGATCAGGCGGGTATCATAGCTGATATATTTTCCCCGTTCGCTGGCCGTGCGTTTGACGGCCTCAGCCACCTGCTTGGTGGTCAGCGCAAAGGCATCCCCACCAAAGCCAATCGGCGCACCCACCAAACGGCGCAATTGTTGCATGGTGGGAGGATAAATGCCAAATTGTTTGAGAATCATCGAAGCGGTAGCGGGGCCACAATTGGCATCCGCTTCACGGGAAGTACCCAAACTGCCCACTTCTTCAAATTGATAGGTAAAGGTGTCTTTGAGTGCTTGCCAACCGCGTTCCAAGCCCGCCAAAACCGGAGCGGGGATTATACTTCTGAGTGGTGGTAAGCTCATTTGATCAAGCGGCCCCAAGAGTCGCGAGACCAAACTGAATTGGCTTTGATCAACCCGCGTCAGGGGAGAGGGGGTAGCCGGTCGCAACAAAGGAGCTGCAGGTAAAGGGCGCGAGACAGGCAGGGTCGTGGCCGTTGAGACAGGTCCCTGGAAAGCGGGCAAGGCAGGTAAAGTCGGCAGCGCAACAGGGCCGGGCTTGTGAAAGAGTTGACCGGGTGCGTTTAAGACAGTGGGGGGCGCTGCAGGCAGGGGAAAGCTCATAGCAAAATTATAGCCCAAAAAAGCAAAAACCTGTCTTCAGATCGTTTATTTATGATGCACCTCAGCCTCGGTCTTGTGAAAATGGTGGTAATTGACGACCTTGCGGCCATCCTCTCTGCTTTCGATAATATCTGCGAGCCGTTCTCCCAGAATTATTTCGGTATGGTTATAGGCATGGCGGGTGTGTAAAGTCTGAGAGAGACGATCATCAATGCCAGAAAAAGTCAAAAGCAAGATGGTATTTTGCTGGGCCAGCGATTCGGCCGTTTGACCATAGAGTGGGCTGCTTGAATCGATGACGTGAATAATGTTCCAGACCAAAGCAAAGAGTGGGGACGTATCGCGACGCAAGGGCAAATCATAAATTCTTCTCAAATAATGCCCTTCTTCTGTCCATTCATCGCGGGTTAAAGCGAGTTTGACCGACGCATCGACAATTTCGGCATGGCGTTGGTTGGCTGCCCGAAAGGTCAATATTTGCTGGCGATCTTGGGTGTGGATGACGGCAACCCTACTAAACATCACGCGGGCCCGTACCCGTGAGAATTTGGCAAAGATGAGCCCTGTTGAAATGGCCGTAAACAGGAATCCAAAGAGCGATTCCAAGACCATTACCCCATTGATGTAAAGACTCTGCGGAGCCAAATAACCATATCCCACAGTAGACATGGTTTGCACACTAAAAAAGAAAGCATCAACAAAAGATCCCGGACGCGCATTGGCCAAACCGCCCAAACCGGGTAAATATATCAGAGCAAAAAGAACATTTGCCCCCAAATACACACCTGAGAGCAATGTGATTAACTTACGCCAAGAGGCCGTTTGTAAAAAGTGGTAAAGATCATGCCGCCACGAAGACTGAAGCCCAATCCGCTCAATATCAAAACTGCCGCTGGGGGTAAAATGTAATCGTTTGGGAACGTCAGCCAAAGGGATTAAACGCGCACGTCCACCAAGCTGCTGCCTGAAGCCTCAATCAAAGAGATCGCAGCCGCCCCTTGTTGGGCCTGGATTTCTTGTGCTTTAGCAGCCACAGCAATGGCTGTTTTGTCTAAGGTGGTGTTTCTTTCGATGGCAGCTTGAACCAGATCTAAAGAGGCAGTTGAAACAGAGGAGATCGCATCCATGCAGGTCATTCCTTCTCTCGGTTGGGCTTTAAGCAAGATTATAACACCTGAGCGATGTTTTTGTTGCGTTTTACTGTGCAAGGCCTCCCAAGCTGGTTATAATCCAGGCATAGTCCTGCAAAACAAGGAATATTTATGCTGATAGAATCCCTGCTTCCCTTGGTAACCATTGGAGGAACCCTGCTACTGGTGATCACGGGTTTGCTCAATTTTTCGGTTTTTTTACGCCAATTGCGCGCCTCACTCCAAGGGTTGGAAACCGCCCGCCTGCAATTGGAAAGTGCCCGCCAACAGCCCGAAATCCAATTGGTTCAGCGGGCCATGTTTGAAACCTCTGAACACCTCAAAATCTTGGTTGAAAGACCCTATCTGCGTCCCTATTTTTATGAAAGCAAACATTGGCGTCCCGAAGATGGCATAAGCCGGGACGAGGTCTTGGCCATGGCTGAATTGTTATTGAGCAATTTTGCCTCAGCGATCATCCACTCAGGGGCTTTTCCCCAATACCCTGTGCGGGGTGTTGAAGAAACCCTGCGCTTTCACTTGCGCCACAGCCCAATTTTGCGGGAATTTTTGCTGGCGGGTTTCGAACGTTTTCAATTAGCAGGGCTGGCCCTGCTCTGTTTAAAAAATGACAGCAAAGCTGAAATCGAAGCAGATTTGATCCAATTGATTGCCACCCCAGATCTAGAGCCCCGCGAAAAAGCCCGGCGCGAGCGCTTTTTGGATTATCTGCGGTCCAGTCAACAGGTCGAACCCGTGGCGCTGGCAAAATACAGCTTGGAGAGCGTCAGACACCCCCAAATTATGGGATAATGGTCGCCATATTGCAATCTCCGGAGCACCCTTTATGAAAGCCCTCTTGGCCCAGTCCCTGCCCGAATTGATCGGCCAGACCCCTGTTTTAAAGATTCCCAGCTTAAGTCAACTCAGCGGCTGTGAGATCTTGATCAAATGTGAATATTTTAATCCGGGGGGTTCGATCAAAGATCGGGCTGCTTGGCAAATGGTGCAAGAGGCCCTGGCCAGTGGAGCGCTTAAACCCGGTATGACTATTGTCGAAGGCACCGCAGGTAATACAGGCATTGGGCTGGCGATCGCCGCCAAAGCCGCTGGTTGCAAAATGCAAGTGGTCATGCCCAAAGGCCAAGCCTTGGAAAAAGAGCGCATGATTGCCTTACATGGTGCTGAACTACATTTGGTAGATGCGGTTCCCTTTGCCAATCCCAACCATTTTTACCACACAGCCCGGCGCATCGCAGAAGAAAATCCCCAAACCTATTGGTGGGCCAATCAATTTGAAAACCTCGCCAATTTTCGCGCCCATTACCAGGGCACGGGGCCTGAAATTTGGGCACAAACCTCTGGTAAACTCGACGCCTTGATCTCCGCAGCAGGGACAGGTGGCACCATTGGCGGTTGCTCCGCTTATCTCAAAGCGCAAAATCCCCAAATTGAAGTGGTGCTGGCCGATCCGGAAGGCTCAGGTCTGTGCAACTATGTGCGCACAGGCGAATTTAAAACCAGTGGCAGTTCAATCACCGAAGGCATTGGCATTATGCGCTTGGTGCAGAATTTTGCCCAGGCCCGCGTGGACAGCGCTCTGACCATTCCAGACCAAGACTTGGTAGATATTGCAGCCTATGTACGTGAACAAGACGCCCTGATTCTGGGTAGCAGCTCAGCGCTGAATCTGGCAGCCACGCTTGAAACCGCCCGGCGTTTGGGCCCCGGACATCGCCTCTTAACATTTGCCTGCGATCTGGGCGAGCGATCGTATTCCAAACTCTATTCTCCCGCATTTTTAAACAGCAAAGGCCTGATCTTTGATCCCAACCGCCTGGAGAGCAGATCTGCTTAAGCAGATGTTACAATGCATAAACTTTGTCGCATCTAAGAGGTAGACCATGAAGAAGACAGCCCTGAGCTTGGGATTATTGACCTGTTTATGGGGAGTATTGCCCTCTCCTGCTCCCATTTGGGCTGCCCCTGCTGCCCCCCAATTTGTGCGCGCCCACCGCGGCATTCAAGAGTATACCTTGGCCAATGGGCTCAAAGTGCTTTTGGTTGAAAACCACGCAGCCCCAGTGATCAGCACTTTAATTGTCTACCGCGTGGGCTCCCGCAACGAGGCCGTGGGCTATACCGGTTCTACCCACTTTTTGGAACATATGCTGTTTAAAGGCACGCCCACCTTTAACAAAACCCGTGGTACCCAAATCGCCCAAACCCTGCAAGCCCAAGGCGCGCGCTTTAATGCCACCACCTGGCTCGATCGCACCAATTATTTTGAAACCCTACCAGCTGATCAGCTCGAACTGGCACTGCGCCTAGAAGCCGACCGCATGCGCAATTCATTTATTGCCGACTCCGACCGTAAATCCGAGATGAGTGTGGTGCGCAATGAGTTAGAGCGCGGCGAAAACAACCCAGACCGGGTGATGTGGCAACAGCTCTTTAGCCATGTCTTCATGGCTCACCCTTATCACCACCCCACCATTGGCTGGCGCAGTGATGTCGAAGGTGTTCCCACCGCCCGACTGAAAAAATTCTACGAAGACTTTTATTATCCCAATAACGCCACTTTGATTCTGGTCGGCGACTTTGAGTCCACCAAAGCCCTGGAAATGGTCAATCGCCATTTTGGTCCCCTTGAAGCCTCCAAAGAACCCATTCCCCAAGTTTATACCGAAGAACCGCCCCAGCAGGGCGAGCGCCGCTTTACCTTGATGCGCCCCGGTCAATTGGGAATTGTGAATATGGGCTTTCGTGTTCCTCCTTTGGCCCACGCGGACAGCTATGCCCTCGACTTGCTCGACAGTGTACTCAGCAAAGGGGTGAGCAGCCGCCTTTATCAGTCCTTGGTCGAGAAACAAGTGGCCGTCTCTGCCAGCAGCTCCAATGTGCAATTGCGCGATCCCGGTCTGTTTGTGCTCTCTGCCAAATTGGCCAGTGGCGTGAGCCACGAAAAAGGCGAAAAAGCCCTCTGGCAGGTGATCGAAGAGCTGCAAAAGACCCCTCCCAGCGCGGCAGAACTCGACAAAGTGAAGGCCCAAATCAAAGCCCAGGTTTCGTTTAATCGCCATGGAACCCTCGAATTGGCCAGCGATTTGGGTGAATACGAAGCCATGGCCGATTGGCGCTATATGGTGACCTACCTGGATCAGATCGCCAAAGTCACCCCCGCTGACGTGCAGCGGGTGGCAAAAACCTATTTCCAAAGCCAAAACCGCACGGTGGGCTGGTTTATTCCCCAGGCCGCAAACGAAGTCAAAGTCAACGCCCGTGATTCGGTGTATACCGAATTGGGCACAGATTCCCAAAACAAAGCCGCCGCTGCCCAGCGCATTCCCCTGCAGCGCTTGCCACTGGGGAAAAACGGCAGTTTGATCATCCAAGAAAATCACCTCGACAACACAGTCGCAATTCACGGCACAATCTTGGCTGGCAGTGTCAACGACCCCGCTGGCAAAGCCGGTTTGGCCATGCTCACTGCAGATATGCTCGATCAAGGAACCCGTGCCAACAATAAATTGGCCTTGGCCAAAAAACTGGAGTCGATGGGGTCGAGCCTGAGTTTTTCAGCGGGGCTCGAAAGAGTGGAGATCACAGGCCGTTGTTTGGCCGAAAACCTCAATGCCACCCTCGATTTGCTCTTTGAAATGCTCAAACAACCGAGCTTTCCCAGTGAAGAATTTGCCAAGCTTAAAAAACAGACGGCAGATCGGCTCAAACAGCGTATGGACAATACCGATGCTCTGGCCAATGATTTGCTCTACACCTCACTCTACCCAGCCGGACATCCCCGAGCGGTCCCCCTCGAAAACCTGATGCAGTCGGTCGAAAAACTCAGCCTGGATGATGTCAAAGGCTTTTATGCACGCCACTATGGCAGCCAAGAAATGGTCTTGAGCGTGGTCGGTGATGTGCAAGCAGAAGCCCTGAATGCACGCGTCAATACCGCACTCAAAGACTGGAAATCAGACAACCCTGTGGCGATTGCCGTGCCAGATGTGCCGGCTCAATCCCAAGGCAAACGGGTGATCAAAACCCTCAAAGACAAAGCCAATATTTCGATTGCCATGGGCATTCAAACAGATATCAAACTGGGCGCGCCGGACTATTTTCCGGCGATTTTGGCCAACCATGTCTTGGGCCAAAGTTCCCTCTCTTCGCGGCTGGGCCTGCGGGTGCGTGATGAACTCGGCCTGACCTATGGCATTTTCTCGTATTTTGCCGACCCTGGCCGCAGTGCCGGCCCTTGGCTGGTGGGAGTGACCACCGCCCCGGCCAATGTCGAAAAGACGATCGACGCCAGCAAAGCGGTAATTGCCCAATATGTCAAAGAGGGGATTTCAGCCCGCGAGCTGGAATTGGCCAAATCGGCATTGATTGGCTCGTATCTGGTGGGGCTCTCGACCAACCCCGAATTGGCTGACCGCCTCTCAGACATTGCCTTTTTTAACCTCGGCAATGATTATATTTCCAAACGCCGCGAGCTGATTCAATCCGTTACCCAGGATCAGGTCAATGCCGCCATTCGCAAATATTTTAATCCCGATCGTTTGACCACCACAATAGTAGGAAATTATGCAGAAAAATAAAGCCCAAGCCCCCGTCTTTGTTCAAGCCGATGGCGGCATTCAGGAATACACATTGGCCAATGGCCTCAAGGTCTTGTTGGTCGAAAACCACTCTGCCCCCGTGGCCACTGTCTTGGTGGTCTACAAAGTCGGCTCACGCAATGAAGCCGTGGGTTATACCGGTTCCACCCACTTTTTGGAGCATATGCTCTTTCGCGGCACGCCCAAATTTAACAAGAGCAAAGGCACTCTGATTGCCCAGGTCTTGAGCAAAGAAGGCGCCAATTTTAATGCCACCACATGGCTCGATCGCACCACCTATTATGAGACCGTCCCAGCTGAAAAACTCAGCTTGGCCCTCGAAATCGAAGCTGAGCGCATGCAACACGCCTTTATCCGCGATGCCGACCGCCAGGCTGAGATGACAGTGGTGCGCAATGAGTTGGAGCGAGACGAGAACGAGCCCGACAGCATCATGTGGAAAAATCTCTTTGCCCAGGCCTTTATGGCCCACCCTTATCACCATCCCACCATTGGTTGGCACAGTGATGTCGAAGGTGTTCCCACGGCCCGTTTGCGCCAATTTTACAAAGAGTTTTACCACCCCAATAATGCCACCTTGGTGGTGGTGGGTGATTTTGACACCCAAGCAGCCTTGGCCGAGGTGCAGGCCAAATTTGGAGACATTCCCGCAGCAAAACACGCCATCCCTGAGATGTACACCCAGGAATTCCCCCAGCAGGGCGAACGCCGCTTTAAAATTCGCCGTCCGGGGCAATTGGGCATCGTTCAATTGGCCTGGCATGTGCCCGCTCAAGCCCATGCCGACAGCTATGCTTTGGATGTCTTGCAAGATATTCTGGCTGAAGGCGTCAACAGCCGCTTGTACCAAAAGCTGGTCGAAAGCCAAATGGCCATTTATGCCGGGGCCTATAATATTCAATTGCGGGATCCCGGTTTGTTTATCGTACATGCCAAAGTCGCCACGGGCGGCGTGACCCATGCAGAAGTTGAAGCGGCCATTCAGGAAGTGATCAGCGAATTGCAGAAAAAGGCCCCCAGCAAAAAAGAGCTGGATCGCGTGCGCAACCAAACCAAAGCCGCATTTTCTTACCACCGCCACGGCACCCACCAATTGGCCAGCATGTTGGGAGAATTTGAAGCCACTGCCAATTGGCAATTTATGTTGCACTACCTCGACCATCTCGACAAAGTCAAACCCGCTGATGTCATGCGTGTGGCTCAAACCTACTTCAAAGACGACAATTTGACCGTGGGTTGGTTTATACCCGAGGCTGCTGAAACAGTGGATTTGAGCCCTCAAGCCGCTGAGGTCAAAGCCACCAAAACAGCCAAAACCAAAGCAAGCAAAACCACCGGACCGGCATTGATCAAGCGCAAATCCGAACTTGATCGCCAAGTATTTGCCAAAAACGCCGTCTTGATCACCCAAGAAAACCACCTCGACAATACGGTTTCAATTCAAGGCAAATTCCCAGGTGGCACTGTTTTTAATCCTGCAAACAAACCCGGCTTGGCCGAGCTCACAGCGGGCATGTTAAAAAAGGGTTCAAAAGGCTACGATAAGCTCGAAATCGCCGATGCCCTGGCGCAAATGGGCTCGTCCCTAGATTTTCGACTCGGCACCGACCATGTCAGTTTTTCGATTCGCTGTCTGGGTGAATATGTCAAACCGACCCTGGATCTGCTCGAAGACACCCTGCTGCACCCGACGTTTCCCGAAGAGGAGTTTGAAAAACTCAAAAAACAGCGCATGGACCGCCTCTTGCAGCGCCTGGACAGCACCGATGCCATGGCGTATGACCTGCTGTTGCGCGGGCTCTATCCCAAAGACCACCCGCTGTATCAGCCCACCGTCGCAGAGCTGATGAATGCCACCGAAAAGCTGAGCCTCAAAGAAGTCAAACAATTTTACAAACAGCATTATGGTCATAAAAACCTGATTGCAGCGGCGGTTGGAGACATTGACGCCAAGGCCCTGCACCACTGGTTTGGCGCCCATTTGGGCAAGTGGAATGCCAAAGTGCCTGACTTTCCGGCGATTGAAGTTGTGGGCCGTCAGAAAAAAGGCCAAGAATGGGTCTACAACATGCCAGACAAGGCCAATGTTTCGCTCTTTTTGGGGCATCAAGCCACTCTCACCCGCAACTCACCCGACTTTTTTGCCGCCACACTGGCCAATCAGGCCTTGGGCCAAAGCTCGTTGGCATCCCGGCTCGGCATCCGCATTCGCGACGAACTCGGCCTGACGTATGGTATCTATTCGTACTTTTCAGATGTCGGTCGCAGCGCGGGTCCGTGGCTGCTTTCGGTCTCCACCAATCCCGAGAATGTGAGCCGCACCCTTGTCGAAGTCAAAAAAGTAGTTGACGATTATCTCAAAGAGGGCATTAGTACACAGGAATTAAATGATGGCAAGTCGGCCCTGATTGGCTCCTATTTGGTCAATCTGGCCACCCATCCTGAGATCGCCTACCGTTTGGTGCAATTGGAGCAATACCAATTTGGGCTGGATTATTTCCAGAAACGCGCGGGCTTGATTCGCAAAGTCACCCAGGCCCAGGTCAACAAAGCGCTGCGCCAATATATCCATCCCGAAAGTTGGAGTGTGGGCATCGCTGGGAATTACAGCATTGAGTAAAGAGTATTGAGCAAGAGCAGAGGTTGAAAATGCAACAGCGAAAGAGACGCTTTGGGGAGTGGCTGCTAGAATTGCAGTTGGTCGAGTCAGAACAGATTGAAGCGGCCCTGCGCGAGCAGGAAATTCACCCCGATTATTTGGGTGAAATACTGATCCGGCGCGGGTTGATCTCTGAAACAGTCAGAGATGGGATCCTCAATTTGCAAAAATTATTGGGCACCTCAACCCGCCTGGCCGAAATGGAAATCTCGCCAGAAACCTTGCAGGCCATTCCTCCCCGATTGGCTCACGCTCACAGTGTTTTCCCAGTTTTGCAGGTGGCCAATTGCCTGGTGGTGGCCACCGCCCAACCCGATGACCCCATTTGGCAGGAAGCTTTGGCTGAACGCACAGGCCTCCAGCTCTATCCAGTTTCTTTTCGGGCCTCAGATATTGAAATGGCGCTGGCCACCTTTTACACCACCCAACAGGCTCGCGCTTCAACAGGCCTGGACTGGATCAGTGATCAGGTTCCCGATCCGGGCCCCCGGTTGACCTTTGTCGGTTCGGGAGACGCCCTGGGTTCTGGGGCCCGCAACCAAACCTGTTTGCATATCCGCAGCAAAGAGGCCACGTTTTTAATCGACTGTGGCCCCACCTCCCTGACGGCCCTCAAACAAATGGATCTCTCATTGGATGAAATTGATGGGGCCCTGATGACCCACGGACACGGAGACCATTTTGCGGGACTGCCCTTTGTCTTATTGCAGCAGATCACCCAGAACCGCTCCCGCCCCTTTTGGATTATGGCCCCCCAACACCTGCTCGACCATTTACAGGCCTTTCAGGACATGTGTTATCCGGGGCTCTTTCAATTGGGCCTGTTTGAAATCCGCTATTTGCCCATCGAAGACGAACCACGACCGATTCCCGGCACCTCGATCATGGTCTATCCCTTTGCCATGGACCATATGCGCAGCCGTCTTTGTTTGGGTTATCAGGTGCATTTGGCTGAAGAAAAAATCATCGCATATACGGGAGATACCGCCTGGGGTGAACATATCGTCAATCTGGCCCGAGACACCGACCTCTTGGTGACCGAATGTAGCTATTATGAACCGGGTCACCCCGATGCCAAACACCTCTCTTATCAAGAAATTTATGCGCACCACGAAATGCTCAAAACCAAACGCCTGATCCTGACCCATATGGGCGAAGACATGTTGGCCCGCGCCAGTGAAACAGCCTTTGACACGGCTTTTGATGGGCTCGTGATCGATCTGTGAAAATATTTCTGGACCTGCGCTGGGTGCGCAGTGCCACCTTGGATGGTTTGGGTCGGGTCAGCTTGTCGTTGGTGGCCGAACTTTTGCGTCATCAGAGCCCTCACAGCTTTGGACTTTTGCTCAGCACCCCTGAATTGGCCCGCTTCTGCCTGAAGTGGATCCGCGAGATGGATTCACGTCCCCTGCGTGCCGTCTTTCGGGTCGACACCCTGGGCTTTGATGCCCGCTCTCCCCTCAATCGCCTGGTTCTGCCCCGCCTGCAAAAAGACTTTGGCGCAGATCTCTATTTCACCCCTTATTACCCCTTTCATCCCATTCCAGGTATACCCTGTGTGGGCATGGTACACGATTTAATTCCCCTGCTCTTTCCGGCCTATTTTCGTGAGGCGAGTTTGCCCTTTCGGCTTTTGATGACCCGCGCCCTCCCGCTTAAACACCTGCTCAAAGCCTGCAAAAAAATCATCACGGTCTCACACAGCAGCGCACAAGATCTTGAAAAGGCATTGGGCATTGCCCCAGCACGGATTGAGGTGATTTATCCAGGTGTCAGCCCTTTTGTGCCCCATCCAGATCCGTCTTCGGTCTTGGCATTTTACGGGCTGTCTGGTCCAGGTTATATCCTCTCTGTGGGTCGGCCCGAGCCCTACAAAAACTTTTTGGGTTTGATCCAGATTTACGCCCGTCTGCCTTTGGCTCTGCGCGAAAAACACCCCTTGGTCTTGGTCGGCCCCCCCCATCCCATTCAAACGCCCCATTTACAAGAAGAAATCAGCAACCAGGGACTGGGCCGATTCGTCTTTTTGACGGGGGCCGTGAGTGCTGAAGATTTGCCGGCGCTTTACCAATCGGCCAGCGTCTTCGCCTTTCCCTCCCGCTACGAAGGTTTTGGCCTGCCCGTGTTAGAGGCTATGGCAGCAGGGGTACCCGTGCTCAGCTCCGATCGCGCTTCGCTGCCCGAAGCCACGGGAGGTGCCGCTCAGATGTGGAATCCCGACGATTTGGAAGGAGGGGCCCGCCATTTGGAAGCCGTGCTCTTGAACCCCGAACTGCGCCAAAATTTGATTGAAAAAGGCTTCAAGCAAGCTGCCAATCGCAATTGGCAGAATATGGCAGAACAGGTATTAAGCTGTTTTGAAAGTTTAAATTCTAAACCATGAGCAGTCTGGGACATTTGCTCTTTTCCGGCCAAGACAGTTGGGGTGAAGTGCTTGTCTACGACAACGGTGCCCGTCGGCTGATGGGCTTTGGCCCTGAAGATGAACAGAGTGCCTGTCTTAAATCCGAGCCGGGCCTTTTGCTGTTTGAATACACCCAGGCCATGTTACTGGGTTTGCTCTATGCCTCCCCACGCAAAGTGCTCTGTTTGGGCCTGGGGGCAGGCAGTTTGGTCACGGCCCTGCTGACCCATTGCAAAGGCGTCAAGATCACTGCCATTGAGTTGCGGCCACTGGTGCTGGATTTGGCCCAGCGTTATTTTTATCTGCCGCTCAGTAAAAACCTGCACTTGCAAACCTGTGATGCGGCCGAATTTGTGGCTCAAGACAGCAGCCATTATGACCTGATTTTTTGTGATCTCTACACGGCCACAGGGGCTTCCCTTTTACAGAGTGAAGCAGATTTCCTCTCAGCATGTCGGGCCCGGCTCAAACCCACAGGACTCTTTGTGCTCAACAGTTGGCGTCAGGAAAAACACCCCAACCAAGCCTCCCTCGATCTGCTCAAAAGGATCTTTCCAAGTCTGGGTGTCTGTTTAACCAGCGAAGGCAATTGGGTGTTTTTAGGCAAGACCTTGCCCTTTTCAGACAGCCCCGCACTCAAAGATCAGGCCCAGCAATGGTCGCGGCAATTGGGCTTTTCCCTGGTCAAACACCTGCGCAATTTTAAAGCTCTGAACTAAACAGGCAAAGGGCATGCCTGCGAAAAAAAAATTACCCCCCCATTTACCTGCGTCAAGTTTCGAAATTTGTCTGGGTCGTCTCTGGGTTCACCGACCTCAGGGCATGCGTTATGCCGAAATCCCATTGGCCTACCAATTGCCCAATGATGATATCCACGGCGAATTGTATTTTAAAATCCAGGGAAAACAGATTCCGGGTATGGGATACAAAGCCTACGACCTAGCCGCGCGAGATGGCGCTTGTCTGATTGAATGGCTGATGTACCTTTCCGATATTCTCTCAGCGCTCGCGGAAGACGAAAATGCGGCTTACCACTTTCGCGAATACGATCTCGGTGGTTTCAGCTGTGAATTTGTGCGTGACGGAGACCAGGTCTTATTTTCAATCGATGGGGTCTACGGCCCAGAACAGTGCTGGGAATTAACCTCTTTTGCCTGGGAAGATCTGCTTGAGGCCTACTCCGAATTCAAAGCTGAATTCCTCGCTCAGGTGAGTCATTTTCAGCCTTCGGCCCGCCCCAGTTGGCAGAGCCGATTTTTGCCTGGTTTTTAGCTCATTCCCAGGCCCTCAAAACGGGTTTGCCCCTTGCAAGTGAGACAAAAAAATGGTCTGCTTTTTGTATCCTCTTTTTGTATCCCTTTATTATAGGTAAATGACAGGCAAGGAAAGTGGCATGGAAATCACCTCCCAATTAGAAAATCTGATCGGATTTAAAGGCCAATGGGACAGCAATGAAACCGTTTTTCGCGTAGATCCGCTCAGTTATGGCTATCTCACTCCCATTCAGCGCGTTGAAGTGGAATCTCAGGGGCTGTATGTGATCTCCAGCCCCATTACCAATACCGAGTGGTGGCACCAATTTATGCCCGTTTCAGGCTGCCCCCGTCTCAAGGGCCAATGGGTGGTGATCAACGACGCCTTTGACAGCCGCTGCAAAGCCGGGGAATGCCAAGAGGCCTGTGGGGCCGAAGACGGATTTGTTGATCTCAGTGCCGGTCGCTTTCGCGTGGAAGAAGAACGGGAATTCTTCAACCAGCGCTTTCCGCGTTTGGCCTTTTTTCTGGAGCGGGCTGAAAAATTAATCAGCAAACTCAAAGCCGAGACGGGCTGTGGCATTTTGCTCAATACCCAGGGCTCGATCCTGGATTTGCGGGCGCGTATTTTGGCTCAACCCGACCAGATCGCCAAATATGCAGAGGCCTTTAAACAGCTCTATGGAGCAATTACTTTGGTTCAGGGCAAGGTTAGCACTTCCCATTTGCCCAAACCGGGGGATTATTCTGATGTGGCCATTACCGAAGCCAGTGTGATTGAAGAGGCCCGTTTTTATGCCTTGCAAGAGGCCGTACGCCAAGAAGCCATCGACATTTTGGCCTTTTTGGTCAAGCGCAAAGGGGGGCAAATTATCGACAACGATTATTATCTGCCCGTCGAGCAAATGACCTACACCTTGTTACACAATCGCATCGAAGCCATGCGCAGCGGTCTGTACATGGGCTCTGAAGGCTTCAAAAAAGGGGTGCAAGAATTACAAATGTTCTTTCAGACCACCTTGGGCGGTGGCCGGTGGTAGTGCGGGCCCCTTTTCTGGCCCTGGCTCACGGTTCTGTTTCAGCCCTGAGCCAAAGTCTGCTGCTGGAAGATCTCTGGGAATTATTCCAACAGGACCTGCTCAAATCGCCCTGGGGCCTGATGTTGCTGATACAGGGAGGCACAGAAATTGAGTTGCTGGCCGAGATTGAATTGCGCTTTGCCGACCTTCCCCCTTCACAGCGCAAGGCCTTTTTTGCCCATCTGCACGTCTTTCCCCTCTCTTCACTGTTGTATAACGAACTCACAAATCTCAACGACGCCATTGCCGAACTCAATCTGCGCCTGAACTGCGAAGGCAATTATCTCTTTTATCCCAGCCAAGATCTCTCGACCTATTTGCGCATCATTCACACCCTGGGGCTTTCCCGTCCCCCTGAAGTCAAAGGCTTCCGTCGGATTTTGATTGAATTGCCCATGCAACAAGAAGTGGGCCTTCTGAGAAGTGCCAATCGCGAGTTACAAGAATTGTTTCGCGAAGAGCAGATCTACCGGCGGGTGCCGGGCTTGTCTCAGCCACTTTTAAATCAGCTTCTGGGTTTGCGCTTTGCCAATGGCATTTTTGAACCGCTTTGGAATCACCACCACATTCAATATGTCGAAATCACCCTGGGGCAAAGACACCTTCAAACCCCACTGCAAAGTCAATTGCCCGCCTCATTTGCCCCTCAAATGGCACCCGCTCTCCTCCAGATTTTGGCATTGCTTGCCATGGAACCCCCGGTCTTGAGCAGCGAAAACGCCCTGCGCAACGAAATGCTCAAGGTCTTTTTGTCGCTGCGTGAACTGGACCCCGGAGAGCTGTCCGAAATTGCCCTGCGCGGTGTTTTACCCACCAATAGTCTGAGCGGAAATCTGTCTGAAAGTTTGCTGCAAAGCCTCAAAGAGACCTATTTGGCCCAGCGGGTGTATATTGACAATGGACGTTGGTCGGGCACCCCTTTTTATCTGCGGGCCGGACTGGGGCTGCCCCTGGATTGCCTGGAATTGGTGCTGCACTTTCATCCTGTTTCAACCCGGCTCTTTCCCGAAGACAGTGCCGAACCCACCCACAATTCACTCTGGATTCGACTTATGCCTGAATTTGCCCTGAGTCTCGGTCTCAACCGCCATGCCGGAGGCCATGTCCAGCGACTCTCACCGTTGGCTTTAAACTGGCAGGGACAACCTACACAAAGCACCTTGCAGGCCGGGTCTCAGGCTTTATTATTGGACTGTTTGGCTGGAAATCCGGCCCTGTTTCTCAGAGACGACTGCGTCGAAACCCTGGAAAAATACCTCGAACCGCTCAAAAAAAGCTGGCAGCGGCCTGGCAACGCCCCCTATTTTTATCTGCCCGGATTCTGGGGGCCCGCTGAAGCTGAATCGCTGTTCGAAGATCTGCACTGTCGCTGGTGGACGCCAGGTCAGGCCTCCCCAGAAGCGGATGAATTTTAAGCTGTGGGCAATTGTGCGCTTAAATCGGCGATCAATTGATTGAGGTTCTTTTTGCGCGCAGCCATCATTTCCAAAACCAGCAAAGAGGCGAGAATACCGTCTCGCTCCATGATATGGCCCTGAAAGGCATAGCCGCCAAGCCCATCACTGGCCATGATCGCCAATTCATGCACCATCTCGCTGGTGATATTGCGGAAATCCGTGGTCGAAGAATAGGTAATATTGAGCCCATGTAAGGCAGCCACTTGCTCAGCAAAATCGTGCTGGCGGTTGGGTTTAACAATCCCGCCCTCCCATTCTTTGTCGCGCACGAGATAGTCCAGCAGCAGGCCAAACATCTGATCATGGCTGATCAACGTCCCACAATGGTCCACCGCCTGCATGTGGCAGCCATCGCCATCAATGGCCAGCCCCACACCCAAAGTTTCGCGTGAATTGGCCACCACCTGCCGCAGTTCGTAAAGATTCTCTTGGTTGAGCACGGGAACCAAAGAGCCAAAATCCGAGTGGGGGCTGTTTTGAATCTCTCTTAAGACCCCACCACATTCGCGAAAGATCTCGTGTAAATAACCAGAGCTGATGCCGTAGAGATAATCCACGGTAATGTCCATCGGTACAGAGGCGATCAGGCGCACATCAACAAAACGGCGAATTTGTTCAAAATAAGCGGGTTTGGGATTGGCGAAGATTTTTTCCCCCGGGTTGACACTGTAACTCAAAAAACCAGGGGTCTCACTTAAAATCGCAATTTCGCGTTCAATATTCTGGGTGGTATCTTCGCTGGCAATGGCCATGTGTGAGGTAATAAACTTGACCCCATTGTATTCAGCCGATTCATTGGCGCCGGTGATCATGATTGCGCCGGTGCTGACCTGATCGGCAATCATCCAGCTGATCACAGGGGTGGGAGCTGCCCGGTCACTGATAAAGACATCCAAACCATTGTTGATCACCACCTCTGCGGCAACCATCGCAAAATGTTCTCCCATAAAACGGGAGTCATAGCCAATCACCAAGCGGGGGGGAAAATTGTCGATATAACTCTGTTGTTTGCGCACAAAATTGCAAATGGCTTGGGCCACCATACGCAGATTGCTAAAGGTAAATTGATCCGCAACCACAGCCTGCCAGCCATTGGCTTCAAAACGAGGATTCATGATGGTGTCTGCGTTATTCTCCGCTTAAATTCGTTGATGGCGGCGATCGGTGTGGGATCTATTTCTTTGAGCAGGGCCAAATAGACACTGACAAAATCACCCAAACAGGCCAAATACAAGACCCGCTCCAGGTGATTCTGGCCCTCTGCCCTGATAGTATGTACACCAGCAAGCTGAGGGCCAACCATCTCCAATGAGACGCGCTCGGCCAAAGCATCAACTGATCCCAGGGTAAGATGGATCAGATGAATCTGGCTATGATAAGCAGCACACATCGCCACCATTTCATTGTGATTCAGCTCGGGCAAAACCGAACAGCTGGCAAAGGTTTTGGCATTTTCACTGAATTGATTCTTCCAGCGCATGGTCAGGCAGGCAGTGGCTGGGTCATTGCCCCAGAACAAGGGCTGGGTCTGGCCTTGCTTTAATTTCAAGGCCAAGTCATAAGGCAAAGGGGGAGTTGGGCCAGCCAAGACCCAGTTGAGACAAATTTCAGCCAAAAACAGCAAGGCCTTTTCGAGTTCTGTGGGGTTCAAAGCCAATTCTGTCACTTCGGCCAAACTGCCAAGCAGGGCAAAGAGCATATCAAAGAGGGCTGCACGGGGCGGCAAGCCTCCCGCCAAAAGCACAAAGCTCAAATTCTGGGCCAAGGCAAAGGCCTGCAAGGCTCCCCCGGAGGCCAGCAGATGCAACTGTGCGCCCTTTTCAAAGGCACTTTGAACACAAGTCAAGGTCTCTGCGGTCTCCCCCGAATAAGAGACCCCAATCACCAGGGTCTCCGCATTGACCCAAGCCGGCAATTGGGCCGATTTATTGACCCAGATCGGCAGGGAACTCTGGTTGGCAAGGGCCTGCAACAAATCCCCTGTGCTGCCCGATCCACCCATGCCACACACCAAAATTTGCCGAATGGGCCTCCCTGGCTGACATTTAAAGGGCAACTGCAGGCCTTTTGCGAGGTGCTCTCTGGCCCGTTCAGGTGCAGCAAGCAGCTTGCCGTACATATCATCCCTGTCGGGGCTAAAAAATGTGGGGGCTAAAAATTGAGACATCTGAATTTCCTTTTGCTGGGCTAAAGACAAAAAAGACCATTGTCCAGAATAGAACAATGGTCTAAAAACATCGAAAAAACTAGCTGCGTTTGCGTTCAAAGATCTCTTTGGCAATGATCAAACGCTGAATTTGGCTGGTACCTTCGTAGATCTGGAAGATCTTGGCATCGCGCATCAGTTTTTCGACGGGATATTCTTTGCTATACCCGTTGCCGCCATGGACTTGGACGGCATCGGTAGCCACGCGCATGACCGTATCTGCCGCAAAACATTTGGCAAAAGCAGCAAACTTGGTGTTGCGTTCCCCCTGGTCAATCATCCAGGCCGATTTCCAAACCAACAAGCGGGCGGCTTCAATGTCTTTGGCCATATCGGCAATCATAAAGCTCACGGCTTGGTGAGAGGCAATTGGCACACCAAAGGTTTTGCGTTGGCTGGCGTATTGTATTGACTCTTCCATCGCGCGGCGGGCCACCCCGACAGCACCTGCGGCCACCATCGGGCGGGAAAGGTCAAAAGCAGCCATGGCAATTTTAAAGCCCTGGCCTTCGGCCCCGAGCAGATTTTTGGCGGGCACTTTGACGTTTTCAAAGGTAATGCCACGGGTATCAGAACAGCGCTGTCCCATATTCATTTCTTTTTTGCCAACCACAATGCCTTCACTGTCGGCTTCAACCAAAAAAGCTGTCATACCGCGAAAACCGGCAGAGGGATCTGTATTGGCCAAAACAAAATACCAATTGGCGACACTGGCGTTGGTGATCCACATTTTGGCGCCATTGAGGATATATTCGTCGCCCACTTTTTTGGCGGAAGTGCGAATCCCGGCCACATCAGAACCCGCATCGGGTTCGGTCACACAATAGGCTGCCAAGAGGGGGGCTTCGGTCATGCGGCCCAGAAAATTTTTCTTTTGTTCTTCGTTGGCAGCCACCAAAACAGGACATTCAGCCAACATATTGGCTTCCATGGCGGTGGAGATACCAGAGCAACCAAAAGCCAGTTCTTCGGAAACAATACTGCCATCGAGCACACTCAAGCCCAGACCACCGTATTCTTCAGGAATGTGGTTGTTGATCAAGCCCGCATCCCAGGCTTTGTTGATGATCTCACGGGGATACTCAGCCGTTTCATCGTGGTGGGCAGCTTTGGGAATGATTTCTTTTGCGGCGAAATCACGGGCCAGTTTCTGATATTCTTTTTGTTCATCGGACAGAGAAAAATCGATCATAGCGAGCTCCTTGGAAATGGTTAGAGGTTCTAAATTGAACGGATCTTGGTTAATCTTGAAAGCATTGTAGCACAGCGCATCATAAGCTGGATCAGCTAGGCAGGGGCATGCGCGCCGCATACTTTTTTAAAACCTGCTGCAGCCGTTCAGGTCGGTTGGTAATGATGCCATGCACACCCAAGCGGATCAATTTTTTTTGGCTTTTGACGCTGTCTGCGGTAAACGGATGCATGCGAATCCGGGTTTCCCGGCTGCGGCGCATACTGGCTGCCGTCACCAAGGGATAACGCAGATTGAGGGAGTCGGCTTTGACGGCCAAAAGCCAGCGAAAGGCCTGAAAACCGTAGACCGGCAATTTGCTGCGCAAATTTGAACGCACCGTATTGCCATAGAGCAATGCCGTTGAGACCTGGGGCATCATTTCTTTGATGCGTTTGAGAGCCAGCGGTTCAAACGACGAGATCATCACCTGATGGATCATGTTGTACTCTTCTAAGAGGGCCAGAATTTTTTTCTCGATCAGGGCTTCAGAGCGAAAGACCGCGTCTTTTTTGATTTCAATATTCAACATGATCTTGCCCTGACAGATCTGCAGGACCTCTGCCAAGGTGGGGATTTCTTCGCCTGCATAGCGCAGGTCAAACCAGCCTCCGGCGTCCAAATGTTTGAGTTCACGCAAACTCAATTGTTGCAATAATTGCTCATCTCCGGCTGTGCGCTTGAGGCTGCGGTCGTGAAAGACCATCACCTCCTGATCGCGGCTCAGGCGCACATCCAACTCGATCATATCGGCCCCCTGAGAAATAGCCATTTCAAAGGCACTCAGGGTATTTTCAGGGGCTTCGAAACTGGCCCCCCGGTGAGCAATCACCCAAACCGGGTATTCGGGCTGCTGCAATGGCTTGGGATAGACGCGCGGATAGTCGAGAAATTCTTGCCAAAACCGCATGGTTTAAGGGGCCTCTGGAGCAGCATGGTCTTCCCGAAACTCAGGCAAAAGCCGTTTCCAAATTTCGTTGACCGGCTCAATTTTGGGATTGGCAATTAAACTGCGCAGCCACCCCTGCAATTCAGGTTCAAAACTGCTGGGCAGGCCTTCCAAAATTTGTTTGGCTTTGTCTGGGTCTTGGTTAAAAGCCTCGGCAAACGCCTGGTAGAGCCGCGCCTCATGTAAAAGAGGTTGTTCTTTTAAGAGCTTTTCAAACGTGCGTGATGCCTCACGGTAGTCTTTGGCAGTGATAAAAATCATGCCCAAACGCAGACGAGAGTGAATATCCATGGGGTCTTTGTCACTGGCCCGCAGGTAATTGTCGTAGGCAAATTGCAGATACCCCATTTGCAAGTGTAAATCCGCTATTTTGCGGAACAGCAAGGCCTGTTCTTTGGCTTCAAGCGCGCTGCCTTTACTGATCAACTCCTGGCGGTAGAGCGAGAGCAATTTTTCGGGCTGATCATGGCGTTGGTAATGGGAGATCAACTGTTGGCGGGTAACCGCATCTTCAGGGTATTGTTCATAGAGGCCTTCCATGCGTTTCAGCACATAGGCCTGGTCCACATCCGGGTTGCTGGATTTGCCCAACCAGCGCAAAAGCTCTGCATACAAAGCGGTTGAGAGGGGGCGATCTTGGGCTTTTGCAGCCGCAAGAATGGGCTCAAAACTGCGATCGACAATTTCACGAAACTCCCCCGCCTGAACCAAATAGCCAAAAAACTGTTTTTGCACCTCTTTTTGCATTTCAGCGCTGAGGGGCAAGGCCGCTATTTGGGTATAAATCTCCCGTGGACTGTCTGCCGATTCAGCCATAAAGAGCAGAAGTTGGGCCTGCTGATCGGGCTGTTCGGGTTTTAAATCCAGGCCTTTTTTGAGATAGTCTTGAGATTCTTCAGCATTGTTTAATGCCAAAGCGGTTTTGGCCAGATACAAATAGAGTTCTTTGCTCTCCTGTTTGAGAAAAAGCAAGGTGCGGAATTCACTGCGGGCCCGCAGATAATCGTGTTGCAACAGGCGCAATTGGCCCCGCAAAAAATGGGTCCGGGCGTGGTTGCGCTCCAATGCATGGGCTGTATTCAGAGTGACCTCAGCCAGGTCCAATTGATTCAAATGTAAATAGGCTTCGCTCAAGGTTTGCAGGGCATTGAGGTCTTTGGGATTGAGACGGGTATAAGGTTCGAGCGCCGAAACGGCCTGGGGATACTGCTGCTGCTGAAAGGCAAGGAGGCCCTGCTGTAAAAGGGGGGGATCGGCCTGGGCCCAAACGGGGGGGGATGTCAAGAGGGCCAGCAAAAGACCGGTGTGGAGCAGCGTTAATTTCATATGTGATATTCCCTTAAATTGAGCTCGCTGGTATTGTAACCCAAGCGAGTGATGTTCAAGCTAAATGAAGGGCTCAAAATGAAACGGACCCTGATTGCTCAGGGTCCGAAACATGACCAGAAACATTTGGTTCATCTATTAGCCCATCTCTCAAGCATTATTGTTCATGCGAGCCTTACGGTTCCGGCGACGATCCATCATCAAGTCCACTTCACGTGCCAAATCCATCAACTCTTGCTGCCGCTTATCTCGCCATTCAACATAATTCTTCTCTTTAACTTCAATGCGATCTTTCATTTCTTTCAAAATATCATCGTACATACTCTGTTTCCCTCCTTTCTAAATTAAGATAGTTAGATTGTAGCGAAAGACACAGGTTGGCTTTCTTAAGTTTAGGACGAAGCCCCTTCAAGAATGTTCCTTGTCTTTCCTTTTCTATTATACATCAAATAAAAATGTACGCTCTACATTTTTATGCTTACAAAGTGACTAGCCAACAGGTTTTTAGGCTATTTTTCACAGCGCATCAACTTTTTTAGATGTATTTTCTGGATGGGTTTCGACAGAGAAATTTCGACAAATTTTCAAAAATGGGGTTCAATGCATACTGTGATCGAAATTGAAGAATTAAATTCGGGAGCCTTGCAGCTTGAACCATGAAAAAAAATGTTCTGCTCTATTTACATACCCACTGGGATCGGGAATGGTACCGCAGCTTTGAAAGCTATCGCTTTCGATTGGGAGAGGTGGTGCTCAACCTGATTGAAAACCTCGAAAACAACCCGGAGCAGACTTTTTTATTGGATGGGCAAACAGCGGTGGTCGAAGATTTTTTGGCCCTACATCCCGAAATGACAGAGCGCTTAAGGGCCCTGATTCAACGAGAGGCCCTGCACATTGGTCCTTGGTATGTCTTGCCAGATGAGTTTTTGGTCAGTGGCGAGGCCTTGATTCGCAATTTATTGATCGGCACAGCGCAGTCCCGTACTTGGGGCCAAAAACAGCTCTTTGGCTATTTGCCAGACATGTTTGGCCATTTGGCCCAAATGCCCCAATTGCTCAAACAAGCAGGCCTCGAACCGGCGATTCTCTGGCGGGGAGTCAATCCTTCGCGCAATGTCTTTTTCTGGTCGGCCTTGGACGGCTCGCTGTTAAGCAGTTTGCATTTAAGCAAAGGTTATTACCAAGATCTCTTTCACACCACCCCTTTTTCACCAGAAAATCTCACGGCATTTCTCAAACCGATTGAAGCCGCGACCCCGGATTCGGCCCCACTTTTATTGCCCGTCGGGGGCGACCATTTGGGACTGCCACTGCAATATGAGACGGATATCGCGGCCTTTAATGCCGCCCAAGCTGAATACCATCTCCAACCGGCTTCACTGGGAGCCTATATCGCCCAGCTCAAGACCCTGACCTTTGCCATGGAAACGGTCCATGGTGAATTGAGAGACTGTGAATCCGCTTATATTTTGCCCGGGGTGCTCTCCAGCCGCCGCTACCTCAAAGCCGAAAACGATCGCTTGCAAAACCTGCTCAGTTTTCAGGTCGAGCCACTCTTGCTCTGGAATTGGCTCAAAGGGGGGGCAACACGCTCCCAGAGCTTGCAACAGGCTTGGAAATACCTCTTACTGAACCATCCCCATGACAGCATTTGTGGCTGCAGCATCGATGAAGTGCACCAAGATATGTTGCCCCGCTTTCGCTGGAGTGAGACCCTGGGGCAAGAACTCAAACAGCGCTCTCTGAAACATTTGTTAGACGTCTCCCCCACAGGATTGAGCGGCGAGCAATTGCACCTGCTCAATCTGGGGGGCACAGATTATGAAGGCACCGTGAAGTTTGAGGTTGAATTTCCAGCGGAGTTGGCTGTGAGCCAATTTGAAATCAAAGACGCCCACGGCAACACATTGCCCTTTGAAATCTTACATCGTGAGCAAAAAGATAAATTTTTTGCAGAACCAGATATTCTCCCCCATTGGGAAGAGGTCACCTCTTTTAGTGGTTTGCTGCAAACCAAAGTGGCGGCTTTTACAAATAAAGTCTATACCCTTGTGCCCCATTCAACGCCATCGCAAATCACAGGTATGCGCAGTTCTACCGATCCCTGTTCGATTGAAAATGACTGGTGCAAGGTCGTTGTGGATTCTGCCAGTGGCAAATTGCGGCTGTATAAAAACGAAAACCATACTTGGGTGCGCTACCTCGAAGGGCATCTCTTTGTGGATGATGGCGATGCAGGCGATTCGTATAATTATTCCCCTCCCCAAGAGGATCAGCGAGTAGTTTTGCAAATTCAGGAGTTTCAGGTTGAAAAAGGGGCGCTTTGTCAAACCTTGTATTTGACCTATTACGGTGTTTTACCAGCCCAGCTCAAAGAAGATCGGCAATCCCGCTCAGGGGTGCAGTCTCCCTGCCGTATCACAACCGAAGTGCGGCTCTATGGCAATGATCAAAGTGTCTATTTTTCGACCACGGTTCAGAATAAATCCCGTGATCACCGACTGCGGCTGCTCTTTCACTCACCTCGGGGTCCCATGCGCTGTTGGAGTTCTACCGCTTTCGGTATGCTCGAACGCAAATCTCCCCCCCCACGCGCCATTGATGTGCCCAAAGGCAAAGAACGTCCGGCAGATACCTTCCCCTTTGATGATTGGATCCAGATTTCAGCCCCCGAGGATCAGGGCTATGTCTTTCACGCCGAAGGCCTCCACGAAGCTGGGCTCACCGATTGGGAGGGCAAACCAGCGCTGGCACTGACCCTCTTGCGCTGTGTCGGTTGGCTCTCGCGCGATGATTTGCGCACCCGAGGCGGGGGCGCTGGCCCCCGCATGCGTACCCCCGAAGCCCAATGCCTGGGAGAACACCGCTTTGATTACCGCCTGGCCTTGACAGGCAATGAACGCAAAGACGCACTCCAGCAGGTCTTGCAATGGCAGCGGCCCCCCTTGGTGTGTCAAGCCAGGCGCACAGAGCCGTTGGAAGCACTCTTCTCACTGCAGGGAGAGGGCTTGGTGGTCAGTGCCTTAAAATTGGCTGAGTCTGGAGATGCACTCATTTTGCGTCTGTTTAATTCGCTTGAAAACCCGGTGCATCTGGAATTGACCCCAGGTTTTGATTATGACGATTGCTGTTTGAGCGATGTCTTGGAAAACACAGAAAACCGCACTCGGGCCCAACAAACAGGTCAAACCTTGGGTCTGCTGTGTCAGCCCTACGAAATTCTGACATTTAAGTTTTGGCCCAAAAGATCCGAAGCCTAAGCCAGCACGTTTTGAATTTGAAGAAGGTATTTTTAGGTGTGGTGAGTATGACCGAAACAGAAGCCAATCCATCTTTGCAGGCAGTTGAAACGGCCTCTCGTCTGGAGCAATACAAACAGGCCCAGATTGAAACGGCGACCCCTGAGCGCCTTCTGGTGATGCTCTACGAAGGGGCGATTAAATTTTTGAACCTGGCGGCCCAGGCCCTGGATGACAAGCAGTGGGAGACCTCCCATCGCAATATTCTCAAAGCAGAAGCCATTTTATTGGAACTGATGTCGGTCTTGGACATGGATATTGGCGGAGAATTGGCGACCAATCTGTTTAATCTCTATGATTATATGTACCGACTTTTGGTCAAGGCCAATATTGATCACCAAAGTGCAGGTATCCGTGAGGTGATAAGCCTGCTCGACAATCTGCGCACAGCCTGGGATGAAGTGGCTGGTGTGGTGGGGCAAATGCGGGCCGAAGGCAAGCTGGAGACCGAATTGAAGGAACGCCATTTTGCCGGCTGAGACATCACCTTTGAGTTTGATCTCAGCATTGGAAGATCTATCAAAGGCCTTGCTTCTGCGCTTGAATCCCGCGTTGCCAGGCCAAGAGCCCGCTCTGGATGTGGAGGCCCTTTTGGCCCTGCTGGAGCAACGCGATCAATTGCTCGAAAAAGTGGCCAGTTTGAGGCCCTTGATTCAGGTAGATCCCACGCTTTTGGCCCGTTTAGAAGCCCTTGCTCAGCAAGATGTGGTGTTGATAAGCCAAGCCCAACTGGCGCTGCAAGGCATTCAAACCGAGCTGCAAGGGCTCGGACGCAACTTGAATGCGACCACCAGCTACCTGGAACAGGGCAATTTTGAAGAGACCTCGTATTATTTTGAGAACCAAGGTTGAGCAGAAAAAAAAGTCCGCTTAAGCCAACCCCAAAGCTTGGTTGATATCTCGGGTGTATTTTTCAGCTTTGTCGTTGCCTGTGCTCATATTGCGCAAAGCCGTTTCGAAGATTGCAATCATCTCTTGATCACTTTTGATGGGTGGCGGCGGAGACATCAGCGCCATTTGTGCTTTGACATGGGCCAAAGCAGCATCATAGAAGCGCTTGAGATCGGCCGGAGAGATATGGGGCATATTGTGTTCATTTTTGCTTGCGCGGGTGCATCTGCCAAGTAAATTTTTAAAGGAAACAGCACTGGCATTGGCTTTTTCATAGGCACCGATCACCTGATTGAGCACTTCACTTTGGATCCAGGTCACGGCATTTTGCCGGCTGAAATGGTTGGGATTATTGATATATTGCATCAGCGTTGAATCGGGGTTGTCCAACATCGCTTGGAAGCCAGGGGGCAATTTGGCGTAGTCGGCACCCAGCAGGGCTTGAATATCTGCTTTGTTGAGCGTACCTTTGCCAGCTTGAACATGTTGAACCAATTTTAAAACCGCTTGATGGGTGGCATTAAGCTGTTCCTTTGACAGCGGTGGTGAAGTCAATTGAGATGCGTCTAACAAACGCTGAGGAGAGAGCAGCGTTTCGGGTTTGGGAGCTGGCGCAGGTGGGGGAGGCGGCGGGGCAGCGTCAACCTGTTCGCTGGTCATACTGGCATCGGGATTGCCCCCTGCTGCCGCCAATTCGGGATAGGTTTTGTTGAGCTGCGCCAACATCGGCGCTGAAAAATGGAATTGAGACCCGGCCTGGCCTGTAATTTTTTGCCAAGCTTGGCTGAGTTTTTCGGGAGAAGAGGCCCCAAAGCGCTCTTTGACTTGGGCTTCAGTAAAACGCCCACTGAGCGCATTGATCACCAAGAACTTGGTGGGGGCTTTGGCATAGAGTTCTTCAGGATTGCTCATAAACAGGCGATAGCTCTCAGCAAAATCTTCGTTGGAGCTGGTTTGACCGTATTTTGAGACTTCTTCTTCTCCCTGGCCAAACAGCGCCTGGGTCATGGGAGTAACCGTGAAGGTGCTAGGCCCAGAACTATCTGAACTGCCTGTAATTGCCGCCCAGTCACGCTCAAGGTTGATTTCAGGATGTTCTTTTTTAAAGATTTCCATCAGATTATGGCCCACTTCATGGGTGACCAAATCTTCAATAATCGCCCCATCTCCTTTGGTATCAACGACCTTGAGCCACGTATCCACCAAATCCCGTGTGGTTTGGGAATCCATTTTGCCATCTATATTATTGACCAAACGATTCAAGGTCTGTTTCAGGGTTTTGGGGGGATGCTCTTGGACAAGTTTATTCCCATCAGCCACCGTCTGAATCAGGCTCCCCATTTCCCTTTTGACGTTGGCCAGCTTTTGAGGCGAAAAGGGGTCACTGGTGATTTGCGCCATCACTTCGTTGATTTTGCGATTTTGGCTTGCAGTCAGGGGCTGGGGCAGATTTTCTTTGATTGCATTCAGGGCCATAATGGCCTCCAGACGTTGAATTGAGGCCTCGGTTCTGGCCCCGATATTCCCATCTGTGAGCAGATCTTTGGCCAAACCAGGTTTGATTTCGTTGAGAAAGCCCTGAACGCTTTCAACCTGTTTCATTTGCTCCATTTTAAAGACCGTATTGATCAGAGACTGGGGCTTGATCGTCGGCAACAAAGTGTCTAAAGCCCCTTTGATTTCATCGATCTTTGCGGAGTTGCCGCCCCCTTTAAAAAAGACGTCCCAGAGTTTGGTCATGTCCAGGCCAGAGCCCAGGTTTCCAGATTTGTCTGTCTTTAAATATTGACACAAAACAGGGTTTTCTTTGAGTTTGGCAGGGTCAAACGTGCCCAGGGCATTGCCCATCGCCCCCAATAAGCGCCAGGTTTTTTCTTTGTCGCTGCCTGTGGCATTGAGATCAGACAATAATTTGAGAGCGGCGGCTTGATCCACACCAGGTGGATTGCCTGTGACCAGCTTGCGCTCTGTCATTTCTGGCAAGGTATACCAATGATTCAAACCGTGTTGAAAACCGGGGATGGGTTTATGATCCAGATTTCCCCGGCTGAGAAATGTCAGTTTTTCGAGCACGGCACTGTTGAGAATGGGCTCAGAACTACCTTTGATTGCCCCATCCCGAATGGTAATGACATGTTCTTTGCAGTCGCCGCAGGAAGTATGGGCAATTTTCATGGAATTGGTTAAAAGCGAAACGGGGTCTTCGAGTGCGATGTTCTCTTTGGTCGATACCGGTGGCTGAGAATCGTATTTAAAGGTCAGGGGTTTTTTGGTGGGGTCATTGGTAATGGCTTGTAAACGCTGAAAATCTTGTGGTGATTGCGTTTTGATATTGCTCAAGCTATTGTAAACCCCGAGCAAAGCAGCCGGAGACCACTTTGAATCAGCGTTCCCCAAAGCAGGATCAAATGCGGGTGTGCCTTTGCCTTCAAACAGGCTGTCAACTTCACTTTTGAGCAGGGTCGTGAGCTGACCTTTGAGGGTCGTGCCCAACGTTTGCATTTCTTTGGCAAAATCTGCCAAGACCTGGGGATAATTTCTGAGGGAGTGGGTCTGTAAAGACTGAGTGACTTTGTCTTTTACCGATTGCCACAATTGAGGTTGGCTCAAGATCTGAATAAATTGCTGTTGTTTGGCAGGCGGTAATTGGGACAATTGGGTATAAAATGTATCAAAATCTTTAAAGCCAAGCCCTTGAGCCAAACTGTTTTTTGCTGCGGGATCATTGATCACGCCTGGTGGCAAAACTGTTTTTAGGCCGTTTTGAATGGCATTGCGGGTCGACAAAACATTGGCTTCCAAAATGCGTTCGGCCCCAGCAGGCGGGGAAGTGGCCGTTTCGGGCAAATCAAGATCTTTTGCATCCACGCTGAATTTGACAATATTGGGATCCAAGTCAGCAGCGCCATAATTCTGAACTTCGTTTTTGGTGACCTCGCGCAGGGAATAATAGATTTGGCCGTCATCACCTGTGTGTTTGACAATCGCTTCGCTGCCGCCTTTTTCAGCAGCAGCTTTGATCGCGTCATTTAATTGGTTAAAGCGATTTAAAACCGGCTCTTGAGAACCGGGCGTGCGCAAACTAACTCCACTCATAAACAGGCAAACTCTTTGAATTGTTTTGGATTGACTCTGAGCTTATTATACCCAAAAATCCAAAAAAT
>JBFWRL010000036.1:0-39373 GCA_050248915.1 Candidatus Sericytochromatia bacterium
TTCCTCAAAGACGGTGTCGACAATCAGGTCGAAGCCCTCCGAGGCCCAGAGGGCGAGATTTTGGTAAAATACCCGGCGCAAACGCTCATAAGGCACAGTATTGAGATTGGCTCCGGCCGGAAAGGCACGAAAACAATCGTCAATCGACAGACGGACCCACTGATGTTCACTTTGGGCCTGAAAGGTGCGTGCGAGGGAAGATTTACCGGCACTGGAAGTGCCATTGAGGATGATGATTGATGCGGTCATGTCTTTCATTATCCCGACTCATTCAGCACTTGGCAAGCGCGAATCTGTTGCAAAAATCACAATTGGCGACACACCTGGGTTTGCCCTTGAAAAAAGCTGAAATAGGACGTCTTGACTGGGTTTAATCGCCTTTTTTAAGGGTGCCGTGTTCAAACATCAGGGGCAGCAGGCTTTGGATATCTGGAACCACCACCACAGGACCCTGGCGGCCTTGCATCAAAATCCGGATCGGGGAATCGTGGCGGGCACGGTATTCTGCGATCACCTGGCGACAGACCCCACAGGGCGTGACCAAGTCGTCGCTGTCCGCAGGGCCCGAAACCGTGGTCACAGCCAGGGCCACCACGGCCTCTGCCGGGAATTGGGCACCAGCGGCAAACATACAAATGCTTTCGGCACAGAGGCCAGACGGGTAGGCAATATTTTCTTGGTTGCTGCCGCTGATAATCTGGCCATTGGCCAAGCGAACCGCTGCGCCGACCTTAAAATTGGAATAGGGGGAATACGAGTTGGCTGTGGCTTGGCGCGCGACTTCGAGCAAGGCCTGATCTTCCGAAGGTAATTCTTCAGGCAGGTCAAAAATGGCTAATTCGGTCTTTAAAACGCGGTGATGAACGGGCATATTGCACTTTCTGAATCAAAAGATGGGAAGTTATTATAGCCTGCCCATGGGTCAATTCAGAAGCAGATAGCGCGGTTTCACAGGGGGGTTTAGAGAATGCGTTTGCCAAAAGCCGATTGGATCAACTCCACACCCAGCTCAGCGGTTTGGTTGCCCCAATCCAGTATGGGGTTGAGTTCGACCATTTCCAGGCCAATCAAACGCCCTGTGCCCGCGATTTTTTCCATCAGCAGATGGGCCTCGCGGTATTTGATGCCTCCTTTGACCGGCGTGCCCACACCGGGTGCAATTTTGGGGTCGAGGCCGTCAAAATCAAAGGAGAGGTGAATGCCAGCAGTGCCAATCCCGGCAATTTCAATCGCCTCGCGGATGATGGCAGGCATGCCCTTTTCGTCAATATCTGTCATGGTATAAGCGTGTACGCCGCTTTCACGCACGATCTTTTTTTCTTCGATGTCCACATCACGCAGGCCAATTAAAACAACGTGTTCGGGCTTGATCTTGGGTGCAAAGCCACCGAGATTGACCAATTCAGGTGAACCCATGCCCAGATTGACCGACATCGGCATACCGTGAATATTGCCGGTATGGGTGGTGTCGGGGGTGTTCATATCTGCGTGGGCATCGATCCAGATCACGCCAATTTGCTCCCCTTTGGCATGGTAATAGGCGCTGATGCCGCCAATCGTACCAATTGCAATGCTGTGGTCGCCCCCGAGCACCAGTGGGAAATTGCCTTTGCGCATAATTTCAAAAACCCGGTCAAAATGGGTTTGGCAGGCCAGGGTGATCTCTTCCAGAAAGCGGGCATTGGTCTGCCCAATTTCCAGCGATTCGGGAATGGCCACAGAGATATTGCCTTCGTCCTGCACGAGATAGCCCATCTCGCGGATCGCTTTTTCCAGACCGGCAATGCGAAAGGCCGAAGGCCCTGCATCCACGCCGCGGTGTCCTGCGCCCAAGTCGAGGGGAGCGCCCAAAATAGAAATAATCTGATCTTTACGCATAATAAGTGTTTCCTCTTGAAATCCAGCCGTGTGAAATCCAGTCTTGTGAGTCAAGTATACCAAGAAGGGAGGGGGAGGTGACTTGCATGGTATTTAGACGAGCCAGATCAAGCTGACTGGCGCAGCTTATCTGGCGTGGGGGGGGAACAAAACCAGGGAGAAAGCGAGGGATTCCAATCCCTTGTTAGAAACCTGTTTCATTGCCCACAATCAAAGCAGACAAACGCAATTCAATGCTTAGAAGGAGCCCATGCATGAAATTTCAAAAATCTTTGTTGGCCTTGGGTTTGGGCCTGCTCACGGGCGCCCCTGCCTCTGCTGCCTCATTGGCAGATTTAGAGCGGGGCCAATTGGATATTCGCCTGATAGATACCGCTGGCCAGGACTATATCCAAGCCCAGGGCATTTTTGATGCCCCTGTGGACAAGGTCTGGCAAACCCTGACAGATTTTAAAAACTACCCGCGATATTACCAAAACCTGACCCGCTCTGAAATTCGCTCCCGCAGCGGCAATCAGGCCAAGGTCTATGTCAAATTTAACTTTCCCTTTCCGGTCAACGAAATCTGGGTGCTCAATCAATACACCCTCGATGCCCAAAACAAACGCCTGAGCTGGAAAATGCTCGATGGCAACTTAAAAGACAGCGATGGGGTCGGGTCGTGGACCCTCAAGCCACACAAAGGCAAGACCCTGGCCACCTACCGCCTGAATGTCAATCCCTCAGGTGGCAATTGGCTGCAAAAACAGGCGGTCTTTCAGACCACGCCCCGTGTTTTTCAGTACTTGAATCAGCAAATGGGCTCTTGAACTTAACCCAAATGCTCTTTGAGAAACTCGTTGGTTTTTTCGGGGGACATGCTTAACATCTGGCTGATGGCATCGATAAACTCTTCAACAGAGAAGTTTTGATCGCCGTCATAGTCAAAAATGAAGTTGATCATGCTGCCAGATTCCTGAAAAGAGACCTTTTGGTCGCGATTGAGATCTTTGCCCTGGAAGAATTTGGTCAAGGCATTTCTTAAATTGGCTTCGGAATAGCGCTCAGAAAAGACAGCGTTTTTTCCTGCCTGAAGTTCGGCCAAATTCAAGCGGCCATCGCGGTTGCCATCAACTTCAGAAAAACGGGCGACCACGGCTTTGTTGACCAGACGGCTGAATTCTTGCGGGTTGAGGGCCTGATCGGCATCTTTGTCGAGGGTGGCCAGTAATTTTCCGGCCAAGAAGTTGCGGTATTCATCCATGCTGTACCAGCGGGTACCGCCGGAGCGGGCCTGTGGGCGGGCGGTACTGGCAGAACGAAGTTGATTGAGTTGGGGAGCACGGAGTTGGGGGTTGAGAGCCGCTGAGGGCAACATTTGTGGGCCAGATTGGCAGGCGGTAAGCAAGAGAGCGGCAGACAATAAGGCAAACAGAGATTTTTTCATGGTTCAGATTCCTTCTACGCTTTGATGATCTGATTATATCTTTGACCATCAAAATTCTGACGGAGATTATATCAAGCTTAGTCGAATCTTAGCTTGGATTTAGCACTCATAATCCGGGTCGGTGGCCGCAATCGAAATCCCCGCAGGCACAGGATAATCGCTTTTTTTCAGGGTCTGTTCCAAGGCGATTAGGGTGGCCCAAATATTGGGCAGGTGTTGGTAGCCCAAATGGCCCACGCGAAAAATCTGGCCCGTGAGTTTGCGCTGCCCACCGCCGAGCACAATATTGTATTCTTCGAGCAGGCGCGTACGGATATCGTCGGCATCAAGACCGGGCGGAGGATAGACCGGCGTCACCGCCCGCGAGGCATGCCGTTCGTCGGGGATCATCAGCTCCAGGCCCATGCCTTTTAAACCGGCACGAACGGTTTGCATCAGGTGCAAATGGCGGGCCTGAATCTGTGCAAGACCTTCAGTTCGCATCATTTGCAGGGCCACTTTCAGGCCATAAAAGAGTGGAATCGGTGGGGTCCAGGGGGTCCAACCCTGTTCAGCGTATTCACGGATGAGGGTAAAATCCAGACTAAAGCGCGGCAATCTGGCTTGCGCATGTGCCTCCCAGGCCTTGGCAGAGAGAGCCACAAAGGCCAGCCCCGGTGGAACCATAAAGCCCTTTTGTGAAGCGCCCAAGACCACATCCAGGCCCCAGGCATCCATCGGCAGCGGGGTTGAGGTCAAACTCGAAATGGCATCAACAATTACCAAAGCCCCGTGTTCAGACACGATCGCCGCCATCTCTTGCAGCGGGTTTAACACCCCGGTGGAGGTCTCGTTGTGGATGATCAAAACCGCTTTGATGGCATGGGTTTTGTCGGCTTGGAGCCGTACGCGCAGATCTTGGGTCTGAATGGTTTTGCCCCACTCATAAGCCAGCCGCTCAACTTCGAGGCCATACTGGGCGGCCATGTCTCCCCAGCGCTCGCCAAACGAGCCGTTGGAAACGGCCAAGACTTTGTCGCCAGGAGAGAAGAGATTGAGCAGGGCCGCTTCCATGCCGGTGGTGCCAGAACCCGTTAACATCAATACCCGATTTTGGGTCTCAAAAGCCCAACTCAGGCCCTTTTCAATCTCAGCAAAGAGTTCAGCAAAAGCAGGGCCCCGGTGGTTGAGCATCGGCCCCGAAAGGGCCTGCAACACAGCCTGAGGCAAGGGGGTGGGGCCGGGGAGCATCAACAATTGGGGCCTGAGTTCAGACAGAGAACGATTCTCCACAACCACAGGTATTGCTGGCATTGGGGTTGATAAATTTAAAGCCCCGGCCATTCAGACCGTCGTTAAAGTCGAGGGTCATGCCTTTGAGGTAGATGGCACTTTTGCGATCGATCAAGACACTGATGCCATCTTGTTTGAGCACATGATCGCGCTCTTTGGGTTCATCGTAATCCATGTGGTAAGACAGGCCTGAACAGCCGCCGCCTTTGATCGCCAGGCGAATGCCCAAGTTGGGATTGTCTTGCTGAGCCAGAAAGCGCTGAATTTCTTTGAGGGCTTTGGGGCTGACTTGCACCAAAGGGGGCATTTTGCTGGGGTCGGTGACAATGACGCCGCTGGTTTCTGTCGGAGTTTGATTCATGGGGTCTTTGAAACCTCTGTTTTTGACTGTTGTCTTCTATTATGCCAAATCCAGACAAAACTATCCAGATTATAGCGCGTGTAAATCAAAATCGGGTGGGCGGGATAGCTGAAATTTAAAGATCAATGGCAGGTGATCGGAGCCCACATTCGCCCCCGTATGGATTTCAGACATGTTCAAATCGGGGCTGAGCAGGCAATGATCGATCGGAATTTGCACCAGGGGGTGAAAAAAGCTCGGCCAGCTGGGCAAAATACCAAAGCCCTTGCGACCATTGTTCAAACCGCTGAGTTTTTCAAAGGACTTGTAATAAGGAGACCACATCGAGACTTTGTAATCTCCGACCACCTAGAGGGGGGGGCGAATGTCTTGCAGGTGTTTGCCCAGGGCGCTTAATTGGCGGTTACGGCGCAGAGCCGGAACCCGAACAGGGGAATCGAGGTGGGTAACCAAGAGGTGCAATTCTTGGGTATCCACCTCCAGACGGGTTTCCAGGGTCGGCAATTCGGCCTGGCCCAAAAAGCGCAGCAGGGTTTTGTTCATGGGGTAGCGACTCCAAACACCGAGGCCAAAATACTGTTTGTTGGGGGGAGCAAAGCGATAGGGATAGGCCCGGCCCAAGCCGTTCATCATGGTCAAATGTTGGGGGTGAAACTCTAGCAAAATCACAATATCTGGCTGCTCTTGAACAATTTGCCGCGCCAAAGTTGAGACGTTTGAATTGGTATTTAAGACATTGGCTTGAAAGATTTTGACCTCTCGACCCGAGCTGAGAGAGGATTGGGCTTTGCTCGCACCGACAGGCACAAACCAGGGCAGAATTTCGGCGACGTTTAAACTCAGACAAACCAGCAGTCCAAAGACAAAATGCCAGCGCCGCATCAGGGCCATCAACAACAAAGGCAAGAGCAGGGCCAGGGCAAATTGGGTTTTAAACTGCCCCACCAGATCCAGGCCTGGGTGGACTTCTCCGAAGTGATTGCTCAGACTTAAACCGCTTAAAAGCACAGCCAAAACAACACTGGGCCAATACAGCGGGGGCAATTGGCGGGCAGCGGGCTTGAGTGTGTGGCGAATCGGCTTTTTCATGGTTCAAAAGGGCCTGTGGCAGGCGTTTTTTTACCTTAACACACCTGCAGTCGGTCTGGCTGTGTCAAGGGTCCTGACGCACAGGGCAGAATTGGACCGAAACAAAGGGAACGGGCGAGCAGGCCCGCGAGCGATTATAATGACAAGATGCATATCACTGTGGGTATGGTTCAATATAGTACGGGTGCGCCTGTTTATTTGCCTTATTCTGTGGGGCTCTTACAGGCTTCTTTGTCGCGGGCAGCAGATCCCGGCCGTTATCTCTTTCTTTTGCCACGGGTCTTTCCTGTTCCTCTGGCCCAGGAAGTGGCTGCACTCAGTGAGGTGGATGTGCTGGGGGTAAGTTTGTATGTCTGGAACGAACAGCGCTCCCTGGCATTGGCCAAACAGCTCAAGCAAAAACACCCTCAGATCTTGACCGTCTTTGGTGGGCCCCAGGTGCCCGACAGGGCTGAAACCTGGCTGCGGCAGCACCCTTATGTTGATGTGGCCTGCCATGGAGAGGGCGAGGATATTTTTCTGGCTTTGATGGAGCAATACCCAGAGCGGCGCTGGCAAGCCATTCCCGGTCTGAGTTGGCTTGATTCGGGTCAGTTTAAACACACCCCACCGGCCCCCAAGCGCCGCGATTTGGAAGCCTTTCCCTCACCGTTTTTGAATGGCGTGTTTGAGCCCTTGATGGCCGCTTATCCCAAGCAGCGCTGGGCCAGCACCTGGGAAACCAATCGGGGCTGCCCGTTTAGCTGTGTTTTTTGTGATTGGGGTTCAGCGATTGCTACCCGGGTCAACCGCTTTGATACCCCCCGACTTTTGGCGGAGTTGGATTGGTTGGCCGCCAAACGCATCACCCATATTTTTTGTGCTGATGCCAATTTTGGTATTTTGCCCCGCGACCTGGAATTGGCTGAATACGCCGCCCAAGTCAAATTGGCCACGGGCCAGCCGGGCTCACTGATGGTGCAAAACGCCAAAAACCTGCCTGAGCGCAGCTTTGAGATTCAAAAGCGCCTGATTCAAGTTGGTTTGGACAAAAATTTGACCCTGGCCCTCCAGAGTTTACATCCCCCCACCCTTCGGGCTTCGGGCCGTCAAAATATTTCTTTGACAGACTTTGAAACCCTGCAAAAGCGCCTCATGGCCGAGGGCATTCGCACCTATACCGATCTAATTCTCGGTCTGCCTGAAGAGAGTTATACGTCTTTTACAGAGGGCATTGCCACTCTCATAGAAAAAGGCCAGTACCACGCCTTTCAGTTTTTTAATGCAGATATCTTGCCCAATGCCCCGATGGCAGATCCTGCTTTTATCGAGCGTTATGGGATCGAAACGGCGACTGTGCCTTTTCGCCACGGTTTTACCCCCCTCGAAGGCGACCCCGACGGAATTGTCGAGGTCCAGCAAATGGTGATCGCCACCGCCAGCTTGCCCCGACCCGACTGGGTGCGGGCACGGTGTTTTGCCTGGCTGACGGAATTGCTCTTTTTTAATCCAGGCAGTCTGCGCATGCCACTTTTACTGTTACACGCCCACGGGCAGATCAACTTTAAGCCCCTCATCGAAGCCTTTATGGCCCCCGAACCTGCTTGGCCCACCTTGAATTGGATCTGGCGTTTTTTTGAGGAGAAGGCCTTGGGCATGATCCAAGGAGAAGCTGAATACAGCGCCTGCCCGGATAGCTCAGGCGCCTTAAATTGGGTCGGCCCCTGCCACGCCCTGCTCGAAATGCTGGCGCGCACCCAGCGCCTGCCACAGTTTTACCAAGAGGCCAAAGCACTGTTAACCCCCTTTGCCCAGACAGGAAAGGTGCCTCTGACGGCCTTGGATGACGCCTTGTTTTTGAGTTCCAGTCAAATTTTGCTGCAATTTTTACAAGAGCCCCTGTTTGAGCGCTACACCCTGTCTTGGAATGTCTGGGATTATCTGCAGGGGGTTTTAAGCGCGCAAAAATCCGAACTGCGATCCGAGCCAGTGGTCTTTGTTAAAACTTGGCGGGGAGAACCGTTTAAACTGCGCCGTTTGCAGAATGAGACCGAATCCGTTTAAGAGGGAAGACGCCCGCGATTGCGCAGGGCCATTTCACTGGCTTGAACGTCTTTGGGATCGCGGTAGCGCCCAAACAAAAAGTCCCCCCAAGGGCTGGTAATGCCGTACCACAGGTCTTCGTGTTTGTAGTGGTGCCAAACATGGTATTTTTTCATATACCGGCTATAGCGGTTGCGGGGTGTGTAATCCGAGTGCGCCAACCAGTGGGTCCACTCGTAGAGCAGGTAATAGGCCAGATTGGTACAGAGAAAGGTCAGGGTGCCTTGCCAAGTCCAGGTCAGCAAATAGCCAAGGCCGGTATCGAGCAAGACCCCAACTCCAATCAACCAGCCTTCGGCAAAGACATACCTCACCGCTTTGGGGTCTTCGTGGTGTTTGTAGTGAATTTCATCCATGGCCCAACGCAGGCCGCGTTGGTGGGTGCCTGCAGGCGGGCGGGGAAAATGCAGCAAATAGCGGTGAATAAAATACTCGTTGAGGGGGCTAAACAAGAGCACCAGTAGGATCAAGCCGGCATAATCCCACCAGGCCCCTGTGCTGAATAAATAGCCCCAGCCCAAACAGGTCAGAGCCATCCAAGGCCAGAGGCGCTTTTGCGAGAAATAGATTTTCCAGACTTGGGCCAATTCTGGGTTCATGGATTGATCTTAACACGGAAAAAGAAGGAATCAAGTGCCAAAATAATGGCAATTTCAGCTGGATGCTTGGCCCGTCAGCAAAAATCGCAATGTTTCGGGTGTGGGTGCGGTCGTTTGCAAGATAAATTCCAGCCCCAATTCGACCTGCAGGGCCGACTCCAAGAGCAGGGGCCAAGCGGGAAAACGGGCAGGCTGCCGCCTGAATTTTTGCCAAGAAATCTGTTTGGGCAAACGCAAATACTGGGCTTCGGGGCCAGCAAAACGGGATTTAAACAAGCGAAAGATCACCGAGCCATCTCCTCTGTCGCGCAGCCATTCTTCGGGGGCGGCGGGGGTTTCTTTGAGCAATTGGCCCAAAACCTGTTTGAGTATGGGGTGGCTGATGCGATCGTCAGCCAGATCTTCCAGGCCCGGCAATTGGGTAAACAGCGGACTCTCGGCCTCCAGTGAAATCATGCCAGCCAAGCCAAAGCGCTGCTTGAGATAACGGGCAAAGGCGAAGCCCTTGAGGGCGGGATTGTCGGGCACAGAAATCGCCAGCAGCGAGGGGTGCTCAGTGGCCGTGGCCAGACAGGTTGTGCCCGCCTCAATTTTGAGCAATTCAGCACAGCCAGCCAATGGTGATTGGCTGTAAAGCGTAAGCACGCGGCCCGGCACAAAGACCTGCAGGGGCCCAACCTGCAAAGGGGGTTGTTTGGCGGACGGGCAATTCAGGCGACCCCGTGCGGCAGAATAGGTCTGTTGGTGTTCGAGTCTTCGCCGCCATTGTCCCAGCTCAGAGCCTGCCACGAGGGCCCGCAAATGGCGATTGCGGGCGGCAGCGTTGAGGGCCTCACTGCCCACCTGTATGGCTTGTTGCTCAAGTGCTTCCAAGCGGTTGGCGTCAATCAGACGCATTTCCAGGGATTCAGACATGGCAGGACGGACCTTTTTCTGTGTGACAAAGATTGCTCTCAGTCTAACAAAAATGCGACCTTGCGCCAAATTTCAGCCCAAGATCGCCAATATTCAGGAACAGCCATTGCTGGAACCACAATTCAAGCATTTATAACAGCTGCCATTGCGCACCATCAGGCCCGAACCACAGGTATTACAGGGGGGAGCGTCTTCGGAATTGGCAAAAAACAGGCCGCGGTGTTCAACTTTGGGGAGTGCTTTTGCGTCTAATTTGGGATCAACCTCAGTTCCTTCTTCCCCCTGCTCAGACGTGGGCGCTGTGAGAAACTTGAGTTCGAGCCAGCGAAAGAGATAGTCCATGATCGATTTGGCAAAAGGCAGTTCTTTGTTGCCGGTGTACCCGGAAGGTTCAAATCGGGTATGGGAGAGTTTGTCCACCATCACAGCCAAAGGCACGCCGTATTGCAAGGCCAATGAGACTGTCGTGGCAAAAGAATCCATCAGACCGGAGATCACGCTGCCCTCTTTGGCCATGGTGATAAAAATTTCACCCGGACTGCGATCGGCGTACATGCCCACTGTGAGATAACCTTCGTGGCCGCCAATGCTGAATTTATGGGTAATGGCTTGGCGTTCGGCGGGTAAGCGGCGGCGTTGGGGGATTTGAGTTGCCAAATCTGCTTGGGCCTTGGCAGGGGTTTGAGCGCCCGAGGTATTCATCGGTTGGGTGCGTTTGCTGCCGTCGCGGTAGATTGCCACAGCTTTGAGACCCAGTTTCCAGGCCATGACATAGGTCTCAAAAATAGCTTCGACGCTGGCTTGGGAGGGCAGATTCACTGTTTTGGAAATGGCCCCAGAGATAAAGGGCTGCACAGCCGCCATCATACGCAGATGCCCCGTGTAGTGAATGGAGCGCGAACCGCGCAGGGGGGTAAAGGCACAGTCAAAGACGGGCAAATCTTGTTTGTTGAGCCCAGGGGCGCCTTCGAGGGTTTCTTCGCTGTGTAAATAGGCCAAAATTTCTTCACTTTGGGTTTCGCTATAACCCAGGCGAACCAAAGCCTGGGGCACAGTCTGGTTGACGATTTTGAGGGTGCCGCCCCCCACCAGACGTTTGTATTTGATCAGGGCAAAATCTGGCTCAATGCCTGTGGTGTCACAGTCCATCATAAAACCAATGGTGCCCGTTGGGGCCAAAGCAGACACCTGGGCATTGCGGAATCCCCCTGTTTGGCCTTGGACCAGGGCGCTTTGCCAACTTTTTTGAGCCGCCTGTTTCAGTTTTTCTTGTTCAGCGCTCAAGACCTCAACGCTGTCCAGGGCCTGTTGGTGCATTTCAATCACTTCCAGCATTGCCTGAGCATTGGGGGCATAGGCCTCAAACGCCCCTTTGGCTTGGGCCAACTCTGCAGAAACAGCATAGGCCTCACCCGTCATCAGGGCCGTGATCAGGGCAGCCAAGGAACGGCCTTGATCGCTGTCGTAAGGCAACCCCAGGGCCATTAACAAGGCCCCCAAATTGCCATAACCCAGTCCCAAGGGGCGGTAGATACGGCTGTTTTCAGCTATTTGGGGCGTGGGGTAACCGGCTTTGTCGATCAAAATATCTTGGGCAGTCAGCAGCAGGCGCACGGTGTGTCGAAAGGCGTCGATCTGGAATTCCCCGTCTTTGAGATAGCTAAGTAAATTGATCGAAGCCAGATTGCAGGCGGTGTCGTCGAGAAACATAAACTCGCTGCAGGGATTGGAGGCCTGAATCCGGCCCGACGCTTTGACGGTGTGCCAGCGGTTGATCGTGGTATCGTATTGCAGGCCGGGATCACCACAGGTCCAAGTGGACTCTGCAATTTCGCGCAGCAGAGCGCGGGCACTGAGGGTTTCAATGGGGTGGCCGTCTGTCACCGCGCGGGTTTGCCACTCAGCATCAGCCTCTACCGCCTGCATAAAGGCATCGCTGACACGCACACTGTGATTGGCATTCTGAAACTGCACCGAATCATAGGCCCCACCGGGCACATTAAAACCGCCATCATAACCTGCATCCATCAGGGCCCAGGCCTTTTTTTCCTCTTTGACTTTGCTCTGAACAAAGTCTTGAATATCTGGGTGATCGACATTTAAGATCACCATTTTGGCGGCCCGCCGGGTTTTCCCGCCCGATTTAATCACCCCTGCAAAGGCATCATAGCCCCGCATAAACGAGACGGGCCCCGAAGCGGTGCCCCCGCCGGAGAGCGCTTCCCGCGAGGAGCGCAGCGCAGAGAGATTCGTGCCCGTGCCAGAGCCCCATTTAAACAGCAGGCCTTCGGTTTTGGCCAGGTTTAAAATGGCATCGAGGCTGTCTTCCACCGAATTAATGAAACAAGCCGAACACTGGGGTTGGGGCTCAACCACCCCCAAATTGAACCAAACCGGGCTGTTAAACGCTGCGCGTTGCTGCAAGAGAAGGGTGGTCAATTCAACTTGATAAATGGCTGCTGCCGCGCCGTCGGCAAAATAGCCCTGGTCTTGTCCCCACTGACTGATGGTGCCCGCTACGCGACCAATCAGCTGTTTCAGACTGGATTCACGGGCGGGGGTTCCCGGTGTGCCGTGAAAGTATTTCGAAGCCACGACATTGCTGGCCTGGAGCGACCAAGTGCTGGGCATTTCAATTTCTTTTTGTTCAAAGATCACCGCCCCTTTTTCATTGCTGATCAGGGCGCTGCGTTTTTCCCATTCCAGAGCATCATAGGGTGAGATTTGGGCCTGGGAGAAAAAACGGTCAAATTGCAGACCTTTGTGCTGTGGAGGGGAGAGGAGCTGGGAATTTTCGGCATTGTTTTCGGAGTTCGTTTCTGAAGTCAGAGGAAGGGTATCTTGCATGGATCTTTCTTTCTGTTTGAACTGATTTGTTTACGTGGGTCTCTTTGAACTAAAATTCTCATCTTTACCGCCAATTTAGCCACCAATGCGGTACATGTTCTGCGCGACGGATTCAATGCGTTGAAAGGGTTTAAGCGCCATCACCTGCCGGGTCACTTGGAGCAATTCAGTTTCACTGAGATTGCGCAGGCTTCGGCCCTGATTCAACATGAGGCAGGCCCGCAATTTGCCGTCGTGGCTCAGGCGCAAGCGGGAACAATCGCCACAAAAGGGGCGCGACTCTGAGGCAATAAAGCCAATTTTGCCCCCACCTTGGGTTTGAAAAGAAAAAGCCGTGGCGTCTTTTTCGACCGCAATCGGGCTGAGTGAAAAAGCGCTTTGAATCTGGCTGATTTGCTCCTCGGCGCTGATAAAAGCTTCGGGCTGAAACTGGCGTGCCATGCCAATTTTCATCAATTCCAAAAAGCGCACCTCGATGCCTGTGGCCTCTGAAAAGCGCACAAAATCCAACAATTCGTGATCGTTTTCGCCCCGCAAAATGACGGTATTGAGTTTGAGCTGAAAGCCCATTTGCTGGGCCTTCAAAATACTGCTCATGACCTTCTCAAATCCCATAGAACGGGTCATGCGGTTAAAATTATCCGCCTGAAGTGAGTCTAAGCTGATATTCAAATAATGGCAGCCCAGCGCTTTGAGCAAAGGCAAATGGGGCTCCAGCAAAAATCCATTGCTCGTCATGCCCAATTTTTCTAAGGGCAGTGAAGCCAGGGCTGAGATCACTTCGCGAAAATCTTTGCGCAGGGTGGGCTCTCCCCCGGTTATCCGGATTTGGCTGATGCCGCCAGAGACCAGGGCTTGGCAAATGGTGTGCAATTCAGTTGGGCTGAGCTGTTTGGGATTGGCCGCAAAACGCATCGCTGCAGGCATACAATAAAAACAGCGAAAATTACAGGCCTCCAAGAGTGAGACCCGCAATTTGCGCATGTGGCGGCCATATCCATCGACCAGCTGAGGCACCGCTGTGGGGGACGACGTGGCCATCGGGGAGGGCAGAAGGGACTTCATAACACTATTTTTTTCCGGGCAGTGTGGCCTCAGCAGGGCTTTCGCTGATTGCCACGTCTGCCGCTTCGTGGACATCTTTGGCCGCCCGCCGGAATTCAGACAGGCCACGCCCAATCGCCTTGCCGACATCGGGTAATTTACCCGGACCAAAGACAATCAGCGCCAGGGCCAGAATCAACAGTAATTCAGGAACACCAATGCCAAACATAAGTTAGATCCTCACTTTTTCTGTATTTAGGCTGCGCAGCGGAATTTCGCCGGTATTTTCTGCAGCTGAACGCGCGGTCTGACAGCCGCCCAACACACTGCAATTCATTTCTTCGGGCTCTTGCTCCTGGCTAAAATAATGCAGGGGATCGGGCATGATCTCCTGTTTGAGACATTCTGCCTTGACCAATTCCGCAACCCACGTAAAAATCGCGAGGTAGAGGGAATGGCTTTGAATGCCCTCACAGGCGGGCAATGCTTGGGCAAAAGCAGCAAGATGGCCCTGCAAAAACTTGGCCCGCGCTTCTGCAACGATTTCAACGCCTTCGCTATCCCCCTGCTCTTTGAGCCAGGCCTCTTTGAGCAGCAAATAGCCATAAAATTCCAACTCAACCGAGATATGGTCAGGCATTTCTGGCAAGCCTTCGTTGTTCAGACCAAAGGCCTGATAAAAACCCGCCAAGTCGGCCAATTCAGTTGATTTGCTAATGGCCCGGTTGCGGCCATATTCGGTCTCGTAGATCGGGTTCTGGGCCTGGCCCCGATCAAAGAGGTCGATATAGTTCGACTGCCAGATCTGCAGCGCATCGGGTTGAAAATCGCTGAGGTAGCGGTAAAGGCTTTGTGCTTCGGGTTCCGTTTTGGCTGCCAAAACGGGCAAGAGGCTGTCTAATTCATTCAAAAAGTCTGTGCCCGGATACGCCGTCAGCAGCGAAGCCAGAAAAAATTCGGGAGAGGGATAGTCCGACATGGTGGTTTACCTAAGCCTTTAAATTGAGTTCGACCCACATCAGGGTCACAGATTTGCGCGAACCCACCTCGCGTTTGCCGCCTTGCCAGACGGCAAAACAGACAAAGTTTTTGCCTCCCACTTTGAGTTCCGAGCCCAGGGTGGTTTTGAGCGGACGGGTGATCACCACACTCCACTCGCCATTTTTCCATTCCGCTTCGGACTCTGCTTCGATTTCGGGCGCCAGACTGCTGCTGCCAAAGCCCTCCGCAAAGATCTCATCGACCCCGGTTTTGACATAGGATTGCGGGTTGCCTGCGGCCTGACCAGGCGCAAACATGCGCCGCTGAGATTCATTGCCCTGAGGGGCCGCTTCGTCTTTGAACTCCATCGGATAGGCATCCACCGACATATTGGGGTAGAGATCCAGCATGGTGGGGTGGCGGCCCATTTCTTTGTCTTTTTGGTATTGGGCCCGCCAATGGAAGATATGCACAGGTTTGTCAGGCTCCCCCATAAACGGCGAAGGTGGCTGACCATCGGTCAATTTGACCGGGAATTCCAGCGCCACGGCATCAGAGAACAGTCCCAAACGGCCCGCCGCACTTTTTTCGGGGTCTTTCCAACTCAGGCGAAAGGCAATGCTTTTGCCATTGTGCAAGACCTGAACCGCCATTTTTTCGGTCAGGGTCAGCTTGGGTCGGGGCAGGGCCATGGGCTGGGCCATCAAATCCACACTCTGCAGCGGGGCTTTTTTCCAGGCCCCATCACTGGGTTTGAGATGGAAGAGGTTGTGGCTGGTTTTCTCGGCAATCAGGCCCTGTCCCGCTTGACCATAAACCGCTGAGCCGATGCTCAGAGCTGTGGCAATCAAAGGCACGGCCAGCAGTGTCAGAATCGTATTCCGGGCGGTGGTTTTTCTTGTTTTTTTGCTTTTCATTTGGGCTTTTCCTTTCTGTTCTCACTGGGCTAGGGGGTATTGTGCCGCGCGGCACCAAGCTCGGAATCAAAGGCCTCACGCACGATCATCGGCTCGGTGACAGGCACACTGACAATTTCTTGGCCTTTGTCGTCATAGCCGGTGGCTTTGCCATTGGCCACTTTAAAGCTGTGAATAATGCGGTCGGTGCTGCCCATCAAGACCAGCAGGCCCTGGGCGACCGGATCGTCTTTGAGGGTTTTGTAATTGTCGATGCTCTCTTGCACCCGCGGGCCAAACATCTGGGTGAGGTACTCCAAGTCGGCATGAATCGGCGGAATATAATAGATATTGGGCTCCAACCCCAATTGGGGGTAATAGGGCAGGGCCAGCTTTTTCTTGTGTACAAGAAAGTCGACAGGGTTGTCCATGCGGGCCTTCCAGGGTGGGCTGATAAAGCCCATGATCCGGATTTTGCCAATACAATTCTGCACACACATCGGCTGTTTGCCCTCTTCGACCGCCGGATAACAGCCAATACATTTTTCACTGACGCGGGTATGTGGGTTGTACATCGACTTTTTGTAGGGGCAGGCGCGCACACATTCGCCATAGCCTTTGCAGCGCGATTGGTCGATCAAGACAATCCCATCTTCAGGGCGTTTGTAGATCGCCTTGCGCGGGCACGAGGCCAGACAGGCTGGATACGTGCAGTGGGCGCAGGTACGGGGCAGGTAAAAAAACCAGTGTTTGTGGGGCATGTTCAAATGGGCCCCCCCTTCGAGATTGCCAGTGCAATCGTCTTCGCCAATATTGGGGTACATCCAATCTTCGTCGGTGGGAAAGAAGTGGGCAGCCACTTCTTCGGGTTCAGCCGCCTCAAAAATCGTTTTTCCTTCATAGGTCTCGCCATTTTTGGCCCAGTCCTGGCGGCCCAGTTTTTCGAGGATATTGAGGTCCCAAGCCATGGGGTAAGAGCCCCAGGGTTTGGTCTCGACATTATTCCAGAACATATACTCCTGACCTTTGCCACTGGTCCAGGTGGTTTTGCAGGCCAAAGAACAGGTCTGGCAGGCAATACATTTGTTGAGATCAAAGACAATCGACCACTGTTTTTGCGGGCGGCTCTCTTCATAGGGGTACTGCATTTCGCGGTTGATTTGCCAATTTTTAACGTCTGACATTTTGCTGTTTTCCTTTCGCTATTTCTTGACCCGGATATATTGGCCCGCGAGATAGGCCTTCATGGCATTGCTCTCGTAGGTCGGTCGGAAGCCGAGGGAGACGGGACGCCATTTGCCCTGGCCATCGAGGCCGCCCGAAGCGGCTTTGGTGATTTTGACAAAGGCCTCGCGAGGCGCCCCCACCGGGCAATGGATATCCGGTTCGAAGCCCTTGGCGATCCCTTGACCAAACATCGTCTTGTGGACCAGGGTTTCGGTCATCAGGGTCGGTTTGAGCCAGGCCCGCGTGGCACTTTGGTGTGAGCCATAGCGGTACATGGATTGGTAATTGGTTTCGGGGTTTTTGGCCAGACCGTCGCTGCGGGTCTCGTGGCCTTTGACCGAGCCAAAGGTTGCACCGTACATATTGTGCCAGGTGCGGGTGATGCCTCTGGGGGTGCCGGGATAATAGCGTGCCCGCAGCAGCAGGCGGGCCACTTTATACGCCTGCGCCTGTTTTTCCCAGCCCCTGAAAGGCCGGTCTTCGGGATCCGCGTCGATATACACATAATCGCCGTCGTCGACGCCCAGGGCCTTGGCGTCCTGAGGATTGATATCCACATACCCCTCCACCACCGAAGGCAGGCGTTTGTCGTGGCGGTAGATATCCCCAAATGGCCCAAACCAGATGCCTGTAAAGTCTGTATCAATTGGGGTGGTGTGTGCTCCGTGGCGGTATTTGGGGGTGTGATAGACATATTTATAGTCTTTGTCTTTGCTTTTAAGTGGGTGCACACTTTTGAGCATCTGCTCGGGAGTGCGCACCACATGCCGGGCCTGCCGCACCTCGCAGGACTGATTATTTGCATCCACGCCATATTCAGCCGGTTGCTTGGGCCGAATCGCCGGATGCGGTTTGGCGACAATCACGTTGGGCTCGTGGTGGGTGGAGTCGATCGGTTCGCGGTAGACCAGCAGGTTTTCTCCACTTTCGATAAATTCAGGTTCAAAGCGATAGAACTCCAAACGCCCAGATTTGGTGTGCCAAGGCACCTCGTTTTGGGCCTGCTCGTAAGACGAGGCGCGGGGATAGGTGCGGTTGTTCATCAGGGTCGGTATCCCGGCTTTGGCATCGGCATGTAATTTGTCAAATTGATAGCCTTTGAGCGACGACGAGCCGTTGATAATCCGCTGCAAATAGACTTCGGTCTGACCTTCGTTGGTAAATTTCCAGACGTCGTTAAAGCGGGGCTCTTTGGCCTCTTCTGCCAAAGCTTTGGCCACCCCAGCCAGAATTTCAATATCTGGCTTGGTGTCAAAGATCCGTTTTAAGGGCGTATTGGGATAGACCTGGGCAAAGGGGTTGGTGCAAGAGGCCGTCAGATCGGGCACTTTAAATTCGGCCCAACTGTCACAGGCAAAGATCAAATCCGCATATTCACATGAGCCCGTCCACCACCAATCGGCGTAGGCAATAAATTCCACTTTGGGCAGGGTATTGTTGACCACATCATAATGCCATTTGATATTCCCAATCACCGAGTTGGAATTGTTCGACCACATGGCTTTGGTCGGGGTGGGCAAATGGCCTTTGCCGGTAAGCAGGTGTTTGCCCATGCGCAGGGGCCGATCCCCATAATTAAAATAGTGCAGCGAGTCGTAGTGCAGGTATTTTTTGGTGGTGATTTTGCCTTTGGGATCCAATTGCAGATTGAAGGGATCTTCCATGGTAAACAGGGGTTCTCCGCCCAGCAGCGCACCGCGGTAATTGCCGGCATAAGAGCCCACATTGCCGCCGGGGAAGCCCACATTGCGCGTCAGCGAAGCCACCAGAAAAATCGCCCGGTCTTTGAGGTCGGAATTAAAAAACTGATTGGGTCCCATGCCGGTCACAAACAGAGTTTTCTCTTTGTTTTGGGCAATTTGAGTGGCCAGTGAGACAATCCCGCTGACCGGGCAACCGGTGATGGCTTCGGTCTGCTCGGGGGTAAAATTCTCGTTCAGGTAGCGCTCCATCAGGGCAAACACCGTCTGCACTTCAACACTTTTACCGTTGAGCAATTTGACCTGTTGTTTGGCGCGCAAATCCGGTTTGAGGCCCTTTTGATTAAAGTTGCTGCCCCAATCGTCGCGGGTCACCGTTTCGAGTTGGCCTTTGGCACTGTCCCAGACCAGATAAGGCCTGAATTCTTTCAGCATTTTTTCGGGAATAAACTGTGCTTGTTGGGCAAATGCAGCAGGCGGTTTTTCGCCGTCTTTCATGACCTTGAGATTCTTGGGCACCGGATTTTGATAGTCTTTAAAGACCTCTTCCGGGCGCAGGGGTTCAAGGCTGTCCATGCGAATCAAAAAAGGCATATCGGTTTTGGCTTGAACAAAATCGAGATCGTAGAGTTTTTTGGCAATAATGACCTGGGCCAAGCCCAGGGCAAACGCCGGGTCGCTGCCGGGCCGGATCACCATCACCTCGTCATTTTTGGAGGCCGTGGCACTGTATTCTACTGTCACAGTGATGGTCTTGGCCCCTTTGAGACGGGCCTCGGTCATCCAATGGGAGTCGGGCATTTTGGTGGTGATCCAATTCATGCCCCAGGGAATGATCAATTTGGCGTATTCGGTGGCAAAGAGGTCAAAGTCGTTGGTTTGCTGCCCTGTCACCATTGGGTGGCCAGGGGGCAAATCTGTGTGCCAGCTATAACTGTCCCAACCACGGGCGCTGTGCGCTTTGTCGGGGCCCACATTGCGAATTTTGGCATCGAGCAGAGCCAATGAATTGGCAAAGCGGTAGAGCCCAAAAATCCGGGTGGCCCCCAAAAAGGCCATGCCGCCCCGCATTTTAACACTCTGCACCCCTGCGCCTTCCATGGCTTCGATCACGGCCTCGTCATAGCCCTGGGCGTGCAGGTATTTGGCCCCTTTTTCGCCCGAATAGGTTTCGGAAATATTCATCAGGGCCTGGGCCGCAATTTTGTAAGCTTCGTCCCAAGAGAGGCGCAACCATTGATCTTTGCCCCGTTGGAAGTATTTTTCGGGTCCACGCCCCGTTTGGGGATCCCGTGGGAATCCCGCTTTGACCCAGTCTAAATAACCCTTGCGCACCATGGGCGACTTCACACGGCGATCGCCGTAGACCCGGCGCACGAGCCCCAGGCCTTTTTGGCAAAGGCGGGGATCCCAGCGGTGAGAGGCACTATTGCCATAGAGGTCTTTGGCTTTGCCATAGCCGTAGGTCGGCCCAATGCGGATCGCAATCCCGTTTTTGACATAGGTTTTGAGCAGGCAATTGTGGGTGTCGTTGGGGGCACAGAGAAAGGTGAAATCTGAGTCGGGTTTAAACAGATTGCGGTAGACGTTTTCCCAATTGCGATTGGGATAAGCGGCCAGGGGGTTTTCGATTTGGGTCGGTTTAAAATAGCGCAAGACGGGTTTATTGGCCTCTTCCATGCGCTCTGCGCGCGAGGCGCAGCCAGTGACGCCCAGGGCAGCCCCCCAGGCGGCCATATTTTTGAGAAAATCCAGGCGGTTGAGATGTTTCGACATGACGTTTAAGTCTCCTCTTCGGTATTACGGTTGCCCGTCAGATGCGATAAATAGTCTTTGCCAGGCCAAAAAGCCTGATGATTGAGAGAAATTTGCCCGTGTGGCTCAATCCGCAGCGGGCGGCGGGGGAATGTGTCTCCTTGCTGAAAGACATCACTGTCCAAAGCGTAGAGCCCCCGCTCAAAGGCCACCACCATCTGTTGGCCTTGATTGACAGGGGTGTGAGTGCCGGGGGGAAAGTCTGCCCAGCCACCGACTTCTTGCCAGGGCCGTTCTTCGGCTTCGTCTGTATTTGCCTGGGGGCCAGCGCTTTGGCCAGGCAAAGGGGCTTTGACCAGTCCCAAAGCGGGCACCACATGGGGCAAGACCTGCAGCGCCTCTCCCAGCATTTTTTTGAGAAAACCCGAACGGCTCATTTCCATGGTTTAATCTCCATTCCAGACCGCGCGTGGGCTCATTTCCACCAGCTTTAAACGGGGCTCTGATTCGCTGAGCCATTTTTGCAGGGACAGCTCTAAAAAGCCCTGGCGGCGGCCCGCCAAGACCGGGTGGTGGTCTTTGAGTTGATAAAAAATCTGCGCTTCGGCATAGCCCAAAAGGGTGATTTCTGCTTGGTGTTTTGCCAAATCTGCGTTTAAGCGTTCCAATACGGGCTGGTAAGCTTCGGGCACTTCTGCCAGCCGCCATTGGGGCTGGTCTTCGGGGTAAAGCAGATCTACACAGCTGGAGCCTGGATCCGCATAAGAGCTGTGGCGGCTGTAGCGGGCATTTTCACCGGCCCCCATCACCAACCCATCCACAGATTCGCGCCAAACATCGCAGATATGGGTATTTTCTCTTTGGCAGGGCACACGTTTGAGTTGCATCACACCGGGTTCAATTTCCTGCCATGGGCCGCTGATACAGGGCAGACCACTGCGTTCCAAAATGAGGGCAATTTCGGTACACGAAAGGGGGTCCAAATTTTCTGCTTTGAGCTGCAACCCCGAGTTTCGCCCCGCATCAAAGGCCTTGCGCAATTCCTGTTCACGCAGCACCTGTCGCTCGGTATCGCTGTTCCGCATGGGAGATACTTCCTCAATCTGCTTCGGGGTTTGCGCGGTCATGGTTGGGGGCCTTTCACATAAAAAGAACGCTTGTCATCATTCTGACAAACGTTCTTTACAGCGTATTTGCGCAAGCGCAAACTTGAGACTTGATTCAGATCAACGAATCAAGAGGAGCGGATCTCAAAATCCGATCTGCCACCCGGCCTGCAAGAGCCACTGGGTGGCCATTTGCGGGCCCGAAAGACGCTGGTAAACGGGGATACCCCCTTCAATTCCCAGGCGCTGCCCTGGCCAAGGCACAAGATTAAAGCCCACAAGCAGATCCAGGCGCTGCCCCCCCAAACGGGCGGGATCAGCGGAGGGAATCATGGTGGTGTCCAGGCGGGAATCTGCCCCTTCGGCATTGCCCCAGAGCTGGCCTTGCAGGCGAAGCGAAGTACTCAGCCAATCATTGAAGCGGTAGCCCAACCAACCCGAGCCGCTGAAGCGATGCCCCAGCTTGTAATTGAGGCTGTTGGTTCCCAAGCGGAGGGTGCCTCCCGGCTGAAGCCCCCAACACCAGGGCCCAGTGTGGCCGGTATAAGTCAGGGCCGGCAGCAAATCCCAGGTGCCGGAGCCGAGACGCATCATATACGGCATGACTTGAGGGGCATTGCCTTGGGTGCTGGGTTGACTCAGATCGATCAAACCGGTGGGCAGGCTCACCCCCAAATTGAGATGCAAACTGTGGTTTTCATATTGCCAATTGCCCAACATGGCTGTCAGGGAGACATCTCCCAGGCCCCCCGACTGCATGGTTGCAGGCGTGGTGGCAGTGCTTTGCATGGTGTGCATATGCGCTTCATGGCCAACATGGCTCATCGACATACCCATGCCGGGCAGCATGGCCATCAGGGTCAGCCAGTCTGTGGGCGCATACATCACCCCCAGCATCGGCATGCCCATCAACATCGACTCGGGTGCCATCGCAAAGCCATCCAGGACTTGGTTGCGGCTGACCACATTCGTCTGATCTAACAGGCCGCCCATGCCAGCCCCCATGATGCTGGCAGAGAACATCCATTCTCCTGCTCGGTGCATATGTGATCCCATGACCCCAATCGGAATCGCCACCCCCTGACTGTGGTGGTGGTGAGCCTGATCTGTTGGGCTGTGTTGGGCGTGTGTTTCGTGATTGGTTTCATGTTCAGGTGGATGTTCGTGTCCAGGCTCAGCGGCCTGGGCCATGGCTTTGCCAGAGAGGGCCATGGCACCCAAAATAAGGGGGATGATCATTTTTTTGTTCATTGTTTTTCTGCTTTCTCAATTTTAACAATCGCGTTTTTCAAATAGCTTCAAGGCCAATAATACCGGGCCAATCGCCCAGACCAGCAACACAGCACAGGCCAGAAGTTGCCCCCAGCCCGAGCCAAAGAGTTGGCGGTAGAGTGCGCCGGTATAACCCATCAGGGCCGAAATATCCAATTTGATCAGCACCAAAATCCGTGCCAGATCAACCGGATTTAAAAAACTCAAGATCAAGGCGGGTTTTTCGAGGGGATAATCCTGCAGGGCCACCAGCCCAAACAGAATTAGGGCGTCAAAGAGCAGGGCGGTATAAAACCAGATAAACAGCGAGGTGGCCATGCCGCGAATTTTGTCGGGCTGCCAATTGACGGCTAAAAAACCAAAACCCGTGAAAATAAAGTTTAACATCACCCCCACAATCAAGATCCAAATCAGGGGTTCGGTCAAGCCGCCGACCAAGAGCGGGCCGCCACAGCCGGCCAAAAAGGCCAGGGCCAGAGAACTTGAAATACCCAAATATTGGCCGAGAAACACCCCCCGGCGGCTCACAGGCTGGGCCAGCAGCAAATCCAAAAAATCCCGCAATTGGTAAGAATACATGGTGCTAAAGATCAAACTGATCAAAGGCACCAGGAGCAGCACCAAATTGAGCAGACTGATCGCAATCTGGGCCCGGTCGCCGCTCAGGGCTGAGACACTCAGGGTGAGAGCCATCAAAAGCAGGCCATACGCCAACATGACTTTGCTGCGCAGCAGATCGTAGAGCACATATTTGAGCAATTTATTGTTTAAGAGCATGTTCTTTTACCCATTCTGCCAGTGCAGCCCCCAACCGGGTCTGGCCTGTGGCCTGGCGCAAGACATCCAGACGATCATCAAAACAAATTTGGCCTTCCAGCATAAAGATCAGGCGGTCAGCCAGCTCTTCGACCTCTGTAACAATATGTGAGCTGATCAAGAGCAGTTTGCCAGCCGCTTTTTCGGCGTGGATTTTTTCTTTGAGCAGTTCCGCTGAAAGGGGATCCAGACTGGCGGTGGGCTCATCGAGAATGATCAATTCGGGTTTGAATAAAAAGGCCAGGGCGGCATTGACCCGTTGACGCATTCCGCCAGACAGCGAGCCCAGTTTCTTTTCTTCCATTTCTTCCAGGCCCAGGCTCAGATGCAATTCTCGGTCGAGATTGTCTTTTAAGCCGCGCAAATCCTGAACCAGGGCCAATAATTCACTCACGGTCAGGTTTTCGGGATAACGGGCAATTTGGGGCATATAACCCAAATGGTGGCGATAGCCGCTTTTGCCCCGGATATCTTGGTTCTGAAACAAGATCTGCCCCTGTTCGGGCAGGACCAAGCCGACCAGGGATTTGAGCAAAGTCGATTTGCCCGAGCCATTGGGGCCCATAATGGCAATCACCTGGCCCGGCGCAGCCTGAAACGAAATGTCTTTTAGGGCCTTAAAACGACCAAAGGTCTTGCTGACAGCTTTGATCTCCAGCAGCGGGGGAGAGGGGTGAATATTCATGGCTGCCTCTTTAAGAGGGATTTCATTGGGGGTTTTATATGGGGTTTTTCGTCCACCAGGGTTTTGGGGGTCAAAACCGGGGCCACCCGTTCGGCCAAATCCATGACCTGCACCAAAAAGCTGCGCAAGAGAATCAACGAGGGAGGCACCCGTTCGACCAGACGCGAAAAAATACTGACCGGGTGATAAGGCACATCGCCAATCTGGTCTTTGTTGAGATCGTAACCCGTGTATTTGTCCCAATAATTGCCATTAAATTGATTGCCGGTGTGGCTGTTGTCGGAGCCATTGGTGGCGATGTCAAAGGCATTGCCACTGAAGGTATTGTCTGCAAAGATATTGTCATTGCTATTGGCCTGTACACGGGCTGCCCAGCCATTGTTGAGGATCAAGTTGCGGTGAATTTTGATCCGGTTGGAGCCCTCCATATTGATGCCCACGGTATTGCCGCGAAAGAGGTTGTCGCTGATCTCACTGTTGCTGATGTCTTTGAGCAAGATGCCATAAGCACTGGGCCCCCAATTGTCGAGAAAGGAGTTCTTGCGCATGACCATATCGCGGGTATACATCACCGCCACCCCGGAGCCGTTGTGGTCAAAGCTGTTTTCTTCGTAGCGATTGCCATCAGAAAACATAAAATGCAGGCCATAACGCAAATTGCGGGTGCTGGTATTGCGCTGAATCACACTGTTTCTGACAAATTCAAAATAAAAGCCGTCGCGGTGCCCGGAGACATGGTTGTCTTCTAGCAGCACGCCATTGCTCTTCCAGACATGAATGGCATTGGCCGAACTGGACTCTTTTTGGGCCAAGCCGCGCACCTGATTGCCCCGAATCACACTCAGGTCGGCGGCAGAAAGATAAATGCCAAAATGGGCATTTTCGACCACGTTGTTTTCAATCCGGGCCCGCAGACTTTCCAGGCGAATGGCGGCATGGTCTTTGGTATGGCTAAAGCCCGGATTGCGCAAGGTGAGACCCTGTATGACCACATCGGGGGCAGTGACCCGCAAGAGGGTGCCGTTCATTTTGCCATCCAAAATGGCGGAGCCAACCCCCGTCAGGGTAATCGATTTGGCGATCACCAGCGGCCCCTCTGTGTAGCTGCCAGCATGGAGCCGAATCTGATCGCCGTTTTGGGCAGCGGCCAGGGCCTGTGCTAGGCGGGGATAAGCCTGGCCCACCCCGGCCTCCAGCACCCGTGCTTCAGCCCGGCTTAAAAAGAGCCCAGCCCAGCCCAGGCTCCAGGTACAGAGGCTAACCGAGGCCCACAAAGAAAACCGTCTTGGGAATTTAACGCTTTTCATGGCCCAGAACCGCAGTTTCTTTTGTTTTTTCTGTTGCTTGGGCTTTTTCCAGATCTGAGACCATTTCGGGATGATCTTGGGCCCGGCTGTGGGTCGGTGTGGCTTTGATTTGAGCGAGCATTTCCTCCCAGCTCAAGATCTTGCCGGGATAACTCTTCATCAGGGCCTCTGCGCCAGAGCGGGCCTTTACAGGGGTGAGAAAGGCCCCCATCGGGCTGGGCAATTTGAGGCTGTACAAATAAAACGCCGTTTGAGCGGGAATCAGGGTGCCGGGTTGGTCGGCAGCGATCACCCAGAGTGAGTGGGCTTTGGGCGCTAAATCAGGTTCTTGCTCCAAATGCCGGGCCAGACATTCAACCGAGTCGTATTTGAAAATTTTGCCTTTGTCTGTCACCAATTCGGCTCCGTATTTGGGGTCCATAATTGTCATTTTGCAAAAATGACAATTGTCTTGGGTAAAGACAATGGGTTCGGGTTTGGGGCTGCAGGCAGTGGTACTCAAAGCCAAAAACGGGACCAAGAGGAGGGCCATGCCCAGATGTGTGGCGAGTGTGTTGAGACCATTACTCTGGCCATTACTCTGGCCATTACTTTGGGGGGCCTCCGGGTGTTTGCGCAGCCATTCCCAGGCCAGCAGGGCAAAGACCGCAAAACCAACCCCAATCAAGAGCCAGCCACCCAGATCAGGATAAGAATGGGCCTTAAAATTGAGCAGGGTTTTGCTGCCAAAAATCGGGGGTTGGTAACTCATGCCCGGCACCTTGATTGCGGCATAGGGATTGAGTTTGTGGCCATAATCATAGGTCCAGCGCCAAAAATCCCAGATACCCGCCAGCCCCGAGAGGGCCAAGAGGCCAAACCAAGCGGTCAAGAGCGCGCGGCGATTGACAATGGCAATCAGCAGGCCAAAGGCCATAAAAAAGCCCACAATCACCGGCATATATTTCAGCTCTGCAAAGGATTCGGGGTGGATCTCCATCATGCCAATATAATGATTCAGGCCATTGATGGTGTTGAGATCCCCGCTCAGGCGATTGACCCAAATGCCCATACCCAGGCCTTCGGGGTATTGGGGGGCCTCCAGTTGAATATGCCAAAGTGGAACGGCAAACACGGCGCCCAGCGCCAAAGATATCAGGGCCATCAGGCCACGGGTCAGGGGGTGTAAACGGATCTTCATTTTTTTTACTTCCTTTAACTTACCACAAAGGCGGGGGAGAGTTGATTCTGCCCCCGCCTGCGTTCATCCTTTAAAGCCCTATTTGGCGCCAGGAGGGGAGCTCAGACTGAATTTCAGGGGCACATTGGAATTGCGATCTGAAACGCGGATATATCCCTGCATTTCTTGGTGCAACGCCGAGCAGAAGTCGGTGCAATAGAAGGGATACATGCCTTTTTTCTTGGGCTCCCAAGTGGCAGTCTGGGTTTCACCGGGCATGATCAACAATTCTGCATTGTTATTGCCCATGACCGAGAAACCGTGGGGCACATCCCAGTCCTGTTCGAGGTTGGTGATGTGGAAGAAGACCTTGTCACCCTCTTTGATGCCCTCGATATTGTCGGGCGAAAAGTGCGAGCGGATCGTGCTCATGCTGATATGCACTTCGTTGCCTTTGCGCACGATCTTGGTCTCTTTTTCGGCCTTGACGGCCAAAGGGTGTTTGTTCTCTTCGAGTTTATAGACCTTCTTCTGGCGCTCGACAATTTTGGCAGCTGGCATGGCCTGGGCATAATGTGGCTCCCCAATGGTGGGGAAGTCCAGCAGCAGATTCATTTTTTGGCCGCCAATATCGATCAACTGGGCCGATTGGGTCAACTCAGGGCCGGTGGGCAAATAGCGGTCTTTGGTGATTTTGTTTAAAGCCACCACGTATTTGCCATAGGGCTTGCGGGTATCACCACCGGGAATCATCAAGTGGCCAATCGAATAAAAGGCCGGGGTGCGATCCAGCACTTCCTGGGTATCCACTTTCCACTTCACAATTTCAGAGGAGACAAACATCGAGGTATAGGCATTGCCCTGACCGTCAAACTCGGTGTGCAGAGGTCCAAGACCCGGTTCTTTGACTTCTCCCGCCAAGACCGACTCGTATTTTAAGACGGGAATTTTGCCGGATTCGCCGTCAAAGTCTTTGGCTTCAATCGCTTTGAGCATCTTGGAGAAAGAGAAGACCGGGATCATGGCGGCCAATTTGCCCGCGCCGACAATATACTCACCGCTGGGGTCGACATCCACCCCGTGGGGAGATTTGGGGCAGGGAATATAATAGACCAAACCGGGCAACTCAGTCGGGTCCAGCACTTTGACTTTTTCGACGGTGCTCGAAGTTGCGGTGTGGGTGGCTTCATCGAGGTGATTGTTGAAGTGTTTGCCGGGCATCTCTTTGAATTTGCCTTGGGCAATATACTCTTCGGCTTTTTTCCAATTGATCGCCAAAATAAAGTCTTTGTCGTTTTGGCTGGCATTGGCCTCTTTTAACGATTTGGCCTGCTCGGTATTGTAGGTGGTCAAAAAGGACCAGCCATGAGAAACCCCTTTGCCCGCATGGCTCAGGTCATAGTCATACCCCGGCAGCAAAATCTGAAAGGCAATTGCCATTTTACCGGTGGTTTTATCCACTTTGATAAAACTGGTGGTGCCTTTAAATTTCTCTTTGTACGTATCAATCGAAACGTCGCCATCGCCAATCGGCAAACTAAAACGGGTCGAAGCCATGACGTATTCGGTGTTTTCGGTCAAGAACGGTGAGGCGTGATTGCCGCCGCTGTTGGGAATTTCGATCGTTTCCACGGTGCGGAAGGTGGCGAGGTCAATCCGAGCGACACGGGGGGTGTTGTTTTCGTTGATAAACAGCCAACGGCCGTCTTGCTCCCCAGCGGTCTGGGAGAGCTTGGGGTGGTGGGCATCCCCCCAGGGAATAAAGCCGTGGGTGGTGTTTAACAGCGGCTTGGTCTCCTCTGAATAGCCATAGCCGTTTTCAGCGTTTTGCGAAAAGACGGGAATGACTTTGAGCAATCGACCGGAAGGCAGGCCGTAGACCCCAACTTGGCCACTAAAACCGCCAGACATAAAGGCATACAGCTCATCGTGTTTGCCCGGTTCGACATAGACTTTTTGGGCGGCATCAGAGCTAGAGGTCAGGCCTGCAGCGGGTTTTTCGGATTGTTTTTGGGCCGTCACACAGCCAACCACAATCACCATGGCGGTGGTCAGGCTGAATGCCAGGGTCTTGAGATGGGATTTCTTATTCGTACTTTTCATGTGCTTTCTCCTAAGGGACTTTTTCAATCAACGATCTATTTCTTTTGGTCCATGCTGCGAAAATACTCCAAGACAGCCCGCGCAGATTTTTCGTCCATATTCTGGTTGGGCATGGCCATCATAAAGGTCGCAAAGAGTTTTTTCGCTTCAGGGTCTTTTTGTGTCATTTCGGTGGGGTTGAGAATCATATTCATGATCCATTCGGGCTTGCGGCGCTCAGTCACCCCTTTGAGGGCGGGGCCCACATATTTGGCCTCAAACTTATGGCAAGAGGCACATTTGGATTCGAAGGTCTTTTTGCCCTCTTCTGCCATTGCTGTATCAACACTGGCGGCTACTTCAACCGCTTTGACAGGGCCAATGCCTTTGCCATCAGCACCGGCTTCAGCGTTCTCGGTCGCCGGTGCAGTACTGGCGACCTGCTGCTCAGCCGGTTTGTCAGTGGTCTCTTGAGCCGGACAGGCCATTAAAAAGAGACTTGAGAGCCCCAAACTGAGGGTCAATAAAGTTGTTGTGAGTGTCCGTTTCATACTTTTTCCTCGATTCCAGATTCATTTCTGGTTTCAGCATAAAGCATCAATAGTAATTACTAATTGTGCCACGTCAATCTACTGGGCAGTTAAACTTGATCTTGATCAATTTAAAAAATGAATCAGCCCGGTTCCACAATTTTCGCAACTGACAGAACAAATCTGCAGAATCTGGCAGGCGGGCTCTGAGTGCAGCGTCTGTTTCCGTGCTGGATAGGCGTATGTTCGTCCCTCAACCGGAGAAATCCAGCGCCCCCAGGGTAAATATTGCTCTTGCTCAAACAGCGCTTCTTGTCGCAGGGCGGTCAGCAAAGGTCTAATCCACGTTTCGCTGCCCGGAAAGATCTGATACATCTCATTCAGAATCTGCCCCGACTGTTCCAGGGCTTTTTGACGCGAAAGCAACAAGGGATATTCTCCTGGCTGCTGCCAATTTACATTTAACTTGCGCTGCACGGTCAGATAGAGCGCCCTGAAAAGATAAAACTGCAGATTTTGCCAGAGATATTTGCCAAAACAGATGTGCTCGGGCAAAAAATAGACGGGTTCAGACCAACCGCCTTCGTCGGCCACCGCAATGATTTGCAAAGAAGGCAAATCCGTTAATAATTGGCAAAAAAGAGTGAGACGCTCCTGAATTGCGGCGAGTTTGAGTCCCTCCTCCGAAGCCAACTCCACAGAGACCAATGGGGATTTCCAGAGCCAGAGGGTGATTTTGTCCCAAATCGAAAAATCTGCTTCGGGCCCCCAAAACGGGGGGAAATAGCCTTCTGTCATGTTGCCAGACCTCGCTGAAGGGCCCTGGCCACCAGGCCCAAAAACAGCAACAGCGCCAAGACATTCAGGCTGCCCCCGATTTGCCACAGTTGCGGGTGTTCTCCGACCTTGCCATAGGCACGCAGCAAGAGCCCCGCTTGCAAGAGTCCCCAGGGCAGATAATAGCTCTGATAAAATGGCAGATCTGCTCCCAACAGGGCTTTGAGCACTTTATAAAAATGCGAAAAAATCACGCCCAAAATAAACCCCAGGCTCAGTCCGTGGATCAGCAGATCATAAAAAGGCTCACGCAGTCCCTGTTCACCCAGCAGCAAAAACAGCAGACCACTCAAACTCAGCCAGCCATAACTCATCACCATGACCCGCTCCAGGTACAATTCCCAGCCCTGTTCGCGCTTTTGGCCCGCTGAAAGGGTCGTTTTGAGCGGCCTCTCTTGCCAGCTCAAAAAGAGACCGGCCCCCATCAGGCAGACCCCACTCAGGCGCAGCGGCAGATCGGGGTTGGGCAGCAAAAACAGCAAAAGGGCACTCAGTCCCAGCCCACACCCAAGGGTGATCCCCCCTCCCATTTTGAGTTTGGCAGTGGCCCCTGGCCAGCGTTCTGCCAAAATGGTCAAAAGCGGAAAAAACAGCAAAGCGACAGAAATCTCGCGCAGGGGGTGGCCCTCAAGCCAAAAAAACAAACTGATCAGCCAGCACAACAAACCACACACGCTGAGCAGATCTTCGGGCAATTTGAGCGGAAAATGGCCCTTTAAAAAGACCCCAAGATGCATAATCGCCGAGAACAGCCACAGCCACAGCCCCAGCGCCCAGGCGGCGTGGCCAGCAAGCAGACTCAGGGCACCTAAAAAGGCCGAAAGCGGGACCAGCAAGGCCCAACGCGATCCCAGGTGTACTGCCCGTTCCAGGCCAATTAAAGTGCCCAAAAAACCACAGACCATCAAAGGGCCGTGGAAACCAGCCCAAGCACCGGGCAGAGGCAGCCCCAATCTGTGCAACCCCGCATAACTTCCCAGCAGGAGGCAAAAGAGACCGCTTGCCAAAAAGAGGGGCAAATGTCTTTTTTCTGTTGGGATGCCACTGCTCAACACGGTTGTACCTGTTTTCAAAGGGGGATGTGAGTCTATTATCCTTGCTGATTGCCCCCATTACTTTGCGCTGGCGCAAATACCCGAAGGCAGAGGGCCGTTAGGATTAAAAACAGAAGTGAGGAATTCGATATGAACCTGCAAAATCTCAATCTTAAAAATCACCCGATTGACGCCACCTCCCCCGCAAACAAAATGACGGCCTTGTGGGGTTTGGGCTTTCGTCCGATGTTTTTGGCAGGCAGCCTGGGCGCTTTTGGCCTGATGTTGCTCTGGGTCTTGTTTTTGCTCAAAGGGCCCCACCCGGTTTTAAGCAGCGCTCCCATACTCTGGCATGCCCACGAAATGGTCTTTGGTTTTGGGGGGGCCATCATCGCCGGTTTTCTGCTTACGGCCAGTGCCAATTGGGCCAATCAAAAAGGAGTTTCTGGCCCCCGGCTGATCCTGCTGGCGGGGGTCTGGAGTGCCGCGCGCATCTTGCCCCTGACGGGCCTGAATCCGCTGCTGGGACTGGCTGCAGAATTGGGCTTTTGGCTCTGGTTGGGTTGGCTGCTGAAGCCCACACTGCAAGGACGCAACCGCATTTTTTGGTTTTTACTCAGCTTGATCTTGGTTGCAGATACCTTGGCGAGCCTGGAATTGGCGGGAGTTGCTCTGGGAAGCCTCTCCCACTCGGGATTGATCGGTATCCAATTGGCGGTTACCCTGGTGATCAGCATGATTGTTCTGATCGCCGGAAGGGTCTTGCCCTTTTTTGCCGAAAAGGCCTTGCCGGGGGTGCAGATCATGCGCAAACCCAGGCTGGATCATTTGGCCCTGGGGGTTACACTGGCTTTTGCCTTGGCCCAATTGCTGCTGCCACATTCAGGTTGGACGGCAGCCCTGGCCTTTTTAGCTGGAGGCATTCACCTTTTTCGCTGGCAGATCTGGCAACCCTGGCAAAGCCGCAAAATTCCCATTCTCTGGATCCTCTATTTGGGCTATGTCTGGATCATTGTCGGCTTTTTCTTGCAGGGGCTGGCCGCTTTGGAGTGGGTCTCGCGCAGTACTGCCACCCATGCCTGGACAGCCGGTGCCATGGGCACGTTTATTTATGGCATGGTCTCACGGGTCTCGCTGGGCCACACCGGACGCCCCATTCAGGCCTCTGCCCCGATAATAGCTGGCTATTTGCTGTTAACCCTGGCGGTGCTTCTGCGCCTATTGCCTGCTGTTTTACCCAGCCTGAGCGCCATTTTACTCCCAGCGGCAGGACTGCTTTGGCTGCTGGCTTTTGGACTTTTGCTGGGGGTCTATTTGCCGATCTGGACCCGCCCGCGCATCGATGGCAAACCCGGTTGAGCAGAAAAGAAAATTTCATGCCCAGAATCAGATCAAAAAGCAGTATACTGGCTCTAGCATTTAGAAAAAGTAAGCGTCATGATAAAATCACTGCCAGCCCATATTGTCCGCGAGGTCTTGTTAAAACAACTGGCCCAGACCCCTCTGTTTAAGGGGCTGCCCGACAGCGACTTAGAGCACCTGCTCGAATACGCCATTCCCACCCGCTTAGATGCGGATGCCTATTTCTTTCACCAGGGAACCCCTGCCCAACATGTGTATATCCTCTTAGAGGGCCAGATCAAGGTCTTGCAATTGACCCCCGAAGGACAGCAAGTGGTCATGCGCATGGTTGACCCGATTGAAATCTTCGGCTGTGTGGCCGCGCTTTCGGGCGGAGAATATCCAGGCTCAGCCCTGGCAACCAAAGCCTGTCAAGCCCTGGCCCTGCCCCATGGGGACATTCTCAAATTGATGGGCCGTTTCCCCCAATTGGCGATCAATGCCTTTCAGATCATGGTCAAACGCACCCACGAATTGCAGGATCGCTACCTTGAATTGGCGACCGAACCCGTGGAAAAACGCTTGGCCCATGCCCTCTTGCGCCTGCTCGAAAAAAATGCCGTCGAAACCGACAAAGGCACCCTGATCGACATGCCCCTTTCGCGCCAGGATCTGGCTGAAATGGTCGGTTCTACTTTGTATACCATCAGCCGGATTCTCAGTGCCTGGGAAAGCAAAGGCATGGTCAAATCTGGCCGGGAACAGCTCACGATTTTGGACATCTCCAGGCTGGAAAGCCTCGCGCAAGATTGAGGCCATGGCCAAAATTGCGGTAGGCATGAGCGGTGGCGTGGACAGCAGTGTGGCAGCTGCGCTTTTACAAGCCGCCGGACACGAAGTGGTGGGTGTGACCCTGGCCCTCTGGCGGGGCAGCCTGTGTTGCTCCTTTGAAGATGTGGCCCGTGCCAAAGAAGTGGCGCGTCAACTGGGCATTCGCCATTTTTTGATTGAGGCCCTCGACGATTTCCGCAGCCAAATTGTCGAACCCTTTGTTGTGGCCCGCCTGCAGGGGCAAACCCCCAATCCCTGTGTTTGGTGTAACCAGCTCTTTAAGTTTGGCCTGCTTTGGGAGCAGCTTCAGCAGAAAGATCCTGAGATCAGCGCCTTGGCTTCGGGCCATTATGCCCGATTGTCGCTCAACCCCCAAACACAGCGGCAAGAGGTTTTTATGGGGGCAGACCCCAGCAAAGACCAGAGTTATATGCTCTGGCGTCTCTCTCAAAGCCAGTTGCAACGGGCCCTTTTCCCCTTGGGCGCGCTCAAAAAAAGCCAGGTGCGCGAAAAAGCCCAAGCCCTGGGTCTGACGGAGTTGGCCCAGAAACCCGATAGCCAAGATCTGTGTTTTGTGGTGCCCACAGCCGACGATTTTTGGCAAACACACGCCCCTCAAGGCCTGATTCCCGGTGAGATTGTCCACGTAGACGGACAGGTGCATGGCACACATTCGGGGCGGGTGAAGTATACCTTAGGTCAGCGCCGGGGTTTGGGGGGCGGCAGCACAGAGCGCCTCTATGTGGCAGGGGTGGATCCTGTTCGCAATTTGGTGCAGGTGGCCCCCCGCGAACAGCTCCTCAGTGCTCGTCTCAGCCTGGCTGAAGTCAATTGGGTCTCCATTCCCGCTCCCGAGGCTGAACTGCGCTGTCTGTTTAAACTGTCCTCGCAGGGCGTCCCTGTCTCTGGCCTGCTGCATCTGTCGTCTGACAAAACTGCCACCGTTCAATTGGATGCACCGCACATGCCTGTGGGCCAAGGTCAGTCGGTGGTCTTTTACGACAGCACAGATCGTTTGCTCGGGGGCGGCATTTTGACACAGATGCGCCCAAACAGTTAAAAATTAATGGTGTCCTTGGTGGGACATCTGGGGCAGCAGGCCTTTTAATTTTGTTTGAAAATCTGAGAGATCGGTCTTGAGATCTGGTCGCTGGTAAGCCACCTCACCTTCGGCATTGAGCAAGGTAATCTGATTGGAGTGAATAAATTCACCTTGGGCTGTGGCCTGGTAACGCACACCCAGCAATGCCGCCAATTCAGAGACCTGGCCCGCTTTGCCATTTAAAAAATGCCAATGGGCACGATTCACACCGTGTTTTTGGGCATATTGGGCCAGTTTTTGAGGACTGTCCCGCTGGGGATCAAACGAAACCAAGACAAAGGTGACTTTGTCACGGTCGGCTGCCGACAGGCTTTTTTCAATTTTTTTGACATCTTCCAAGATCAACGGGCAGACACTGCTGCAAGAGCTGTAAATCATGGCGATCACAACGATTTGGCCGCGCAGACTTTTGAGCGCGAGCTGTTTTTTCTGTTGGTTGGTCCAACTGCCGTCGAGCCAATAGAGGGATTTGCCACTGGGCTGTGCCCCTTGCATTTGGGGATGTTGGCTGTGGTTGTGGTGATTGCTGTGATTGTTTTGGGCCCACACAGGCCCAACCAGCAGCGAACTGAGCAAACAGAGTGAAAGTATTTTTTTCATTTTTTTATTCCTTTTAACGGTCTCGCGCGCAGCGAAACCCCAAGTTTTTGAGGGTATATGCCGTTTGTAGCGAACTCCAAAAGGCAAAGCGGGTAAAAGCGGCATAGTTCATGCGGTCGGTGGCGTTGCCGCTATTGCCACAAAAGAGGGCACTGTCTTTTTCACTGCCTTCGCGGCTGTCGTTGGTCATAATCACCTGGTTAAAGTCTTCAACCCATTCGTACATCAGGTGCAAATCCCGAATGCCTTTGGCATTGGCTGGGCTTGCACCGGCCTGGGCAGGAATACCCACCCCAGCCTGGCTGTACCAGAGCAAGCTGTCTGGATTGTCGACCTCAGCGGCGTACTCCCATTCCAAGAGGCTTGGCAGCCGTTTGCCCTGAGCGGCACAAAAGGCCCTGGCAGCCATCCAAGAAACCTGTGTGACAGCTTGTTTTTCAGGCTTTGGCACTGCAGGTGTTGGGGCTGGCAATCTCAGATCGCCTTGCCAATGGGCCAAATAGCTGCCCTCCTGAAAGATCGGCGGAATCTGGCTGCGCTGCCAGCGCGGATGGGACTTGAGAAAGGCCAGGTATTCAGCTTGGGTCACGGGCTGAGTATCTAGCCAAAAGGCCTTAATTTGAAAGGTTTTCTGTCCGGGCCGGGGCGAGAACTGGGGGGTAAACTCCCCGGCCGGAACCAAAACACTGTTGGGGACTTGGGCCACAGAAGGGAGTGGCAAAGCTACCAAGAGCAAGTTTAAAGCCATGATTGGCAGACAAATTCGCCACCCCTTGGGTTTCATCTTTCTGCCCCTATTTCGCCATTTTGGCGCGTACAGCTTTGACTTCTTCGGCACTCACGCTGTCGCCTTTATTGCCCCAGCTATTGCGCACATAGGTCAGAATGGCGGCCACTTGGTCATTGTTCAAATGCGACATTGCAGGCATTTCGCCGTCATAGCCTTGGCCATTGACCTGAATTTTGCCGCTGTGGCCTTTGAGCACCACACCAATGCTGCGCAATTTATCTGCCATCAGGTAATCAGATTTGGCCAGGGGCGGAAAGACGCCCGCCATGCCCGCTCCATCGGTCTGGTGACAGGCGGAGCAATTGGCCACATAGAGATTTTGACCGCTGCTCATGACCTTGAGGTCAGGGGCGGCAACTGGTTTAACGGGCGCTTTGTTCATGGGCTGGGCCTGATAGATCTTGTCGGATTGCTGGCCGCTGAAGACATCGGGTTGGGCCTCTCCGTTAACGGTCAAAATCCCCAGGGTGCCTTTGTTGAAGGTGCGGAAGATGGAATGGTCCACCAGAATATAATTGCCGGGTACATCCACTTTAAATTCGACAATGGCAGATCCTCCGGCAGGCACCAAGGTGGTTTGCACATTTTTCTGGTTGGCGTCACTTCCCCCTTCGGTATAAACCAAATCAAAGATCTCCCCAATCACGTGGAAAGAGCTGATCAAATTGGGGCCGCCATTGCCAACAAAGAGCCTGACCGTCTCGCCTTTTTTGGCCGTGATCGCTTTGTCTCCTGTCATGGCCCCCACAGAGCCATTAAACAGCACATAGCTGGGATTTTCATCGATCCCTTTTTGCATATCAAAGGGCTGCAGACCGGGTTCGCCAAAAGCCCCTTTGGTATAAAAATCGCCTTGCACCACATAATATTCTTTGTCGACGGGTTTGAGCCCCTCTTTGGGTTCAACCAGGATCAGGCCATACATCCCATTGGCAATGTGCATGGGCACAGGCGGGGCCGCGCAGTGGTAAATATACAAACCGGGGTTGATCGCTTTAAAGCTAAAGGTGGTCTCATGGCCGGGAGCGGTCATACTGGCTTTGGCCCCGCCACCGGGGCCGGTCACAGCGTGTAAATCAATATTGTGGGGCGATTTATTGTCGGGGTGGTTTTTGAGATGAAACTCCACCGAATCCCCTTCCCGGACGCGGATAAATTTGCCCGGCACCACACCCCCAAATGACCAAAAATTGTACTGAACGCCATCGGCAATGGTGCCAATAAACTCTTGCACTTCAAGATCGACAATCACCTTGGCGGGGGTTTTGCGGGTGATCGCAGGCGGAACCATGGGGGGATCCGTCAAGATCGCATTTTCAACAGGCAGTGTGGCCTGGGTTTGGGCGCTGGGAGCGGCCTGGGCAGGAGCGGGCAGATTGAGTAGGCCCACACTCAAACTGGCGGCGGCGAGTAAAGCAAATAAAGGGTGGGGACGAGAATGTCTGTTCATGGTTGTTTGTACCTTTCTTTTTCCCCTGAGGGACCAGTAATCCCTGAAGACAGGGGCCTTCAATTTGAATTCTACAGGTATTTGGATTGAGACAGTTTGCGCTAACGCAAAGAGGCCGAAGATGGATTCCTTTACAATCCAAACAGATTCTGAGAGAATCTCAGAAGCAGACGATTTAGAAAGGAATATGGAAACAGAACATGAAAAGATTTGCAGCTTTGGCTTTGGCCCTGGCTTTGGTTGGGGCAGCGGCATCTAATATGAGCGCCTCTGCCGCCGGTGGCAATGCCGCCAAGGGCAAAGCCCTTTATGCTTCCCAATGTGCCATGTGCCACGGGGCAACCGGCAAAGGGGATGGCGTGGCAGGGAAATCCCTCAAACCGGCCCCCCGCGATTTCACCACCGGCACCTTTAAATATGGTTCCAGTGATGCGCAAATTGCGGCCACCATTAAAAAAGGCAAACCCCCCATGCCCGGTTATGGCTCTTTGTCTGATCAGCAGCTCAAAGATCTGGTGGCGTATATTCGCTCCCTGAAGAAAAAATAATCGGTTTTTTACCTTTGAGGCACTCTGTCAAGGAGTGCCTTTTTAATGTCTCTTAAAAGACATCTCAAAGGGGTTTTCAATCCCGGTGAGCGTCTCTTCTCGGCGCAAGGCTGCAGGAAAGAGCAGATTGTTTTCGAGGTGCATGTGAATTCCCAAATCCTGGTGGTAGTCTTTCAGAGCCTGGAACAAAGCCAGAAAAGAGTTACAGGCCCAATTGGGGGGAGTAAATTGTTCACTCAGAAATTCCAGCTGTTTCATCTGCTCAGTGGCCAAATCGTGTTCGTATAACATCATCTGAATGGGGTTTGCGACGGATCCGCAGTGCATATCAACCCCCGTCTTGGATTTTTCAAGTTCTTTGCAAAAGGGAAAAAGTACCATTTCCTCTTTTTGCATGTGCAAGAGCAGATCTTGGTGCAAATCGTGAAAAACCGTTTTGAGCGCAAGCAGACGCGGCTCGCGGTGACCGTGGACCTGGCAGACTTTCTGCAGCAGGGGCAAAATTCGCCCGCCCTGTTCGCGGACATAGCTGTGGTGGCGAGAGACGATATCATCGCTCAGGGCCCCCAATTGAACAGAGACAAAACTATCTTCGTCCTGGGGAGAGGCTTCTGCCAGGGATTTTAAAATCGCTTCAGGGTTGATCTGTTTTTCCTGACAGGTTTCTGCCAATGTCAGGTGATTGCAGCAGCAATAATCAATGGCATATTTTTCAAAGATGGCGGCCCGTCGGGGGTCTTCTTGTAAAAGTTCACTCACCTGGCGTTCGAGCATTTGCATGGTCTGAATCCTCGCTGTCATTTTTTGTTAGCATAGTGGATTCAGGCTGCCAGTTCTTTGCGCTGGCGCAATTTGTTTGTTTAGAAGCGCAGGGCGCGTCTTTCCCCCGTAAAAACACAGACAAAGGGCTCTCGCTGGGCATAAAAAGTGAGTATGGCCTGCCCGGCCTGAGAGCGCATTTCAGCGGGGATCTCACGCTCCAGCCCCGCAAAATAGACCTGCTCCTCTTTTTTGACATGGCATTCGAGGATGCCTCCCAGTTGGCTCAGGGCTTTGGCAATGTCGCTCGCCTGGCCCTGCTGCAAGCCCAGAATCAGGTCCCGCATCTGCTGATGTTCAGCCCGCAAAGCCTGACTGACCGCCTGCAACTCTGGAGATAGCTGGGGCTCCAAAGGATCGAATAAATAGCTTTCTTCGGCCTCAAAGTGCCAATGCAGCTCATCTTGCCACATCTGTAAGACCTTGTCGCGCTGCTCAAAGGGGTCTGTTGGCCAGGGGTAACGGGGATTGGAAGATTTGCCGTGTTTGAGGCAATAGACCAGAATCAGAGCGCTTAAATGCTCTCGCGAGAGGGGAGCGAGTTCTTCACTTCGTTTCATTTTGGGAATCCTTTTTCTTGTATTATCACTGTTTTTGATTGGATTGGCTTGCTCTATGACAGACCCAGAGTTATGATGTAAGTAATCACTTACTTACAAAGGAAAGCCGATGTCCGATCATCTCCCGACCCGTCAACGTATTCTGGCGGCTGCCCGTGAACTCTTTACCCAACACGGTTATCACGGCACTTCCACACGCAAGCTGGCGGCCCTTGTGGGCATTACCGAGGGGGCAATATTCAGGCATTTTGCCAGCAAGCGGGAGATTTTATTGGCGCTTTTACAGCCAAATATTGCCCAAGACCTGAATGCTTCAGGTGGGCATCAGGGCTCTCCCCGTCAGGTTTTGGGTCAATTTGTGCACAAACGTGCCAGGCAATTTAAGGCGATTTTTCCGCTGCTCAAAATTGTCTTGCTCGAAAGTGAAGTCGA